>CAXMST010000001.1:0-40777 GCA_964196325.1 uncultured Acidimicrobiia bacterium
TTGGCGAGCGCGGCCGCGAGGCCCTTCTGGGCGGGCTCGCGCTGTTCGTCGGGGAGGCCGTCGAGCATCGTCTCGAGGCCCGCCTTGAGCTTCTCCCAGATCCGCGGCACGGCGAAGAACCAGGTCGGCCGCACCTCGGGCAACGTCTCCATGATCTTGCGCGGATCGGGACAGATCGTGACCGAGACCCCCTTGACCACAGGGAGGTAGTAGTGGGCACCACGCTCGGCGATGTGAGCCGCCGGCAGCCACGAGATCACGCGGTTCTCGTCCCCCTCCGGGAACGGAATCATGTCGTCGACCGAGGAGACCAGGCTCATCAAGTTGCGGTGGGTGAGCTCCACCCCCTTCGGCGGCCCGGTGGTGCCCGAGGTGTAGATCAGGGTGAGCCCGTCGTCGGGGTCGATCTGATCCGCGACGCCGTCGTCGAAGTCCGCGTCTACCGCGAGCAGTTGGTCGTAGGTGATCGTGCCGCCCTCCCCGTCGAGGGTGATCACATGCTCAAGCTCGGGCAGCTCCCGCTTGGCCTTCATGAAGGTCTCGAGGAACATCTTCTCGACGACCGCGACCCTTGTTCCGGCATCGGAGCAGACGTAAGCGATCTGCTCGGGAGAGGAGGTCTGATATATCGAGAACGGGACGGCCCCGAGGGTTACGGCACCCAGATCGAGGGCCATGAACTCCGGCCGGTTGTTCAGCATCAATGCCACGGTGTCGCCCTTGCCGACGCCGAGGCTCGCGAGGCCACCGGCCGCCGCCGCCGCGCCGGCCCGTAGCTCGCTCCAGCTCGTCTCCCGTTTGCCCGCGACGATCGCTCGCGCGTCGCCGAGCCGCTCGACCGTCGCATGAAAGGCCAGGGCCAGATTCGGAGCGACCAGGTCCGCCCCGGGTCCGCCGCTTGCGTAGCCCTCCGACGTGCTCACTTTCATCCGATCCTCTCCTCAGCCTCGGTGCCAGAAAGTTCGCCTTGAAAGCTACCGCACCCTCAGCGCACGTTGAAACCGTCCCCGGTGATCCGATCGATGTCGTTGTTGAGTCCGATCACGAACAGTGCTAAGACCAGGGCAAAGCCGATGAAGCTGGCCCGCTCCATCGTTGCCAGCGCCGGCCGACGCCCGCGCACCTTCTCGATCAGGCTCCAAAAGATGTGGCCGCCGTCGAGGGGCAGGAACGGGAGCAGGTTGATCAGGCCCAGGGAGAGGCTGATCACGCCGAGCACGAACAGCGCCTGCCGGGAGTCGAACTCGAAGCTCTGACGGGTCACCTCGGTGGCGCCGACCACGCCGGTTATCTCCTTGCGCCGCTCGGGGTCGAGGATCCGGGAGAAGGTCGTCGCGGTGCGGCTGGCGATGAACCAGGCAGTGTCGACCGAGTACTCGGCGGAGGTGCCGAGACCCTGCCGCTCGCGCTCGCCGACATAGCCGAAGCCGATTCGCATCGCGGGCTCGGCCCCGAGCTCGGCCTCAGCCTCGGTCGGCACGTCGTAGACCGGCGTCACCTCGACCTCGCGAGGCTCGCCGCCCCGCTCGACTGTGAGGGCGACCGCGCTGGTTGCTTCACACCCGTCGGTCAGCTCCCCGGCGCACTCGTGATCGCCGATCAGGCCGCTGACCTCGTCGGTCAGGGCCTCGCCGCGCAGGTTGCTGACATCGGTGCCGTCGACGGCGACGAGTCGGTCGCCGCGCTCGAGGACCGCGCCGGCCGGCAGGTCGTCGGCGACCCGGCCGACCTCGTTGGTGGTCTCACCGTCGAGCCCGAAGCCGCCGGCGATCGCGAAGAAGATCACGAAGGCGAGCACGATGTTGACGAAGGGGCCCGCGGCGATCACGAAGATCCGCTTCCAGACCGGCTGCCGGTAGTAAGCGCGGTCGGCGATCTCCTCCGGGATCTCCTCCTCGGGGTTCATGCCGGTGATCTTCACGAAGCCGCCGAGCGGGATCGCCCCGATCCCATACTCGGTCTCCCCCCGCTTGATGCTGAACAGCTTCGGGGGAAAGAACAGGAAGAAGCGCTCGACTCTCATGCCCACGGCCTTGGCAGCGAAGAAGTGGCCGGCCTCGTGCAGGACGACGAGCGTCGCGAAGCCGCCGATCGCCAGCACCCAGGCGCTCATCGTGGGCCGCCGTTGACCCGGCCGGCGTCCGAAAGCTGACTTGCCTCGGCCTCGGCGCAGCGGCGAGCCCGCTCATCAGCCTCGAACAGGTGCTCGAAATGGGTCGGCTGCTGCGCCGGCAGACTGGCGAGGGTGCGCTCGACGACCTCGGCGATCGAGCCAAACGGAAGCCGGTCGTCGAGGAATGCCCCGACGGCCACCTCGTTGGCAGCGTTCAGCGTGCAGGGTGCGGTGCCGCCTTCGCGCCCCGCCTCCTGGGCCAGACGCAGACACGGGAAGGTCTCCGTATCGGGCTCCTCGAAGGTCAGCGCCCCGACCTGCGCCAGATCCAGCGTCGGCACCGGAAGATCGGCCCGGTCCGGGTGGTGCAGGGCGTAGGAGATCGGCACCCTCATGTCGGGATGGCCGAGGTGGGCCAGAGTGGCGCCGTCGTTGAGGTGGACCAGGGAGTGGATCAGCGACTGTGGGTGCACGACCACGTCGATCCGATCGTAGGCGATCCCGAACAGGTGGTGGGCCTCGATCAGCTCCAGTCCTTTGTTCATCAGCGTCGCGGAGTCGATCGTGATCTTGCCGCCCATCTTCCAGGTCGGATGCGAGAGGGCCTGCTCACGGGTCACCGTGCTGAGGTCGGTGCGACCGCGGAACGGTCCGCCTGAGGCGGTCAGGACCAAGCGGGTGACCGTGCCCGGCTGCTCCGCCGCGATCAGCTGGTGCAGCGCCGAGTGCTCGGAGTCGACCGGGATGATTCGGGCGTCACTTGCCTCGGCCAGCGCAGTTACCAATTCGCCGCCGACGACGAGACTCTCCTTGTTGGCCAACGCCAGGTCCACCCCGGCGCTGAGCGTGGCGATCGTCGGGCCGAGCCCGGCCGAGCCGACGATCGCGTTCAGCACCAGGTCGGGGGCGCTGCGTTCGATCAGCTCGCGGACGCCGGCCTCACCGGCAAGAACCTCCCCCCTCCAGGCGCTGCGTGCCTGGGCTGCAGCCTCGTCCTCCGCGAGGGCGACGATCGGAACCCCGTGCTCGCCGGCCTGCCGGACAACGAGCGCCGCATTGGTGCCGGCGCTGAGCCCGACCGCGCGCAGCTCGTCGCTGCGCCCGATCACATCGAGCGCCTGCACGCCAATCGACCCGGTCGAGCCGAGAATCAACACCCTCTTCATCGCCGAGGGAGTCTAGGGCGAGCCCTATGCGGGCCCTAAAGCCGTTTAGGCAGCAGCTGGTGCCGCCTCGGACTTGTGGCGGCGACCGGGCGGACCGCCGATCATCCAGATTCGGAGAACCGCAACTGAGGAGACGAGCGATGAGTGAGCAAAAACCCCTGGTCACCGGGACCGACTTCGTCTGTCTACCCACAGAGGACATCGAGCGGGCGGCCGAGTTCTACGAGAACGTGCTCGGCCTCGAGCGCTCGATCCAGTGGGGCGAGTATCCGGCGGTCGAGTTCGAGACCGGCGGGGCGACCCTGGCCCTGATGCAGTCCGAGGCCTTCGGCCGCGAGTTCCAGCCGCACAGCATGGCGGTCACGTTGCGCGTCGAGGACTTCGACGGAGCCCGCGGCGAACTCGAGGCCCGCGGGGTTGAGCTGGGCGAGACGATCGACTCTGGCGTCTGCAAGCAGGCCTACTTCACCGACACCGACGCAACGCTCTTGGCATCCACCAGCGCTACGAGCCGCGCTAGCCGGAAGCAGACGCTAGAAGACGATCGCCAAGCTCAAGTAATAGCCGGCCACCACGGTGAACAGAACGGCGTCGAGTCGGTCGAGCAAGCCGCCGTGTGGGCCGAAGACGTTGCCCGAGTCCTTGACGTCGAGGTCGCGCTTGATCACGGACTCGAACAGATCGCCTATCGGGGCGAGGAGGGCGATCACCAGGCCCATCAGCAGGGCGTCGGTGCCCGAGAGCCAGTCCTGGTAGAGACCCGCCAGCCAGAAGCCGGCGACACCGCCGATCACGCCAGCGACCAGCCCCTCGATCGTCTTGTTCGGTGAGATCACCGGGGCCAGGGGCCGACGCCCGATCGCGCGACCGCCGAGGTAGGCGAAGGTGTCGGCGAGGAAGGTCGCGACCAGGACGTCGACGACCAGCGCGGCGCCGTGGTCGGGCAGGTCCCGGAGCAAGACCGCATGGGCGAACGGGATCACAATCCAGACCACTCCGAAGACGGTCACCGCCATCGAGAAGGTGACGTTGCGCAGCGAGCCGCGAGCGATCACGAAGCCGAGCATCACCGGGAAGAACGCGACCCCGGCGATCACCATCTGAAAGCTGCCGCCGAAGTGCGCGGCGGCGATCATCGCGGCGGCGGCGCCCAGCGCGACCAGCCGGAAGGGCTGGGCGCGATCGGTCATCCGGAAAAACTCGGTCAGGCCGATCCAGGCGAAGATGATCATTGTCGCGGCGAAGACCTCGCCACCGACCACGACCACGGTCACCGCCAGCGCGATCAGGGGAATCGCCCAGAGCAGCCGCGACATCGTTTCCGAGAGTCGCATCGTTGGACGGCCCCGCCGCTTCTTCTTGCCGGCCGGTGGAGGCTGCTCGGGCCGTGGGCTCGGCATCGCCACTGCGTCCTCGGGATCGCTACGGGGAGGCGGCCCCGGCTTACTGCCCGGGCGGCGACTTCGGGGTCGTTGTGGGAAATCCATCGAGCCGCTGAATCTAGTCGCGAGCGCCGAATCGACGCTTGCGGGAGGCGAACTCCGCCAGCGCCGCCTGCAGGGCCCCGAGATCGAAGTCCGGCCAGAGCAGCTCGGTGAAGATCAGCTCGGAGTAGGCGCTCTGCCAGAGCAGAAAGTTGGAGAGCCGCTCCTCACCGCTGGTCCTGATGAGCAGATCGGGCTCGCTCATCTCGGGTGCGTAGAGGAGCTTGCTGAAGGCCTCCTCCCCACCCCCCTCATAGCGCTCAGCGGCGTCGAGGATTTCGGCTCGCCCGCCGTAGTTGAAGGCGACGAACAGGGTCATCCGTTCGTTCCCGTCCGTCTTCTCCTCCGCCCAGTTCATCTGCCGCTGCAGCTCGGCCGAGACCTGTTCGCGGCGGCCCACGAAGCGCATCCGCACGCCCTCCTCGTCGAGCTCCGGGGTCTCGGTCGCGATCAGCTCGGCGAACATCGCCATCAGCCCCTCGACCTCGGCCCGCGGGCGGGACCAGTTCTCGGTCGAGAAGGCGTAGACCGTGAGCTCCGCCAGGCCCAGCCGCGCCGCGTCCTTGACAATCTGCTTCAGGGCCCGGGCACCCTCGCGGTGTCCCTCGAGGATCGCCAGCCCCCGCTGCTTCGCCCAGCGGGCGTTGCCGTCCATGATGATCGCCACGGTCCTCGCGGCGAGTGGCTCGGCGCTCAAACCGTGAGGATTTCTTCTTCTTTGGCCTTCATCAGGGCGTCGATCTCGCCGACCGCGCCGTCGGTGACCTTCTGGAGCTGCTCCTCGGCCCGACGCTCCTGATCCTCGCCCACCTCGCCCTCGCTCTTCAGCTCGCGCAGGTCCGACATCACGTCGCGGCGGATGTTGCGCACGGCGATCCGCCCCTCCTCGGCGACCGAGTGCAGCATCCGCACCATCTCCTTGCGTCGCTCCTCGGTCAGCTCGGGCACCTGAAGGCGAATCACATTGCCGTCGTTGCTCGGGGTCACGCCGATGTCGGCGTCGATGATCGACTTCTCGATCATGCTGATCGCGCTCTTGTCGTAGGGCGTCAGGGTCAGCAGCCGGGCATCGGTGGTCGCGATGTTGGCGAGTTGGTTGAGCGGCGTCTCGGCGCCGTAGTAGTCGACCACGATCCGATCGAGCAGATGTGGGGAAGCGCGTCCGGTGCGCACGGTCGCCATCTCCCCCTTATTCGACTCCACGGACTTGCTCATCCGTTCGTCGGCATCCGCCAGTAGCTCTTCAATCATCAGCCGTCTCCCTCTTCGGCGACCAGCGTGCCCACTCGTTCTCCGCGCACGATCCTACCTATGTTGGATTCATCCGCCATGTTGAAGACGTGGATCGGCAGGCCGTTTTCCATGCAGAGCGACAGCGCCGTCGAGTCCATCACGCGCAGGCCGCGCTCGATCGCCTCACGATGGCTGATCCGGGGCAGCATCTTGGCGTCGGGCACGTCGTCCGGATCGGCGTCATAGACGCCCTCCACCCCGTGCTTGGCCATCAATATCGCTTCCGCGTGGATCTCCAGGGCGCGCAGCGCCGCCGCCGTATCGGTGGTGAAGAACGGATTGCCGGTTCCTGCCGCGAAGATCACGATCCGGCCCTTCTCGAGGTGCCGCATCGCCCGTCGACGAATGTAGGGCTCGGCGACCTCGGTCACGTCGATCGCGGAGAGCACCCGCGTGTTGGCTCCTTGCTTTTCGAGCGCGTCCTGAAGCGTGAGGGCGTTGAGCACCGTGGCGAGCATCCCCATGTAGTCGGCCGTTGCACGGTCCATGCCGGCTGCCACGCCCGTCAAGCCGCGGTAGATGTTCCCCGCGCCGACCACGATCGCGATCTCCAGGCCGGTTTGGCGTACGGCCGCGATCTCTGCGGCGATCCGTTCGAGCCGCTCGGGGTCGGTTCCATACTGGAGGGAGCCCATCAGGGCTTCCCCCGAGAGCTTCAGCAGGACCCGGTCGAATGCACGGTCGTTGGCCATCGGTGCTCCTCGCGACACAGTTGCCGGCTGCGGCAGGGCCTCAGTCGTCCGCGCCGACGGCGAAGCGGGCGAAGCGGGCGATGACGATGTTCTCGCCGGTCGCAGCGGCCGCCTCGGCCCGCAGCTCCTCGATCGTCTTGCCATCGTGCTTGTCGCCGTTGACGTGCGCCTGCTCCAACAGCACGACCTCTTTGCGCCACTTGGCCAGCTGACCCTCAACGATCTTGTCGCGCACCTGCTCGGGTTTGCCGTCCTCCGCCGCCTTCTGCTCGAACACCGTGCGCTCCGCCGCCTCCGCGGCCGGATCGATCTCCGCGGCGGAGACGTACTTGGGGGCCGCGGCTGCGATGTGCAGCGCGATCTCCTTGCCGAAGGCCTGGAAATCGTCGTTACGCGCGACGAAGTCCGTCTCGCACTGGACCTCGACCATCACGCCGACCCTACCGTTGGCGTGGATGTAGGAGCTGATCGTCCCTTCGCCGGTGGAGCGCCCGGCGCGCTTGGCCGCCGATGCCTGGCCCTTGATGCGTAGAACCTCGATCGCCCGGTCCATGTCGCCTTCGGCCTCGGAGAGTGCGGCCTTACAGTCCATAATCGCCGCGCCGGTCCGCTCCCGCAGAGCCTTGACGTCGGCTGCCGCGACCGCGCTCACCCGGCCTTCTCCGGACCGTCACCGCCGGTAGCCGCGGCGGCCTCTGCGGCCTCGGGCTTGGGCTCCGGCTTCTTCTCAGCCGGCTTCGGCTCCTGCTTTTGCTCGACCTTCGGCTCCGGCTTCTTCTCAGTGGGTTTAGGCTCCGGTGGCGCCTCGGCCTGCGCCGGTTGCGCCGGCGCTTCGGCATCCTTGCCGCCGCCTGTGGGCTTCGGGGTCTGCTTGCTTACCGGGACGGGCTTCTCTCGCGGCTTCTTGGGAGCCTGGCCCTGCTTCGGCTGAACGGCCTGCTTCGGCTGGCCCTTGGCCTGGGCGGGGGCGCCGGCCCTGAGCGCCTCGGCCTGAGCTTTGGCCGCGGCCTCCGCCTTGGCCTTGGCCTCAGCTTCCGCTTTCGCCTTGGCCTCACGTCGCTCGCGTTCCGCCTCCGCCCGCTTGCGCTTCTCCTCGGCCTCGCGGGCGAGGCGCGCGTCCTCGGCCTGCTGCCAGGCGGTCGCCGAGCCAAGAATCGCCTCGCCGATGGTTCCTACAATCAGGCCGCAGGAGCGGATCGCGTCGTCGTTGCCGGGAACCACGAAGTCGATCGCCTTTGGGGTGCAGTTCGAGTCGACGAGGCCGATGATCGGAATCCCGAGACGAAGTGCCTCGGCGACGGCGATCTCCTCGGTGTTGATGTCGATCACGACCATCGCGTCGGGAACCCGCTCCATGCCCCGCACGCCGCCGAGGTTGAACTCGAGCTTTGCGAGCTCAGCCTCCATCGCCATCCGCTCCTTGGTCGGCAGCAGCGCCAGCTGGCCGTCGTCCTTGAGGTTGGTGAGGTCGTGCAGGCGCCCGATCCGCTTGTTGATCGTGTGAAAGTTGGTCAGAAGGCCGCCGAGCCAGCGCCTCGAGACGTAGGGCATGCCGCTCTTCTCGGCCCACTCCTCGACGGAGTCACGAGCCTGCTTCTTGGTGCCGACGAAGAGCACCTTGCCGCCGCGACCGGCCAACTCTGAGGCGAACTCCGTCGCCTGCTTGAGCAGCTGCTCGGTCTGCAGCAGGTCGATCACATGGATGCCGTCCCGCTCGCCGTAGATATAACGGCGCATGCTCGGGTTCCAGCGTGCCGTCTGATGCCCGAAGTGTACGCCCGCTTCGAGCAGCTCTTTGATGCCTGCGTCAGCCATTGATTCCCTTACGGTCGATGTAGTTCGCGATCTCCTGCTCCCCTCGGGGACCGGGCAACTGCCCGGCAGGGTCCGATTCGTCGTCGGAGACCGAATTGGGTCGGCCCGGCAGTGTAGGGGTCTGGCCGCTCTGCCGGGTCACCGGGCTCCCCGCTCGCGTGCTTGGGCCTGCGCTCGGCCGAGTGCCGCGTCGAGATCCGGAGGCAGCTCGCTCGTAAAGCTCATCGGGCGCTGATCCTCGGGGTGCGCGAAGCTGAGCAGGCGGGCATGCAGGAACTGGCGCTCGAGGCCGTATCGCCCGGCCCCCCCATAGGTCGGGTCGCCGCATACCGAATGGCCGATCGCGGCCAGATGGGCGCGAATCTGATGGGTTCGGCCGGTCTCGAGACGAACGTCGAGGAGCGCGTCCCCGCCGATCCGCTCCCGGACCTCGAAGTGGGTGACCGCGTTGCGGGCGCGGCGGCCCCCGACGACGACCCGCTCGGGGGAGCGGTGATCGCGTCCCAGCGGTGCGTCGATCGTTCCCGTTCTCGAGCTCGGGCACCCGGCGACGAGGGCCACGTAGCCGCGGCCAACCTCGCGCTCCGCGATCAGCTTCGAGAGCGCGCGGTGGGCCGGCTCGCTGCGAGCGACCAGCAACAGGCCCGAGGTATCGCGATCGAGCCGGTGCACGATTCCCGGCCGGATCGGGTCGGGCCCGCCGGCGAGCAGCTCGGCGAGGGCGTCGACCAGGGTCGGCCCGGTGTGGCCGGGGGCTTCGTGCACGATCAGCCCGGCCGGCTTTTCGACCACGGCGAGCCATTCGTCGCTGTACAGGATCCTGGGCCTTGGGCCGCTCAAGTCTCGGCGCCCCTCGGCGCCCCCTCCCCTTCTCCACCCTCGGGGAGTGTGGTCGCTGCCTCCGCCTTCAGCCCGAGCTCGGCTTCGTCTGCGTCCGGGCCGCCGTCCCGCATGAACATCAGGATTATCAGCGCGACGCCGACCGTGATCGCGATGTCGGCGACGTTGAATGCGGGCCAGTTCGGGGGATCGATGAAGTCTGTGACGGAGCCACGATCGACTCGATCGACGAGGTTTCCCATGGCGCCGCCGGCGAGCAGGCCGATCGGCAACCAGAGGCGTGCCTGGTCGCTGCTTGCGAGGAAGTAGCCGAGCAACAGAATGAAGGCGGCGGCACCGAGAGCCAGGACCCCGACCCCGGCCTGATCGAGCAGGCCGAAGGCGATGCCGTCGTTACTGACCCGGACCAGGTCGACGCCGGCGACCAACTCGACCCGCTCCCCCGGGGCAATCTCGGCCCGGACCAGCGCTTTGCTCGCCTGGTCGAGCGCCAGCGTCAGCAGCGCGACCACGGTGGCCCGGCCCAGCCCCTTTTCTCGTGCGCTCACTCGTTGATCAAGCCGACGACGATGCCCTGGAGCACGAGCAGGAGCAGGATCCCGATGATCGGACTCAGGTCAAGTGCCATGCGGGAGCCGCCGATCGGAGGAAGGATCCGGCGGAACATGTTCAGGTATGGATCGACGACCTGCTCGATGAAGCCGGTTATCGCGCGCAGCACCGGGTTGTAAGGGAGCGATCCCCGGAAGGTGACGATCCAGGAGAGCACGATCCTGGCGAAGATCAGGATGATCATCACGAGGAACAGAGAGTCCACGTATTGGGCGATGTCGTTGCGGCTCAGGGCCGTCAGCAGCAGCCCGATCATCGAGTCCCCGCCTTGCGCTCGAGCGACGCCCGGGCGGCGGCGGCGATCTCCGCTGCCATGCTTCCCGCTCCGGCGAATCCGATCCTCATCGGCCGAACCCTAGAAGATCAATGGCCCCGACTCCGCGGCCCGCGTTCGAGGGCCGCGGGCGGCCGGGCCCAGCGGTCAGCTTTGGTTGAAGAAGCCCTTCTCGACCAGGCGGGCCTTTTCCTCCGCCGAGACCTCGACGTTGGCCGGCGTCAACAAGAAGGTCTTGTCGGCGATCCGTTGCATCCCGCCGGCGAGCGCGTAGGTGAGGCCTGAGCCGAAGTCGATCAAACGCTTCGAGAGGTCGGTCGACGCTCCCTGGAGGTTGAGGATCACCGGGACGCCGCGCTTGAACTGGTCCGCCACTTCCTGGGCGTCGTTGAAGTTGCGGGGCGTGACGAAGTGGACCTGCGCGTTGCCGCCACCGTTGGCGACGCCTTGCAGGTGCCGCCGAGGAGCCGGGGCGGCCCCGTCGCCGAAGATGTCATCGATCTCGTCGGGGTCGTCGCGGCGCAGCCGACGCACGTTCGACCCGGAACGCTGCCGGGTCGGCGCCGGGGCGGGTGCGGCCCGCTCGCTGAGCGTGTCGGGTTCGTCGCCGTCGTCCTCGTAGCGGTACTCGGGATCCTCGGCTAGCCCGAAATAGACAAGAGCTCGATGCCATGTGTCCCTGATCGCCATCTTCGGTTCCTTCGGGGCTGGTCCGGCTATTCCTTGTGGATTATGACCCCTGGGCCCGCTCTTGCGCAGTTTTTGCCTTCTGGGCGATTGCTGGCAGCGGCTCAAGCCCCCGGCCACTCACCTGAGCGCGACCGCACTTACGGACGCGCCGACTAGACGTAGAGCGAACTGCCGATCCGCACGATCGTGGCGCCCTCCTCGACCGCGACCTGCCAATCCTGGCTGGTGCCCATCGATAGCACCCCCAACCCGTGGCTTCCGGCCAGCTCGGCCAGGTGGGCGAAATAGGGCCGTGAAGACTCGGGGTCGGTGCTCGCCGGCGGCATCGTCGAAAGGCCGACGACGCGAACCGGGCAGCGCTCAATGAACGCGGCCAGATCGTCGGTCGCCACCCCTCCCTTGCCCTCCTGCGCTGCCACATTGACCTGAAGCAGGACCTCGGCGTCCCGATCGGCCCCGTCAAGCCTGGCCAGCACGCTGTCGCTGCCGACCGAGTGCAGCAGACGGACCAGGGGCAGCACCCGCCGCACCTTTCGGCTCTGCAGATTGCCGATGAAATCCCAGGTGAACGCATCCCCCCAGCGCTCCTGTTTGGCCTCCAGGTCCTGAAGTCGGTTCTCGCCGACCAGGGTGACCCCGGCCTCCGCCAACTTGCCCATCTCCTCGAGCGCGACGTACTTGCTCGCCGCGAGAATCTCCACGCCTGCCCCGGCCCGCTCGCGAACCGACTCCAGATTCGCCCGGATCCGATCGGCATCGAGGTCTCGGATCAGCTCCGCCATCTCAGTCAGACCGCCAGACGATTCCGGCCTGGCGCCCGGTCCTCGGTCCCTCGCCCCGATGGGAGAACAGCAAATCTGGGTTGCACCGGGTGCAGAGGTCGCTGACCGCGACGTTCCTGACCCCGGCCCGCCGCAGGAGGCGACGCGCCACCTCCGGCAGGTCGAGCATCGGGCCGTCGGCGACGCCGGCGCCGAGGTCCAGTGGGTCGAGCGCGTCGAGCACGTCGGATCCCACCTCGTAACAGCAGGGGCCGATCGCGGGCCCGACCGCCGCTGCGTCGGCTGCGACCGCGGCGGCGCCCCGTCCCACGATTCCGGCGGCGAGACCACGCCAGCCGGCGTGCAGCATCGCCACGCCTTCGCGGCCCGAAAGCGCGATCGGTAGGCAGTCGGCGGCGAAGATCATCAGGGCGAGACCGGGGACCGCGCTGTAGTGACCGTCAACCGCCGGCGGCTCGATCGTTCCGTCGGCGAATGGGGCCGTTTCCTCCGGCCCGTCGTGGGCGGCCAACCCAGCACCGTGCACCTGCTTGCCGATCACCACTGCGTGCGGATCCAGGCCCAGGGCGCCGGCCAAGCGAGTGCGGTTGCTCCGCACGGCATCGGGATCATCGCCGGGGACGAGCCCGAGGTTGAGCCCCTCGAACGGCGGCCGGCTGACCCCCCCGAGTCGGGTGCTGAACACGGCGGTGGCATTCGGGAGCCCCGCCTCCAGCCACCTCAGCTCCCCTCGTTCGCGCCAGATCACAAGACCACGATCTCAGATCACCGGGCTATCCGGATCGCTGTCAGGGCCCTGTTGAGCTCGGCCTCATGGTCGGCTGGGACGCGCCCGTCGATCCGCGCCGCCTTTGCAGCGCGGAGCCCGATCCCGATCTCGGGACCCTGATCGATGCCCACCTCGATCAGGTCCTCTCCGTCGATCGAGAGGCTCAGCTGACGCCACTCGGAGACGTGCTGGTCGAGCCAGGGCGCGCCGAGCGCACGGGCGAGCAGGAGGACGTCCTCGTCTTCGGCGGCTGCGGCCTCGAACAGGGTCGAGGCCGGCTCACCCGGATCCAGCCCGGCTAGGACCTCGGCGGCGCGCAGGCGCTCAGGTGGGCAGCGGGCGACGGCCGGGAGCGCCTGCTCAGTTGTTCGGAGCGATCCCCAGGGCTCGGCCTCGAGGAGCTCGGCCACCCGCCCGAGCAGCTCCAGGCGATCCGGCCCGAGCGGCAGGACCCCCCAGCTGTCGAGCAGTCTGAAGCCGGCGACGGCGTTCGACTCCTCGGCAAGCCGGCCCAGATCAGCGTCGACCCGCTCGCGGCTGACGCTCGTGAGGTCCGCCCGGCCCAGCAGTGCCGCCGTCGCGGGCTCAGGGGTGAGCCCGAGCCTGACGCAGTAGCGGGCGGCCCGCAGCGCACGCGTCGGGTCGTCGCGAAACGACTCCGGGTGGATCGCCCGCAGCCGGGCGGCCGCGACGTCGGCAAGCCCAGCGCAGGGGTCGAGCAGCCGCACGGGCCCGCGCAGCGGAACGGCCATTGCATTGACCGTGAAATCACGGCGGCCCAGATCGTCCTCGATGCTCGCCGGCGAGACGTCCGGCAATACGCCGGCATCCCGATAGCGCTCGGAGCGGGTCCGGGCCAGATCGACCCGTTGGCCCTCCACCTCCACGGTCGCCGTCCCAAATCGCGGGTGGCTGGTGACCTCGAGATCGAGACCGACGAGCAGTTGCCCGGGATCCTGCTCGACCGCGAGGTCGAGCTCCGCCGGGGCGAGACCGACAAGCGCATCGCGCACCGCACCGCCGACCAGGTAGGCGTCACTCTCGGAGAGCGCGAGCAGCAGAGCTGCCGGCACGCGCTGCCGGGCCACGTCAAGGGCTGAGAGTTGTTCGCTCGAAGGGTCCATGGAGCCGCCGCCGTAGCATGAGGGTTGAGCCGATGAGACGCCCACAAGTCAACCTCAAGAGCAACCTCAAGAGCCTGCAGGGCAGCGAGCTGGTGTTGCTCGGGGCGCTCGCCGTAATTCTCTCGGCGACGGTGATTCTGGCTGCGGTCGCGCTCGGAAAGCGGCCGGCCGACGTGTCGAACCCTGATGTCGCCTTTGAACCGACCGAGCTGCCGGCCGCCACCACCCCCCCAGCCGAGGACCGCCGAGTCGACTGGCCCCGATATGGCTATGACCTGGAGCGCACCAAATACCTGAACGTGCCGCGGATCCAGCCGCCCTTCCAGAAGCTCTGGCGGTACGACCAGGATCAGCTGATCGAGTTCGCGCCGATCGTTGCCGGCAAGCGGATGTACATGATCGACAACGACGGCGTCTTCATTGCCCTCGACCGAGAAACGGGCAGGGTGGCCTGGAAGAATCAGTTGGGCAGCCTCAACGCTTCGTCGCCGGCCTACTGGCGCGGGATGCTGCTTGCGGTCAGCCTGGAGCCCGGTCAGGCGCTTGGGGTGCGCGCCCGCGACGGCAAGGTGATGTGGCGACGGGATCTGCCGTCTCGGGCCGAGTCCTCCCCCCTTGTTCGCGCCGGAAAGATGTACTTCGGGACCGAGTCCGGGGAGTTTTTTGCGCTCGAGGCGAAGACCGGTGAGGTGGTCTGGACGAAGCAGCTCGAGGGCGAGGTCAAGGCCGCGCCCGCGTACTCGGACGGCTCGCTGTTCGTCGGCGACTACGCCGGGCAGTTCTACTCAATCCGCGCCTCCGACGGGGCGACCCGCTGGCAGACATCAGATCTCGGTGCCGGCCTCGGCCGTACGGGCCGCTTCTACTCGACCGCGGCCGTCGCCTTCGGCCGGGTCTACGTGGGCAACGTCGACGGCCGGGTCTACAGCTTCGACCGCAAGACCGGCGAGATCGCGTGGACCTTCTCGGCCGGCGATTTCGTCTACTCCGGGGTGGCTGCCGCGGATGGGCCGAGAACCAAGCCGGCAATCTACTTTGGGTCCCACGATCGCAGCGCCTACTCGCTCGATGCCGAAACCGGCAAGGTGATCTGGCAGGCGGCGCCGGGCGGCCAGGTGAGCGGACCCGCAACCGTCGTAGGTGACGTGGTCTACATGTCGACCTTCAGCGGCAACGCCACCGTCGGCTTCGATCTGGCCACTGGTCGCCGCGTGTTCAAGTTCGACGCCGGCGAGTACGGCCCCGTGGTCTCCGATGGCGAGCGGCTGTACCTGGTCGGTGGCTCGGAGGTCATTGCCTTCAAGCCGATCAAGCTCGACGGCGACTACAAAGCCGACAGTGGCAGCAAGGGGATCATCCCCCCAGCCGAGCGGCGCCGGCTCGAGCAGGAGCAGAAGACAAGGGACCGGGGCCAGGGCGAGGGCGGCGAGCAGGGGCCCTGATCCCTCGGTCGCTAAGACGTCTCGCGAACCGCGATCCCGGCCTCGCCCAGCGCCCGCTTGGCGGCCGCGATCGAGTAGCTGCCGTAGTGGAAGATCGAGGCGCAGAGGACGGCATCGGCGCCGCCTTGATCAATCGCCTCGACCAGGTGCTCGAGCTCGCCGGCGCCGCCCGAGGCGATCACCGGGACGCTGACTGCCGCAGCCACCGCCGCGGTCAGCTCGAGGTCGTAGCCGTCGGTGGTCCCGTCCCGGTCCATGCTGGTCAGCAGCACCTCGCCCGCGCCGCGCTCGGTCGCCTCCCGTGCCCAGGCAACGGCCTCTCGGCCTTTGATCCGCTTGCGACCGCCGGCCACGTAGACGTCCCACGAGGGCGCTGCGGCAGCCTCTGCGCGGCCCGCGGGCCAACGACGCTTGGCATCGATCGCGATCACGACGCACTGGGAGCCGAACACGTCTGCGAGCTCTCCGACCAGGTCCGGGCGCGCGAGTGCCGATGAGTTGATCGAGACCTTGTCGGCTCCCGCGTCGAGGACCGCCTGGGCGTCGGCGACCGAGGCGATGCCGCCGCCAATCGTGAACGGGATGAAGACATCATTCGCGGTCCGACGTGCGAGCTCGACGATCGTGTCCCGCTTCTCGTGCGTAGCGGTGATGTCGAGGAAGACCAGCTCGTCGGCGCCTTCGGCGTCATAGCGGGCGGCGAGCTCGACCGGATCGCCGGCATCGCGAAGCCCGACGAAGTTGGTCCCCTTGACGACGCGGCCGCCGTCGACGTCCAGACACGGAATTACCCGCTTGAGCACGGTCACGGTCGGCGCCTCCAGGGGGCTGCCGACTGGGTGGCCTCGCGCGCCAGCAGGCCCGGTTCGAGCTTGGCGACTATCGACCCCAGTCGGTCGCGCTCGCGGGAGCTGAGGTTCGATGGTCGGCCCTTCGACTTGCGCACCAGTCGTTGCAGGTCGCGCCGCTCGGCGGGCTCGAGCAGGTCGAGATGGCGCTTGATGGTCAGCGCGACCTCGGCGACAATCAAGATCCGTGCCCAGACGGTCCAACGTATTCCCTGGCGCGCTGCAAGGCCGAGAATTCCCACTAGCCCGCACCCCCGCCCAGAGCAGCGATCGCCTCGATCACGGTGAAGTGCCGTTCGTACAGCGCCCTGCCGACGATCACGCCGCCGATCGCCGGCATCCCCAGCGCCGCGAGCGAGCGCAGATCGTCAAGCGAGCCGACCCCGCCGGAGTAGATCAGCTCGGCGCCGCCGGAGTCGCAGGCCGCCGCGACCGAGGCGAGGCCGTCGAGACCGGGGCCGGATAGCGTCCCGTCGACCTCGACCGGCGTGTAGACGAACCGACGGGCGCCAAGCTCGGCGAGCCGGGTGATCAGCTCGGGCACCGGCGTATCGGTTTCCAGCTCCCAGCCCTCGATCGCGACCCGGCCGCGGCGACCGTCGACCGACGCCACGATCCGCTCGGGACCGTGGGCCTCCACCAGCTCGCCGACGAAGTCAGGATCGCGTTGGGCCCGGGTGCCCAGCACTGCCCGGGCCGCGCCGGCGCCGAGCACCGACCGGACCGCCTCAGCGTCCCTCAGGCCGCCCCCGACCTGGACCGGAACCTCGACTGCCGCTGCAATCCGCGCGATCGCCCCGAGGTTGTGGGGCCGGCCGGCGCGGGCGCCGTCGAGGTCGACGACGTGGAGAACCTCCGCCCCGCCCCGCTGCCAGCGCAGGGCCGCCTCGAGGGGGTCGGCGTCATAGGTCGTCTGGCGTTCGTAGTCGCCCTGCACGAGCCGCACGGCCTTGCCGTCGCGAATGTCGATTGCCGGATAGAGGCTGAGCGCTGCCGCCAGGGCCCCGCTGCCGCTGGGCGGCGAGCTCTCAGCCACCGGCCACACCGGCCCCGACTCCGTCGCCGACGCTGCTGCAGATCGAGACGAAGCTGGCGAGCATACGGAGGCCGGCGGCGCTTGACTTCTCAGGGTGGAACTGGGCGCCGTAGACCAGGCCGCGTCCAACGACCGCGGCGAAGCGCTCCCCGTAGGCGGCCGACGCGATCAGGTCGGCAGCCTCGGGCCGAGGCGCGAACTTGTGCACGAAATAGAAGGGCTCGCCGTCGTCGGTGGCACTGGTAAGAGCTGATTCGCGCTCGAGCTTCAGTGGCGACCAGCCGATGTGAGGCAGCTTCAGACCAGGGGCGTCGAGCTCCTCGACGGCGCCCCCGAGCAGCCCCAGACCCTCCGTGCCGGGCCCCTCGCTGGAGCGCTCGAACAGGAGCTGCATACCCAGACAGACGCCGAGCACCGGGGTCCCAGCCGCGATTCGCGTGTGCAGGTATCGATCGAAGCCACGCTCGCGGATTCGCTCCATCGCCTTGGGGAAGGCGCCAACCCCGGGCAGGATCAGCCCGTCCGTGTGCTCCAGCGCACCCGGATCAGCGCCGATCAAGGGCTCGGCGCCGATCCGCTCCACGGCCTTCTCGACCGAGCGCAGATTGCCCATCCCGTAGTTGACGATGCCGACGGAGATGCTCACGCCGCCATGTTAGGGCGGGCCGCCGCCGGGCTCGCCCGGCCGTCAGCCCGACTCGCCGGCCTCTGAGGTCCTCTCTGCCACCAGCTTCTTGTAGGCCCTTGCGGCGGGCTTCTTCTCGGCCTGGCGGGTGACCAGGCCGGCCTTGTTGCACCAAGTGCAGAGCGAGTCCTCGTTGTAGTCCCGCCAGGTGAACCAGTACGCGCCCTCGATGTTCCAGGCGTTGCGTCGCTTCAGAAACACCCGGTAGGCACGATCCAGCAGCTCGGCCTGCTGCGCCTTGTTCTTGACCAAGACCCCGCCGAAGCCGTCGGAGGCCCAGCCGATCTCGCCGATGTACATCCGAGCGTCCCGCTCGCCCGCCTTCACGGCCACCTTGCGGAGCTCCTTGATCTGGCGCTTGACGCCGGCGATATTCACCGCGTAGGGATGACTGGAGAAGCCGGCCAGGTCCTGCTTGATACCCGGCTTGCGGTAGAGCCGGCGCAGGAAGCTCTCTGCCCGGATCGACTTCTCATGCGAAGGCTCGCCGTAGATGCCGCCGGCGATCAGGCGGACCGATGGCGCGACTTTGTCCGCGGCTGCCCGGGTCAGACGGATCAGCCGGGCGTACTCACCGGGGTCGGGCGCCGGGTCCCAAAAGACGAGCACGCTCTGCTCATTCCAGACCAGCCAATCCCGAGGGGCCAGCGTTGCGTCCAGCTGCGGATTCTCCACCCAGAACTTGCCCCCCGGGCCGTAGCGGCCGAGCGCCGCGGTGACAAAGGCCGTCCAGCCCTGACGCTGCTCGGAGGTCTTGACGGGGCCGATGATCTTGGTCGAGCTGGTGAGGAAGTCGGGGGCCCTCCAGAGCAGTGGAAACGGGCGTAGCCCGGTCGCGGCGGCGTCCCGGAAGCGCACGTCGATCGGGCTGAAATCGAACGGACCGTCTGCCGATTTCTGGACCAGGCGCCAAGGCACCTCGACCCTGACGCTGCCGGCCCCGGTCTCCTTGATCTGCTCGTAGTCCTCGGCGGTTGCGCGGATCGCGCTCATCCCGAAGAAGGTGCTGGGCACCGCGGCTTGCGCCGCGCCGGCAGCAGCCGCGAGCAGGACCGCGATCAGGCCGAGAGCCAGCCCCGAGGCCGCCGCTCGGGCTCCGATCGAGGCTGGGGTGCCGGGCTTCATGACTGCAGGATAGAACCCGGCCGACGCCGGATCGTTGCGGCCCGAGGGGATTGGAGCCTGCCGCTAATCGGTCAGCGTGCCCTTGGTGGAAGGCACCCCGGTTTCGTTCGGGTCGATTTCGACCGCGTGCCCGAGGGCCCGGGCGAAGGCCTTGAAGCAGGCCTCGATCATGTGGTGGGCGTTGGAGCCGTAGGGGTTCGAGATATGCAGGGTCAGCTTTGCGTTGCTCGACAGGGCGCGGAAGAACTCCTCGCAGAGCTCGGTGTCGAAGCCCGCGATCGAGATCGGGGCAAGCTGCGAATCGAAAATGCAGAACGGGCGTCCCGAGATGTCCAGCGAGCAGCGCCCGAGCGCCTCGTCCATGGGCACCTCGGTGTGCGCGTAGCGGCGGATCCCTGCACGGTCACCGAGCGCCTGATCGATACCTTGCCCGAGCGCGATGCCAACGTCCTCGACCGTGTGGTGGGCGCCGGTCTCGAGATCGCCGCTCGCCGCGACGGTCAGCCCAAGTCGGGCGTGGCGGCCGACCAGCTCCAGCATGTGGTCGAAGAAGCCGACCCCGGTCTCGATCTCGACTGGACCGCCGTCGAGGTCCAGCGCCAGGCGGACTTGGGTCTCCTTGGTCGTTCGCTTGATCTCCGCGACCCTGCTCATCTTGCTCTCAACCCCTCTTTTCGATCGTCCTGCTCGGCCCGAGCCCGGGCCGAGCGGCCATGCATGGGAAAGCCCTCAGCTCGGGCGATCTCGTCCACGCTGGGGGCAAGTTCGACAGCCGCCTGCGGAGTCATTCGTACGGTGCTGATCCTGCGCCTGAAGGTTCCGGGCCCGAGCGGCCCCATGTAGCGAGCCGCGCCTCCGGTCGGCAGCACATGATTGGAGCCAGCCGCATAGTCGCCGAAAGCCGTGGCGGACTCGGCCCCGACGAACACGCAGCCGGCCCGTCTGATCTCGACGGCCGCCCGCTCCGCGCCATCGCAGTCGAGCTGCAGGTGCTCGGGCGCCAGCGCCTCGGCGAGCTCCACGGCCGCGTCCAGGCCTGGCGCCTCGACCGCTGCAAGCTCGAGCTCGGCCACCGTCTCCTGCTCGGCCGCTACGTCCTTGACAGCATCGATCAGCCGACCGACTACGCCGGCGCCGATCCCGATCGCGACCAGCAGTCCGCCCTCACCGTGCTCGGCCTGCGCGCAGAGGTCGAGCGCGAGCCAGGTGGGATTCCCGCCTCGATCGCTGATCACGACGAGCTCAGAGGGGCCGGCGTAGCCGTCGATCCCGACCTTGCTCGAGACCGCCAGCTTCGCCTCCTGGACCCAGGGTCCGCCAGGCCCGGCGATCAGATCCACGGCGGCGATGCTCTCGGTCCCGTAGGCGAGCGCGGCGATCGCTTGCGCGCCCCCGATCGCGTAGACCACGTCGACCTCGGCCAGCTCGCAGGCGGCGAGCACCGCTGCGTGGGGCGCTCCGCCAGGGCCCGGCGGAGAGGCCACGACCAACTCGCTCACGCCCGCCACCCGGGCCGGGACCGCCCCCATCAAGACCGTTGACGGGTACGGCGCGCGCCCGCCGGGAACGTAGATCGCGGCGCGCCGAATCGGGACTTCCCGGGAGCTGATCCGCTGCCCTTGGCCCGGCTCGATCACGACCTCGTCAGCGACCAGCTGGGCTTCCGCGACCGCGCGGATGTTGGCCGCCGCAAGCTCGAGCGCCGCGCGCAGCTGCGGACTCACGGCCCCGGCCAGCTCCGCCCGGCGGGCGGGCGCTACCTCGAGCGCCGGCGGGCGGACCCCGTCCAGGCTCTCGCAGAGCTCGAGTACCCGCCGGTCACCGCCGGCGCGGACGCTCTCGACCAGGGCCCGCGCTTCTTCGGCGACCCGCGACGGTGGCTGTGCCCGGCCACGCAGCTGATCGGCGAGCGCCGGGGCGTCCCGCCCGGTCCAGGCGATCCGGTTGGTCCTCAAGGAGCGGCCTCGCGGAGCCGCTCGACCATCGTGTCGATCTCATCGACCCGAAGCTTGTGGGCGACCCGGTTGGCGACCAGCCGTGCGGTGCAGACCGAGATCTGCTCACGCTCCTCGAGCCCGTTCTCGCGCATCGTGCGACCCGTGTCGACCAGGTCGACGATCCCGTCCGCGAGTCCGACCAGCGGTGCCAGCTCAACCGATCCCTTGACCTCGATCACCTCGGCCTGACGACCGGTGCTCTCGAAGTAGCGCTCCGCAATGCGGCGGTACTTGGTCGCGATCCGCATGAATCCGAGGCGGCTTGCCGAACGCTCGAGGCTGTCGTCCCCGGCGATCGCGGCGAGCACCATCCGACAGCGTCCGAAGCCCAGGTCGGCGAGCTCATAGACAGAGCGATTGCTCTGCTCGGCGAGCACGTCCTTACCGGTGATTCCAAGGTCGGCTGCCCCGGCCTCGACGTAGGTCGGTACGTCTGAGGGTCGCATCGTGATCACGGTCAGGCCCTCCAGGTCGAAGATCAGCGAGCGCGAGTCACCGCGCGGTTCCGCCGTGTCGAAGCCCGCCCGGTCGAGCAGGTCAAGAGAGCCCTCGAACAGGGCTCCGCGTGGCAGCGCCATACGCATCTGTTCGCCGCTGACCCGCTTGTGGGCGACGTCGACCCCGGCCGCGTTCATCGCCTTGCCCCCTCCCTGGCCAGGCGCTCCTCTTCGGCCTGGGCGATGTGCACGCGCTCCACGTAGAGGGCGAAGCCCGCGGCCGGCTGCGGTCGCCCGTAACGCCCCATTAGCGCGTCGTAGCGGCCGCCACCGCCGATGATCTGCCCGAGCGCCGGGTCGTACACCTCGAGAATCGCGCCCGTGTAATAGTCGAGGTCCCGGAGCAGCCCGAGGTCGAGCTGTACGCGGGCGGCGACGCCGCTCGCCTCCAGGGCCGAGTAGGTGCCGGCCAGACGGCTCGTCGCGCGCTCCACCGCGAGCCCCCCGATCTCACGAGCCGCGCCGAGAACATCGGCTCCGCCGCGCAGGCTCGAGAGCCGCACGATCAGCTCGCGCTCGCGGTCCCCGAGCCCCGCCAGGTCGCCTGCCTCGGCCTCGATCGCGACCAGGTCGTGGGCGGCAAGCCGATCGAGGATGCGATCGCGGGCGAGGCCCTCGACCCCGAGCTCATCGAGCAGCTGGCGGAACAGGTCGGCGT
The DNA here is from genome assembly GCA_964196325.1 of uncultured Acidimicrobiia bacterium. Lineage (GTDB taxonomy): Bacteria > Actinomycetota > Thermoleophilia > Solirubrobacterales > 70-9 > CAXMST01. The sequence goes on from CAXMST010000001.1 coordinate 21,943, forward strand.
CGCCGAGGCCGACGACAGCGCGGCTGAGCCCGACCGCGTCCAACCCGGCGACCAGCAACTCGATCATCTCGACCGTGCCGCCCGGCGCCTCGGAACCGATCAGCTCGACCCCTGCCTGGCGGAACTCCCGTAGCTGCGCCTGCTCGGGGCGAACGGATCGATAGGCCGTGCCGACGTAGTAGAGCCGGTGTGGCGCGTCGCCGGGGTCAAGCCGATCGGCAGCCAGCCGCGCGATCGGCACCGTCATGTCGCTGCGCAGCGCGAGCTGATTGCCGGTCGGGTCGAAGAAGCGGTAGGCGCCGGCCATCGCCCGCTCGTCGCCGATCGCGAGCACATCGCTGTACTCGATCGCGGGGGTCGAGACTTCGCCATAGGCACGCGACTCGAAGAGCTCGCGCAGCGACGACTCGATGCGTCGCAGCTCGCGCATTTCGGCGGGTAGCAGGTCCCTGCTGCCTTGTGGGACTGGGTGTGTCATCTCGGTCTGATTGCTCGCGCTTCGGGGCTCACCGCTCAAGCCGAGCTCGGGACGGGCTCCACCGCGCCCCGCTCGTTCTGCGCCCCGAGCGCCCGCAGCCGCTCATCGATGCGCTCGTAGCCACGATCAATCTGGGCGATGTTGCCGATCTCCGAGACTCCATCAGCGGCCAGCGCCGCGATCAGCATTGCCATGCCGGCGCGGATGTCCGGGCTCTCGACTCGCTCGCCGTGCAGTCGGCTCGGCCCGCTGACGATCGCCCGGTGGGGGTCGCAAAGCGTGATCCGGGCTCCCATCGCAACGAGCTTGTCGGTGAAGAACAGGCGGTTCTCGAACATCTTCTCGAAGATCAGGATCGTGCCCTCGGCCTGGGTTGCGAGCGCCAGCGCAATCGAGGTCAGGTCCGCCGGAAAGGCGGGCCAGGGGCCGTCGTCGATCTTTGGGATCGCGTCCCCGAGGTCGTCGCGGACGGCGAGCCGCTGCTCAGGCGGGACGAGCACGTCGTGACCGTCGATCATCGTCTGCAGGCCGAGCCTGCGGAACTGTCGGCGGATGATCCGCAGGTCCTCTGGCTCGGCGTCGCGGATCCGCAGCTCACCGCCGGTTGCCGCGGCGAGGGCCATGAAGCTGCCGACCTCGATGTGGTCTGGACAGATCGTGTGATCGGCGCCGCCAAGCTTGTCGCGGCCGTGGACGGTCATCACGTTCGAGCCGATCCCGTCGACCTCAGCGCCCATTCGGCACAGCAGCCGGGCCAGATCCTGAACGTGCGGCTCGGAAGCGGCGTTGGCGATCGTGGTTGGGCCCTCGGTCAGGGCCGCCGCCATCAGGGCGTTTTCGGTGCCCATCACCGAGGGCTCGTCCATGAAGATCGAGCATGGTTGGAGCCCTCCGGGGGCGGAGATCTCGAGCATCCGCTCGCCGGCGACCTTCGCACCAAGGTCTCGGAACGCGTCCAGGTGGGGGTCGAGCCGCCGACGCCCGATCGTGTCGCCGCCGGGCGGCGGCATCCGAACCTCTCCAGTCCGTGCCAGGAGCGGCCCGGCGAGCAGGAACGAGGCACGGATCTTGGCCGCGAGCGCCTCGTCGACCTCGCTCGCAACGATCGTCGACGCCTGCAGTTCGAGGTCGTGCGTGGAAAGCCACTCGGTGCGGACCCCGAGCAGCTCGAGCAGTCCGATCTGGGCCTCGACGTCTCTGATTCGCGGGATGTTGCGGAGGATCACCGGCTCCTCCGTCAACAGGCAGGCGGCGATCAGCGGCAGGGCTGCGTTCTTGTTGCCGGCGGCGACGATCTCGCCGGATAGCGGCGCGCCGCCCCGGATTACGAACTTCTCCAAAGCCGGGCTAGAGTAGCCACTCGTGCAGCAGATCACCGAGCCGACCCGCGAGCAGGCCTGGGCGCTGTTCTGCGAGTGGACCGAGTCCGACTCGCTCCGCAAGCATGCGCTCTCGGTAGAGGCGTGCATGACCGCCTACGCGCGGCTCTGGGATGAGGATGGGGAGCGCTACGCAATCACCGCGCTGGTCCACGATCTCGACTACGAGCGCCATCCGGACCTGGACACCGGGCACCCTCGCATTGCCCTGGCCGAGCTCGAGCGGCTCGGCTATCCGCGGGATGTGATCGACGCCGTGGCGGGCCACGCCGAGTTCCTCGGGGTGCCGCGCCAGACGCGAATGGCGAAGACGCTGTTCGCGGTCGACGAGCTGAGCGGGTTCGTCTCAGCCTGCGCGCTGGTCCGGCCGACCGGAATCGAGGGCATGAAGGTCAAGTCGGTCCGCAAGAAGCTGAAGCAGCCGGCCTTCGCCGCCAAGGTCGACCGAGGCCAGATCACGCGCGCCGTCGAGGAGCTCGGGGTCGACGAGACCGAGCACATCCAGCTGGTGATCGATGCGCTCAGCGTGGAGGCCGAGCTCCTGGGTCTGCAGGCGAGCAGGGACTAGGTCGGGGCCGTGCGGCGCCGCTGGCGCATCCTGATCGGCTTCGCCGTAGTTGTGATCGCGCTGCTGGCGATCAACACGGTTGTGCTCGACAGCGAGACCAAGCCGGCCGAGATCACCGCTGAGAACGGACGCATCGTCGAGCTCGACTCAGTCGACCTGCAGCTTGTCGAGATGCCGGCGACCGACCCGGTGCCTCGCGGCGAGGGCGCCCCGATCGTGCTTCTGCACTGCTATGCGTGCTCGCTGCATTGGTGGGACCGTTTTGTGCCGCTGATCAACGAGAACCATCGGGTGGTGGCGATCGACCTGATCGGCTTCGGTGGCTCGCAGAAGCCGAAGAGCGGCTATGCGATCGACCAGCAAGCTCGCGCGGTGAGCGAAGCGATGAACGGACTGGGCCTGCGCGGCGCGGTGGTGGTCGGCCATTCGATGGGCGGCGACGTAGCGACGGCGGTTGCCGAGGGCGCCAGCGAGCTGGTCAGCCGGGTCGCGCTGATTGGCACGCCGTCGGAGAGTGGGCAGGCGAAGCTGCCGTTCTTGAGCGACCTGATCTACACCCCGGTGATCGGTGAGGCTGTGTGGAGGCTGCGCCCGGACTTCGCGATCCGCGACGCCTACGAGTCGGCGTTCGCGCCTGGATTCGACTACGAGGCGGCCTTCAGCAATCCGAACCAGGTGGTCGAGGACAATCGGGCGATGACCTACACATCGTTCGACCGCGCCGAGGCTGAGTCCCTCCAGTTCAGTGATGCGGGCACGATCGCCGCCCGGATCACCGCGGTCGGAGTGCCGCTCCTGGCGATCTTCGGCTCCGAGGATCAGGTGGTTGACGCGGCGGCGGCCGCGCAGTCGTTCGAGGCCGTGCCCGGAGCGGAGGTCCGCATCTTCGATGGGGTCGGCCATTCCCCCAACGTCGAAGCACCGGCCGACACGGCCGAGTCGCTGCTGCGATTCGCCGGTGCGGGGTCGCCGGGAGGGGCGAACCTCGAGCCTGGCGTCGCCGGCGCGGACGATTCGGCCGCCGAGACCGGCTGACCCCGACCGCTCCCCACGACCGTGGGCCTCCTAACAAACCAGTGGGCAGTGGTTTTCGCGCCCACGCCCCAGGTGCGTCAGTCGTGGGCGCGGGAATCGGAATCAGTCATCTAGGTGCGCCAGCGGCCGCCGGCGGTGGCCCAGGCGCCAAGCTCGGCGCGATCGCAGAAGCCGTCTGTGATCCGGTGCGCGGCGCGGTGGCGGACCAGGAGCAGTTGATCGGGGCCGAGGGCCGCGCCGCATTGGGAGCAGCTCTGGGGCCGCTCGATGCCCGCGGTGGGTCCTCCCTCTGCAGCCCACGGGCGGGCCGCGATCACCCAGGGCACGACGTGCTCGAGCCGGCAGAAGACCGCCATCGCCCCCGCCCCTGCCCCTGAATAGGCGCGAAAGCCGTCCTCGGGCGGTACCGCCCGCTCACACCAGGTGCAGCTCTCGGCGCTCGCATCCACGCGGCCAAGCTTCGCAGAGCACCCGAGCGCGGGCATTCGGGCCGCAAACGCATAGGATTGCAGGCCTTGGAGGCTCCATCGGTACCCCTCGAAGCGCCCAAGCGATCCCTCTGGGGCCGCTTCCGGAGCTACGCAGCCGCCTATCCGGCTCGCGTCTTCCTGACCGTGATGGGGCTCTTCGCCCTGTATCTGATCATCAAGTACGGGATCAACGCCTTCGGTCAGCGCAGCGTCAACGGGGTCGTCACCGGTTCCTACCTGGCGCTCGGGGCTATCGGCCTGACCTTGGTCTACGGGATTCTGCGCCTGGTCAACTTCGCCCACGGCGACATGCTCACGATGGGCGCATACATCGCGCTGCTCTTCAACGTCACGGTCGGCGTCCCGTTTCCTGTCGCGGTGCTTGCCGCGGTTCTGTTGACTGCTGCGTTCGGGGTCTTCATCGAGATGATCATGTGGCGGCCGATGCGGAAGCGCAAGGCGGGGACCCTGCAGCTACTGCTGATGGCGATCGGCCTGGCGTTCGTGATCCGCAACGTGATCCAGATGATCGCCGGCGCGGGCCAGCAGCGGATCGACGTGAACACCACCGAGACAATCGAGTTCATCGGGCTGACGATCGGTCGCTTTCAGCTGATCGTGGTGATCGTTGGCTTCGTGGTGCTCACGGCCGTGGCCTTGATGTTGCGCCACACCTCCTTGGGCCGTCAGATGCGGGCGCTCTCCGACAACTTCGATCTGGCGGAGAGCACCGGCATCGATACCGGCCGGATCGTGATCTACACCTGGCTGCTTTCCGCGGGGCTGGCGGGGCTGGCGGGGGTCATGGTGGTCGGATCGATCGGCTCCCTGAACCCGAACATCGGCTTTGCGCTGTTGCTGCCGATCTTCGCCGCCGTCGTCCTCGGCGGGATCGGCAACGCCTACGGAGCGCTGGCCGGCGGTCTGGTGATCGGCCTGGCCCAAGAGTGGTCCACCCTGCCAATCGAGCCGCAGTGGAAGACGGCAGTCAGCTTCCTCGTGCTCGTCGTGGTTCTGATCTTCAGGCCGCAGGGCATCTTCGGTAACGAGCGGAGTCTCTGATCGGGATGGGCGACGCGCTGCTGCTCGGCATCTCGACGGACTTCCTGACGGCCTGGAACTTCTGGATCGGGGTCGGGATCCTGGCCGGGATCTACGGGATCTTCACATTGGGGCTGCAGCTCAACGTCGGCTTCACCGGGATCGTAAACTTCGGCCAGGCCGGTTTCATGGCCGTGGGTGCCTACTCCGCGGTAATCCTCGTGGTTGATGTCGGGATCCCATTTTTCCTGGCCTTGCCGCTTTCGATGATCATCACGATGATCGTTGGGCTGCTGATCGGGTTGCCCGCCGTTCGTTTGCGCGCGGACTATCTTGCGATCGCCACGATCGCCTTCAGCGAGGTGATCAGGATTACCGTCCAGAACGCCCGAGGGCTGACTGGCGGCAACCAGGGAACGATCTCGGTCGAGCTCGACAACGGTCGCTTCTTCAACCAGACCTGGCAGGACATCTCGCGTTGGATGACCGACAACCTGTTCGATCCGATCGGCCTGACCGGTACCGATTTCATCAACCTGCCGCTGCTGTTCGTGATCTGGCTGACCCTCGTCGCCCTCGCGATGCTGCTGGCGAAGACCGTCCGCTCCCCATGGGGCCGGGTCCTGAGGGCCGTGCGGGAGGACGAGGACGCCGCTCGCGCCCTGGGCAAGAACGCCTTCTGGTACAAGCTGCAATCACTGGCGATCGCGGCCGCCTTGGGCGGCGTCGCCGGATGGTTCCTGGTCCTCGCTCAGGGCTCGGTCAGCCAGGAGGCGTTCGAGCCGATCTTCACCTTCTTTGGCTACGCAATCCTCGTACTGGGCGGGCTGGCGAGCTTCCCGGGAGTCCTGTTCGGCTCATTCGTGTTCTGGGCGGTGTTCGAGGGGCTGCGGGCTCTGGAGTTGCCGCTGGCGTCCGACAAGGATGCCGCCCTGCGCTTCGTGCTCGTCGGGCTGGTTCTGATTCTGCTGATGGCCTTCCGGCCCCAGGGCGTGATGGGCAAGAAGGAGGAGATGGTCCTCGGTGAGTGACCAAGCTCTCAGCCCCAACCCCTCCCCACCCCCCGCCCCGGGCCCCGCGGCCCCGGTTCTGGAGGTCGACTCGGTCTACAAGCACTTCGGCGGCATTCGGGCTGTAAACGGGGCCACCTTCTCGGTCCCGGAAGGCTCGATCACGGCGCTGATCGGCCCGAACGGGGCAGGTAAGACCACCCTGTTCAACATCATCACCGGCTTCTACAAGGCCGACTCCGGCGAGATCCGGTACGAGGGTGAGTCGATCTTCGGGCATCGGCCCTATGAGATCGCGGGCCGGGGCATGGTCCGCACCTTCCAGATCACGAAAGCGCTGGGGGCGATGTCGGTGCTCGACAACATGATGCTCGCCGCTCCAGATCAGCCGGGCGAGACCCTGTTCGGGCTGCTGACCAGGCGAGGCGCAAACTCGAGGCGCGAGGAGGAGGTCGCCGAGCGCGCGATGGAGTTGCTGGGTAGCTTCAACCTGGCCGAGAAGGCCTCTGATTACGCGGGCACGCTCTCGGGGGGCCAGCGCAAGCTCTTGGAGCTGGCGAGGGCGTTGATGGCTGAGCCGCGGACCTTGTTGCTGGACGAGCCGATGGCCGGGATCAACCCCACGCTCGGCCGGCGACTGCTGCAGCACATGCGCGACCTGCGAAGCGACCACGGGGTCACGTTTGTGTTCATCGAGCACGACATGGACGTGGTCATGCAGCACTCCGACGAGGTGATCGTGCTGGCCCAGGGTGACACCGTGATCAAGGGTCCACCCGACGTCATTCGTGGCGACGAGCGGGTGATCGACGCCTACCTCGGTGGTGGCGGCCGGGACGAGCCCGGACCCGAGGCGCGAAGGCGGCCCCCACGATGAGCGAGGCGGCGCTGCTCAGAGCCAACGGGCTGGTTGCCGGCTACACGCCGGAGGTGGACATCCTCAACGGCGTAGACATCGAGGTCCGCGAGGGCGAGATCGTGACGATCGTCGGACCCAACGGAGCCGGCAAGTCAACTCTGATGAAGGCAATCTTCGGCCTCCTCGAGCCGCGCTCGGGGGAGGTCAGGCTGGATGGTCGGGAGATCACCGGCATGGCCCCGCACGCCGTGACCCGCGAGGGTGTCGCCTACGTCGCTCAGCTCGACAACGTGTTTCCGAGTCTGAGCGTCCGCGAGAACCTCGATCTCGGCGCGATTGCCGGCGGTGGCGGCTCCGTTGACGAGCGGGTCGAGCGCATGTACGAGCTGTTTCCGCGACTCGCGGAGCGGCGCAGCCAGGCGGCGGGCACGATGTCGGGAGGAGAGCGGCAGATGGTGGCGATGGCCCGGGCGTTGATGCCGGATCCGCGCCTGGTGCTGGTCGATGAGCCTTCGGCCGGCCTCGCCCCCGCCTTCGTCGACGCGATCTTCGAGAAACTGGTCGAGATCAACGACTCCGGGGTGACGATCCTGATGGTCGAGCTAAACGCCCGCCGGGCGCTGACGATGTCCGACCGCGGCTACGTCCTCGATCTCGGCCGCAGCCGGTTCACCGGCCCTGGCCGCGAACTGATCGCAGACCCCAAGGTCGCGGAGCTCTATCTCGGTGGCGGAGGCGGCCGGATCGACAGCAACGCGGCCGGCTAGTACGGCGGCAACGAAAAAGGACCCCCGGCTTTACGACCGGGGGTCCCTCTCCTCGAACTCGCGACTCACGCAGGTGAGCCGCCTAACCTCGGCCGGTCAGCCGGCTTCCTTCTCCACCTGGGAGTCGACGACGAGCTTGCCGCCGTCGTAGTTGTAGACCTCGTAGGTGGCGACCGTCGGATCACCGTTGTCGTCGAGGTCGAGCGGACCGGTGACACCGTTGAAGTCGATGTCCTCACCGTTCCCTAGAGCGGTGATCGCATCGGCCAACTGGGTGTAGTCGTACTGCGTACCCGGAGCGCTTGCGACCTCTTGGATCTTGCTCTGGATATCAGCACCCTCGCCGGAACCGGCAGCCACGGCAGCGAGCACGCAGAGCGTCAGGGCATCGAAGTTCTGCCCGTCGAACGTTCCACGCTCCTTCGGCTTGATGCTCGAGTCCGCGTACAGCGCATCGAATGCATCGCCCACGTCCGTGCCCTCCGGCGTTGCCGGTCGGGTGCCGCTGGCACCGTCGAGAGCCTCGCTCGGAATCGTGTCCGGAATCTCCTCGAATGCGAGACCGTCGGCGGTGAACATCTTGGTGGCGTCGAAATCGCCCGTGCGGACGAGAGCGTCACCAACCTTGCCGTACGGATCCTCGAAATCGATGATCACGAAACCATCGGGACCACCAGCGACGATGTCGGCTGCCTCAGAGTCATAGGAGGCTGCCTCCACGTCGTAGAGGACCGGACCATTGATCGTGCCACCGTTGGCGGCAAATGCCTCCGAGAACTGGGTGGCGATGCCCTCACCGTAGGCGTCATTGCGGGCCGCGACCGAAATCGTGGCATCCGCGCCGAACTTATCGGCGACTGCGTCAGCCAGTACCTGGCCCTGCAGCGCGTCCGACGGAGCCGTGCGGAACACGAAGCCGTCATCAGGCAGATTCGTGATCTCCGGGCTCGTCGATGCCGGCGAGATCAGCGGTACCTGCTGCGTCGCGGCAACGGACTGACCCACGGGAATCGTGTCGGCGGAGGCCCAGGCCCCAGCGAGGCACGAAGCACCGCCCGAAATCAACTGGTTGGCCGCCTGTACGGAAGCCTGTGGCTTGGTCTCGGTATCACCGACCGCCAGATCGGCGAGCGTGATCTCGGAGCCGGCCGCGGCGAGTGCTTCACTGGCCTGCTCGACTGCCAACTGTGCTGTCTTCTCGCCCGCGGGCGCGAAGATCGATAGATCGCCAGTCTGTGGGACCAATGCACCCAGACTGAGCTCGAACGCGGCGGACGATGTGTCCTCACCGCCGCCTGAATCTGAGTCATCACCTGAGTCATCATCCCCACATGCGGCTGCGCCAAGCGAAAGCGCTGTCACAGCCCCAGCGATTGCAAGCAGCTTTCTACTGCCTCTCATAGATTCTCCTCTCTCTCTTTCCCCCGACGGGCTACGAAGGCCGTAACGGGGCCGTACGTCCGTGCATGGCTTCAAGCCACACACGGGACCGGTCCAACATAGCCAAATTGTGCGGCCTGTGTTAGCTCGTCCGCCATTTCGGCGGGGCTCCGTCTGTAGCCCTGTTCCTAGACGGTCCCTTCGCCTGGACCGGGCAGCGCGGGCTCTTCTTCCCCCTCATTGGGCACGCGGCGCCACTCGGTGATCTTGCCGTCCTCAATCAGGAAGGCGGTCGAGGCGCTGCCCCCGACCCCCGGGCCGCAGTTCCCCCCGGGCCGTTCGGTCAGGGTGAATCTGGCGATCGTGGTCCCGTCGCCGCCGTCCTCGGTTGAGACAACCTCGGCTCCGCACGGCAGGGATTCGTTGAAGGCGACGGCATCTTCGAGCGTCTCGATCTGAATCTCGATGAGACCATTTTCAGCCACGCTGGGCAGGGCGAAGAACTGAGCCGCGCCGCTGGCGTCACCACCGGCCAGGGTCTCGGCCCAAGCTGTGATCACCGCAGCATCGTCGTCCACAGAAGGCTCGGAGTCGTCGTCCCCACCGCAGCCGATCGCGGCCAGTGCAAGCAGCAGCAGCGGCAGGAGTCCGAGGAGCGCTCTGCGGTGGTATCTTCTTGACACGAACATATGTTCGCCCTAGGACGTCTCCATCATGATCGTCGGCTCTCTGCTCATTCCGCGCTTCTCCTTGATCGCTGCACTTGGTGATCGTAGGGAGATGCTGGCAGAGCCGGCCGTCCTGGCTCCTGATCCCGGCGCTGAGCAACTGATCGGTGAGACCAGCGGAGCGGCCGAGGCATACGGGGTTCGTCCCGGAATGGTTCTCTCGGAGGCGCTTGCCCGCTGCCCGCGCCTGTCGCTGATCCCCCCCGACCCCGGCCGGGCGGAGCTGCTGTGGGAGCGCTCACTACAAGCGCTGGAGGGGATCGGGGCGGAGGTCGAACCGGCCCGGCCCGGAGAGGTCTTCTTCGCGATCGGAGGTCTGCTCGGCCTCTGGGGTCTGGAGCCGGAGGGCGTCCTCAACAAGGCTGCCCGTTCGATCGACTCGCCCGCCCGAGCGGGCGCGGGCCCGACCCGATTCTGCGCTTACGCGGCGGCGAGCACGTCCAGGGTCCGGCGCCGGCGCCCGTTGGTGATCTCCGCCGCATTGGCGCGCAGCTTCCTGCAGCCCCTGGAGATCGGCCTGCTGCGCAATCGACTCCCGGGCCCCAGACAGGCCGCCCTGCGGCTGGTCGAGACTCTGGAGCGGCTCGGGGTTGCGACTCTTGGCGATCTCGCCGGCCTGCCTCGGGTGGCCGTTGCGGATCGCTTCGGCGGACTGGGCCTGAGGGCCCATGATCTTGCCTGCGGCAGCGACCATCCGCTGCGCCCGCGACGCCCGCACGAGGAGCTGCTGGCAGCGCTCGGGCTACCCGAGGCCGCCTACGGGACCCAGCTCGACCGCGCCCTGGAGCTATTGGTGGAGCGACTGGTCGCCGATCCCCGCCGCCGCGGGCGGACGATCCGCTCGCTGCGACTCGAAGCCCAGCTCGCGGGTGGGGGGAGCTGGCAGGCCAAGGTTCCGATGCGCAGTGCCACGGCTGCCCCCGAGCGTCTGCTGCTGGCGCTGGGGCCGAAGTTGGCGCAGCTGCCCGCTCCGGTCTCGACCCTGGCGCTGCGAGCTCTCGAGCTGGGCCCGGAGGGGGCCGCACAGCTCAGCCTCGCCGACGAGCGGGGGGATCGTCGCCGTGAGCAGCTCTCCGAGGCCACCCGCCAGGCGCGTGCCGCGGCCGGGCGCGACGCACTGTTGCGCGTGGTCGAGGTCGAGGTCGACTCCCGCATCCCGGAGCGCCGGGCAATGCTCGTCCCGCACAGCTCGTGAACGCTCCGCCGCCCTCCGGCTTCGCCCTGTACCGACCCAGGGCGGTCGCGGTCGGCGCCAGGGAAGGGACCCCGATCACGGTTGGAGATCGCCGGCTCCGGGTCGAGGCGATCCGCGAGGAGTGGCTGATCGAGGATCGTTGGTGGACCCGGGAGGTCCTACGCCGCCACTACTTCGAGCTGGTGCTCGAGGGCGGTCGCTGCCTGACCGTCTTCCACGATCTGGCGGGGGGAGGCTGGTTTGAGCAACGCGCCTTCTAGCTATGTAGAGCTGCACGCCCACTCCGCCTTCTCCTTCCTGGATGGAGCCTCGCTGCCCGAGGAGTTGGCGGCGACGGCGGCCAGGCTCGGCTACGAGGCGATCGCGCTCACCGACCACGATGGGATCTGGGGTTCGATGGAGCACGCCCAGGCTTGCCGGGGCCTCGGCGTCAGGCCGATAACCGGTACCGAGCTGACGGTCGCCGCTCCCGGTTTCCCCCTGCCTTCGGAGCCGTATCGCGGCAACTGTCCGCCCGGCTGCTTCCACCTGACCCTTCTGGTCGAGACCCCGAGCGGCTACCGCAACCTCTGCCGGCTGCTCACGATCGCGCATGCCCATACCCGCGGCTGGACGGACCGCGACGAGCTCGGGGAGCCGGCGGCGCCGAGCGCGCGTCGGCATGACCTGATCCATCCCGCCCTACCGTTCTCCGAGCTGCAGCGCCACTCGGAGGGATTGGTCTGTCTTTCGGGGTGCGCCGGCGACGGTGCTCTGGCCGGGCGCGTGCGGCGCGGCGATCATCGTGGCGCCGAGCGGATCGGCCGGCGACTGCTTGCGATCTTCGGCCCCGATCACCTCCGCGTGGAGCTGCAGCGACCGCTTTGGCATGGGGATCGGAGCCGCAATCGGAGGCTGGTCGAACTCGCCAGGATCCTCGGGGTGCCGGCCATCGCCACCGGCAACGTCCACTACCACGATCGCCGCCGGGCACCCCTGCAGGATGCGCTGCTGGCCGCCCGGATGCTCGGCACCCTGGAGTCGACCGAGCCTCACCGGCGTGGAAACGGAGCCTGCTTTTTGGCTCCCGCCGAGCGCATGGCTGAACGCTTTTCGGAGCATCCCGACGCGGTCATCGAGACCGGGCGCTTGGCGCAGCGGCTGCGCTTCGACCTGAACCGCGACCTCGGCTATCGCTACCCCGGCTCGGAGGACCCCGACGCCGATCGTGACCTGCTCGCGGCCTGTCGGGCGCGATTCGGCGAGCGCTACGACGGCACCCCCGAGCGGGCCGAGGCCGAGCGACGCCTGGAGGAAGAGCTGAGGGTGATCGCGGGGCTGGGACTCTCGGGCTTCTTCCTGCTGCACCGCGATCTGCTGGAGCTGGCGCGTGAGGTCGCGGTCGAGGTGCGCGGGGCCTCGGCGGCGCGGGCGCTGCTGCCGCCCGGACGGGGGCGCGGCTCCTCGGTCAGTTCGGTCGTCTGTTATCTGACCGGCCTCTCCCACGTCGATCCGGTCAAGGCGGGGCTGTTCCTCGGCCGCTTTCTCAACGAGGAGATCACCGAGGCACCGGATATTGATCTCGACTTTCCCCGGGACGTGCGCGAGGTCTTGATTCCGCGAATCGGGGAGCGCTACGGGGCTGAGCGGGCGGCCCTGGTCGCGGCTTTCCCGACCTACCGCTCGCGGGGCGCCGTCCGTGACCTCGGATCTGCGCTGGGCCTGCCCCAGGGTGAGATCGAGCGGGTGGCGCGGTCGGTGGATGTCTATGGCTCAGGCGAGCTCGAGCGCGAGCTGGCCGAGGCGATCGGTGAGCGGCGCGCTCGCTCGGAGCGCTGGCTGGCGCTTGTCGGCCTAGCGCACGAGTCGCGCGGCCTACCGCGTCACGCCTCCCAACATCCGGGCGGGATGGTGCTCTCCACCAGCCCCCTGATCGACCTCTGCCCAACGGTGCCGGCTGCGATGGAGGGCCGTCGAATCGTCCAGTGGGACAAGGACTCCTGCGCCGATGCCGGCTTTTTGAAGATCGACCTGCTTGGGCTGGGCATGCTCTCTGCGGTCGAGCGCACCGTCGATGAGGTCGCTCGGGCCCGCGGAGAGCAGATCGACCTCTCGCGGATTCCGCTCGATGATCCAGAGGTCTATGCGGCGATCAAGCGGGCTGAGACCACCGGCGTCTTCCAGATCGAGAGCCGCGCTCAGATGCAGATGCTGCCGCGCTCGCTGCCCGAGAACATCGAGGACCTGACGGTGCAGGTGGCGCTGGTTCGTCCCGGCCCGATCCAGGGCGGTGCCGTCCACCCCTACCTGGAGCGCAAGCGCCGCCTGCGCGAGGATCCGGACTACGCGGTTCCCTATGAGCACCCGTCGCTGGAGCCGATCCTCTCCGACACGCTCGGCGCGATCGTCTTTCAGGATCAGGTGATTCAGGTGGCAATGGCGCTGGCGGGATTCAGCGCCGGCGAGGCCGAGGGGTTGCGGCGGGCGATGAGTCGCAAGCGTTCAGCGGAGGCCCTGGACGCTTATCGGGAGCGCTTCGTCACGGGCGCGATCGCGAACGGCGTCGAGCTCGAGGTCGCCGAACGGGTCTACGACCAGGTCAAGGGCTTCGCCGGCTTTGGCTTTCCCAAATCACACGCAGCGGCCTTCGGCCTGCTGGCTTACCAGTCGACCTGGCTGCGGGTCCACTACGGGCCCGAGTTCCTCTGCGCGCTGCTGAACGAGCAGCCGATGGGCTTCTACCCACCCGATGCGCTCGCGCACGAGGCCCAGCGACGCGGGATCACGGTGCTCGGGCCCCATGTGAACAGAAGCGACGTGTTCTGCCTGACCGAGCCGCAGGGTGATCGCGGCGGCCTCGCTGTGCGCACCGGCCTCGGGTACGTGGCGGGCCTGGCCCGCGCTGACGCCGAGGCGGTGATGGCCGAGCGCCGCGAACGCGGACCCTACGTCGATCTCGCTGATCTCGCGGCGCGCTCGGGAGCCAGCCGCGACGGCCTCGAGCGGCTCGCCTGGGCCAATGCCTGTAGCGGCCTCTCCGGCCGGCTTCCCGACGCCAACTCCGATCCGACGGCCGGTTCGCGGCGTGCGGACCTGTGGTCCCTGGGCATCGCGCGGGGGGCGCGCCACTTCGGGAGCAGTGAGCAGCTGGCCCTGCCGCTGCCGCTACCCGAGGCCCCTGAGCTTGCGCCGCAGACTCCCTGGGAGCGGGTCACCTCCGACTATGCCGCGACTGGCCTGTCGCTGGCGATGCATCCCCTGGCGCTGATGCGCCCCGAGCTCGATCCCGCCACGGCGAGCAGCGCCGACCTGGTCCGGATTGCGGACGGGGCCCCAATCACGATCGCCGGGATGACCGTCGCCCGCCAGCGGCCGGCCACCGCCAACGGGGTCGTGTTCATGCTGCTCGAGGACGAGTGGGGCATGACCAATGTGGTCATCCTCCCCCCCGTCTACGAGCGTCATCGACTGCTGATCCGCACGGCCGGCTTTGTCTCGGTCGTCGGTCGACTCGAGCGCCGGGAGGGCGTCGTCAACGTCCTTGCCGAACACCTGGTTGAACTCGAGCGGCCCGACCTGCCGCTCGCCGAGGTCCGCCAGATCGAACCTGCCGCCGAACGAGAGACCGGCGGCCGGATCGCTGATCTCGGTGCTGTCCTGCCCGCCGCGCACAGCTTTGGGAGGCGGGGCCGATGAGCGCGCAGCCCCCCTCGCGGGCGCCTGGCGCGGAGCGTCCTCGTAGTGCCCTGCAGGATCCCTTGCAGGTTGGGGCCTCCGTCCGGACGCGCCCCTACCTTGGCGATCGAGATGAACGGAGCGAGCATCAGACTGATTGATCGGATCGCGGACCGGGTGGACCTGGCCGTCGACCTGCTCACCCTGGGCCAGTATGGCCTGCAGTGGGATGAATCGAGCTCCGTGCCCGAGGCTGGTTGTGAGGGGGGCGCTCGCTACCGCGGGCGCCGGGAGGCCCCTCCGCCGGCCCGAGGCCCCGGCTGCGATGCCCACGGGCGCGGCGTTCGACCGCAGCCGGCCGGCTGACGGGCTGCCCTCCCCGACCCTGGATGAATGATTCCTATTCCCGCACCCACGGCTGACGCAGCTGACGGCTGCGCCGGATCACCGCTCACGACCTTGCCCGTAGCTCCGCTACGAGCTGCGGCCGCGCGCGGCGCGCGGCTTGGTCAGCCGCGCCCCCGTGGGCACGGTCATTCGGAATCAGTCATCTAGTTCTGCTCGCTGGGTCCGGAGTCCGCGAGGCCGCCGTCGACCGCATCGATGATCGCCCGTCCGGCCTTCAGGGTGCGCCCGATTCCGTCGCGGGAGATGCGGTCGTAGGTGTCGGTGGGCCAGTGCAGGTCCGGAATAAAGCCGTCCTGGACTGAGAGCGTCAGGCCACGGCCGCCCTGGGCCAGGACCGGGCTCGTGTCGTAGGTGAGTCCCGCGGGGCGGTCCTCGCCGATCAGTTGCAGTTCCGGAGCGGCGTCAGCCACGTGCTGGGCAGCCGCGATCAAGCCGGGGTCGGCGTCCCAGCGCGACAGGACGCCCTCCTTGCGGAGGAACTTGACAGGGGCCGCTCCGCCCACGTTGTCAAAGTTCAGAAAGAGCCAGTCCTCGGTCTCATGAGCCTCGAGAAACGCCTGGACCCCGAGGGTCCCGGACTCCTCGCAACCGGTCATCAACAGGACGACCCGGGTCGAGCGCAGCGGCCTCGCCGCGAGCTCGCCGGCGAGCACCGCAGCGACTGCGCAGCCTGAGGCGTTGTCGTTGGCCCCCGGCACATCCTCGCCCCGCAGTTCACGCTCGAGCAGCAGGGCCAGGCCGAGTGCGGGGACGGCACGCAGCGCCGCGAGCAACCTGCGCCCCCGAGGTCGCCCCCCGAGCAGCGGCTCGCCCACGGCCTGCGCCAGCCCGGCGAGGCTCTGGACTGCGATCCAGCCGCCGAGCAGCCCCACGACCCGGGGATCGAACATCAAGCCCGAGCGCGAAGTATCCAGGTGGCACATCAGGCATAGCGTGCGCTGCGCCTCTGCCTCCCCCCCGTTGACCGTCGGGGCGGCTTCGATCTCGGCGACGAGGTTGCCGCTCGGCCTACGGGAGAGCAGCCTCGAGACGAACGGGGCCCGCAGGCTGCCCTCGCCGGCGAGGGCAGCGCCCGCGAGCAGGGCCAGCGCGCTGCGCAGGCGGCGCCGCTCAGCGGGCAGTAGGGACGGCAGTAGCGCCATCGCCTGGATCAGGCCGTAAGGGAGGCCGAAGCTCGCATAGCCGTCGAACGGCTCGATCTCCGCGCGAATCCCGGAGCCGGCAAGTTCGTCCCGCATCACCCCCATCGCGAGCTTCTCCCCGGCACCGGTTGAGCGCCGCGGGCCGACCCGGATCGCCAGCAGCTCGATCACCGACATCGCCCGTTCCTGGGCCGCCGAATCGTTGGTCGCCCGTTCGGAGCTCACGGCAGCAGCGTAGAGACGAGGGGCGCGCCGATGCGTGCGAGGATGACGGCCGAACATGGAGATCGGCACAACCAACTGGAGAACCGCGATCTGGGCGCTGAGCGTGGGAGTCGTGCTCGCCGACTCCTCGGTCGTCACCCTGGCCCTGCCGGACATCCTGCGTGAGTACGACACCAGCGTGTTCGGCGTCAGCTGGGTCCTGACCGCCTACAACCTGGTCCTCGCCGCACTCATCATCCCCGCCTCCCATTTGGCCCGCCGGCTCCCGTTCCGCACCTGGGGCGTCGGGATCGGGGTCTTCGGCCTGGCGTCGCTCGGCTGCGCACTGGCTCCCGATGTCGGGTCGCTGATCGTCGGCCGCTGCGTGCAGGCGGCGGGCGGCGCCGCGATCCTGGCCGGGGCGATCGAAATGATCGCCCGAGCGCGCGGCGGCCATCGCTCGGGTGCCCTGCTGTGGGGCACGGCCGGCACCATCGGACTGGTGCTCGGACCCGCCCTGGGCGGCACCTTGACCCAGCTTCTCAGCTGGGAATCGATCTTCTTCCTGCAGGTACCGATGCTGGGGTTGCTTGTGGCGGTACCCGCGCTGTTGCCGGCGCCTGAGCGTGGTCCGGAGGGGCCGGATCGGGACAGAAGGCCCGAGATCGCTCTCGCGTTGCTGTCCGCCGGACTTACCGCCGCCCTGTTTCTGCTGGTCGTGCTTCTGACCGAGGGCTGGGGCCTCTCCCCCCTCGCGGCCGCTGCCGTGGTCAGCGTGATGCCGGCGGCCGCGCTGCTCGCAGGGCGGATCTCGTTGGCGGGTCCCGACTCCGGGCACCTGGCGATCGCGGGGTCAATCGCGATCGTCGGCGGGCTCGCCGGGCTTGGGGTCCTGCCCGGTGCGACCGTGGATCTGGTCATCGCCCCGCAGCTACTGATCGGCGTTGGCCTGGCCCTGACTCTGCCGGTACTGACGGCGGCGGCGCTCGGTGATCACGACCCGCGCGGGGCTCGGGGAGCCGAAACCCTGGCCGCCCGCCATGCGGGGATTGTGGTCGGCATCCTGTTGCTCACCCCCCTCCTGAGCAGCCAACTGGAGGCCCAGGCCGACGCCGGCCGGGACGCCGGCACAGCGCTGCTGCTCGACTCACCGATCCCAGCTCAGGCCAAGCTCGAGGTGGCAGTCGCCGTGGATCAGCAGATCACGTCCGCTGACCAACTCCCCGACCTCGCTCCCGCTTTCGACGGCATCGACGTCGACGAGGCCGACCGCAGCGCCCTGAACGCGCTGGAGGAGGGCATCAACGACCAGCTCGAGCGCGCCGCGACCCATGCCTTCAGCCTGCCCTTTCTCGGGGCTGCCCTGTTCGCCGCCCTGAGTCTGCTGGCGATGTGGCATCTGCGCAGGAGCGACCCGTGACCCGACGGGACCTCCCGATCCTGCTCGCCGCGGGCATCGCGCTCGGGGTCGTGCTCGCCTACCTGCTTGCCGGTGGCGCCTCCTACAAGCCGCTTGCCGTCGCTGATCCCTGCGAGCCACGTTCGATCACGGTCCTCGCCGAGCGCGGTGTCTTCGAAGGGATCGCGCTCTCGGCGCTCGACGGTGCTGCCTGCGAGCTCGGCGTCAGCCGCGAGGAGCTGGCCGCCGCGCTCACCGACGAGGTCTCCCTGGCCGAGTTTGCCGAGCGCAACGACCTCGGGCGCGACCAGATCGAAGCTGCGATCACCTCCGGGTTGCTCCGGGCGGTCGATGATGCGGCGAGCCAGGGGCTGATCTCCAGCCCGATCGCCTCGCTGGCTCGGCTGATCATCGAGACGGTGCCGTTCGGGGTGGCGATTGATCTGTTCGAGTCTCTGCCGGGGGATCCGACCCTGGCCGAGGTCGTCGAGGCACTTGCCGGCCTTGGCGAGGACATCGGGGGTCTGCCCGGCCTCGGCCTGGAGGGCCTGCAGGGACTGCTGCCCGAAGATCTCGAGGGTCTGCAGGGCGATCTCGAGCAGCTCTTCGGTGGCGGCCTGGAAGGTATCGACCCGGGCGACCTCGAGGGATTGCTGCCCGGCACCAGCCCGTAGATGAATGGTTCCTGTTCCCGCCGACCACAGCGGCCGCCCAGCAGCAAACCCCGGCCGCCGGCCGGCCGTTTGCCGCCGTTCAGCGGACCTAGAACGAGATCGAGCCGCCCGTGGGCGGCTCGATCATCAATAAGATTGGCGACGACCTACTCTCCCAGGCGGTTTCCCACCAAGTACCATCGGCGCTGAGGGGCTTAACTGCTCTGTTCGGAATGGGAAGAGGTGTATCTCCCTCGCTATTGCCACCAAATTGGTCGGGATCGCGAGAACCGAGCCCGTACGCGCACGGGCCGCAGCCTCGCCGCCCCGGCGAAGCTTGAAAACTGCACGCAGGCCAATGCGCGTAATAGCAATATATATCGTCAAGCCCTCGACCGATTAGTACCGGTCAGCTGAGTGTGTTACCACACTTACACCGCCGGCCTATCAACCTGGTGTTCTCCC
>CAXMST010000002.1:0-14732 GCA_964196325.1 uncultured Acidimicrobiia bacterium
CGAGACGCTGGCCGACGAGAGCTCGGTCAAGTTCGCGAACCAGGCCGAGCACTTCAAGGCGGACGCGGAGAAGGTCGTGCGGCGACTCGGGATCCCCGCCTTCTACCCGACAAAGGTCGTCCCGGGCTCGCAGTTCAACACGGATTCACGGACCTATGAGTACGAGAATGAGGACAACAAGCGCGAGTCCGCCTACAAGACCGTGATCGCGCTCGAGACACCCTCGACCCTGACCCAGTACTACGGGGTGATGGGCACCACCTGGGACGATCCCCCGATTCTCCGCAACCCCTCCGAGACGCGTGAGATCAAGGGTCGCGAGTACCTGCTCTTCTACGACGGCGGTCGCTTGCGGCTGGTCGGCTGGAAGCAGGACGGCAACTCCTACTGGCTCAACAACACCCTCACGCAGAACGTCAGCCAGGGCGACATGCTCGAGATCGCGGCCACCATGGGCGAGGTCTAGCCGCTGCCGGTCGGGCGCCGCTTCTGGCTCCGATTCCTGCTCGGCTCGGTCGTGATCGTCGCGGTCTCCGCGGCCGCCACGGCCTCCGGGGGGCTGCTGCTCTTCGATCGGATCGCCGATCGCTGGGAGCAGATCCCCGAGATCCCCGCGAGCGAGGTCCCAGAGCCCGAGCCGGGGGAGCCCTACACGCTGCTGCTGCTCGGCTCAGATCGACGCCCGAGCCTCCCTGACGAGCGCTCCGACACGACCATGCTGCTGCGCCTCGACCCCGGCCGCGACGTGATCTCGCTGCTGTCGTTTCCGCGCGACCTCAACGTCTATATCACGGGCCAGGGCTTTGACAAGATCAACGCCGCCTATGCCTCCGGGGGCCCGCGATTGACCCTGCGCACCGTCAAGCAGCTCACCGATCTCGAGATCAACGGCGTCGTCGACGTCGACTTCCAGGGCTTCGCCGAGGCCGTGGACGCGGTCGACTGCGTCTACGTCGACGTCGACCGCGAGTACTACGCGCCGGCCGGGGCCGGCTACGCCGAGATCGACATCAACGCGGGGTATCAGCGTCTCTGTGGCCTCAAGGCGCTGCAGTACGTTCGCTTCCGCCACACCGACAACGACATCGTCCGCGCGGCTCGTCAGCAGTCCTTCCTGCGCGAGGCCCGGCAGCGGCTCGGCCTGGGAGCGATCGCCTCGGGCGGGCTGCTCGACGCCCTGGTCGACAACACGCGGGCGACGATCGACGGCGGCGAGCTGCGCACGATCGCCCGCAGCCTGTTCGAGCTGCGCTCGGCCTCCGTCAACGAGACTCGGATCGTCGGCGATCTCGGCCCAACCGACATCGTCGCCTCCGACCGTGAGGTCGAGCGTGCGGTTGATCGCTTCCTAAACGGGGTGGCCCCCCAAGAGGACGACGGGGGCGACGAGGACACCGAGGGTGCCGAGGACACCGGCGCGGAAGCCGCCCCGCAGGAGCCCTCGGGTGGCGGCGGTCCGCTCCTCGTCGACTCCGATCCGCAGTTCGGCCGCTACGCGGGGACGGCGGCCCGCCGCTTGGGGATCGCGGCCTTCTACCCGACGCTGCTGCCGCCTGAATCGAGCTTCAGCCGCGATTCGCGTACCTACGAGTATCTGGACGAGGAGGGCCGGCGCCAGGCGGCCTACAAGCTAGTCGTCAGCCGGCCGCACCCGGTGATCGCAACCGAGTACTTCGGCCTGATGGGGACCACCTGGAACGACCCGCCGATCCTGCGGGAGCCCTCCGAGGTTCGGGAGGTGGACGGTCGCGAGTTCATGTTGTTCTTCGCAGGTAAGGACCTGCGGCTGGTCGGCTGGAAGCAAGAGGGCAGCTCCTACTGGTTCTCGAACTCCCTGCTTGAGTCGCTCAGCAACCGCGAGATGCTGGAGATCGCAGCCTCTGTGGCGCCCGCCTGAGCCGGCGCCCGCTGACCGGACAGCGCCGCGCCGCGCAGCCTGGAAGCATCCTCACCCCGATGAACCCAGGCCCCAAGAGCGAGAGCATCGAAGCGGACGCGGGCGCGGCCCGCGAGCCGATTGGCGTGGTCGGTGTCGGCTGGGTCGGACTCGTGACCGCGGCCTGCTTCGCCGAGCGCGGCCACCAGGTCTGGGCGGTGGATATCGACGCTGAGAAGGTCGCCGCGCTCAGCGCCGGCAAGCTCAGCATCTACGAGCCCGGGCTGCCGGAACTGGTCGCGGCCAACGCCGATCGACTCCACTTCACGACCGCGATCAGCGACGTGCTCGAGCACACGCGTCTGTTGTTCTGCTGCGTCGACACCCCGCCCACCTACTCGGGCGACGCCGACCTCTCGCGCGTGCGCAGCGTCGTCGCCGAGCTCTCAGGGGGCTCCGAGCACGCCTTGGTGATGAAGAGCACCGTACCCTCGGGCACCGGCGAGTCGATCCGGCGCGACCTGCCGTCGCTGGCCTATGTCTCCTGTCCGGAGTTCCTCAAGGAGGGCTCCGCCGTCGCAGACTTCCTGAACCCGGATCGTGTCGTGATCGGCGCCGATGCCGGGGACGACTGGGCGGCGGACGCCCTCGCCGAGGCCTACCGCCCACTGGGTGGGGAGCTGGTCCGGACCGATGTCGCCAGTGCCGAGATGATCAAGCTCGCCTCGAATGCGTTCCTGGCGACGAAGATCAGCTTCATCAACGAGATCGCCAACGTCTGCGAGGAGGTCGGGGCCGACGTAACCGAGGTCTCGCGCGGGATGGGGCTGGACGAGCGCATCGGGCCGAAGTTCCTCAACGCCGGGATCGGCTACGGCGGATCATGCTTCCCCAAGGACGTCAGCGCGCTCAAGCAGCTGGCCGGCAATTCGGGCTACCACTTCCAGTTGCTCAACGCAGTGATCGAGGTCAACGAGCTGCAGAAGCGTCGGGTGCTCGGCAAGCTCAGCAAGCGGCTCGGCTCTCTCGTGGGGAGGCGGATCGCCCTGCTCGGCCTGGCCTTCAAGCCGCACACCGATGACATGCGTGAGGCCTCGAGCCTGGTACTTGCGTCGCGACTCCAGGGCGAGGGAGCCGAGGTCGTGGCCTACGACCCGGTCGCCGCCGAGGTTGCCGCGGGCCTGCTGCCCTCGATCGAGATGGCCGCCAGCCCCGAAGCCGCACTGGCCGGCGCGGATGCGGCGGTCTTGGTTACGGAGTGGCCCCAGTTCGCGGAGCTCGACTGGAGCGCCGTGGCCTCCTCGATGGCGCAGCCGATTCTCATCGACGGTCGCAACTTCCTCGACCCGGTGGCGCTGACGGCCGCAGGGATCACCTACGAGGGAATCGGCCGAGGGGCCGGCCGGACCTGAGCCGCCCAGCCGGCACGGGCAGGCCCGCTGTGGCCCTCCCCGCCTGATAGACAGGCCGCTCCGAACCCCCGAACCAGGAGGAATGAACTTTGCAGGCGCTGATCCTCGTCGGCGGACATGGGACCAGGCTGCGGCCGTTGACACTGACGCTGCCGAAGCCGGTGATCCCGCTCGTCGATCGTCCCTTCATGCGGTACATGGTCGACTGGCTCGCCCGCCACGGTGTTGACGACATCATCATGGCCTGCGGCTTTCTGCCGGACAAGATGAGGGAGATCCTCGGCGAGGAGGTCCCGGGCGGCCCGCGGCTTCGCTACGTGGAGGAGCCGGAGCCCCGCGGCACCGCCGGCGCGATCAAGTTCGCCGAGGACCTGCTCGAGGACCGCTTCTTCGCGCTCAACGGCGACTCGCTGACCGACCTCGACCTGACGAAGCTGCGCCTGCGTCACGAGCAGAGCGGCGCCAAGGCAACCCTCGCGCTCTATCCGGTCGCGGATCCGACGGCCTTCGGGCTGGTCCGCCGCAAGGATGACGGTGAGATCCTCGAGTTCATGGAGAAGCCGGACCCCTCCGAGATCGACACGGACGAGGTCTCCGCCGGCGCCTATCTGCTCGAGCGCGAGGTGCTCGATCTGATCCCGCCGGACCGGGACGTCTCGATCGAGCGCGAGGTCTTCCCGAAGCTCGTCGGCAACGGCCTCTACGCGGAGCGGTTGGAGGGCTACTGGATGGACATCGGTACCCCCGAGCGCTACCTGGAGGCCTGCTGGGACATCCTCGAGCGCAAGGTCGAGAGCGAGCCCGGCAAGAAGGTCGATGGGGATGGAGTCTTCGTCGACGCCGACGCCGATCTGGACGCCACCGTCGAGCTCAGCGGCCCGGCGTTCGTGGAGGCCGGGGTCGAGATCGGCGCCGATGCTCGCGTGGGGTCGAAGGCCGTGCTCGGCGCCGGGACGACTGTCGGAGAGCGGGCCCGGATCGAATCCTCGGCGCTGCATTCGAACTGCACGGTCGGGGCCGCGGCCCGGATCGAGGGGGCGATCCTCTCGGCCGCGGTAACCGTCGAGGAGGGCGCCCGGATCCCAGCCGGATCGGTGATCGGGGAGGGCGCTACGATCACCGCCGCCGCTGCGCTGGAAGCGGGAGCCAAAGTCGGACCGGGAGACAAAGCATGAGCGATCTGCAGAAACGACTGGCGGAGCTCGACTCCGGCGACCAGTACGGGGCGACGATGTCGCTCCCAGACCACCTGCGGGATGCGCTCTGGCGCTTCTCTACGGCCAAGATCGAGCCCTTTGAGGCCACCGGCCTGCTGGTCTGCGGGATGGGCGGCTCCGCGATCGGCGGCGACCTCGCCGCCGCGGCGCTGGGTGGGCGGCTGGCCAAGCCGCTCGAGGTGATCCGCGGCTACGGGGTCCCCTCTTGGACCCCGCCAACCCATGCGATCTTCTGCTCCAGCTATTCGGGTAATACCGAGGAGACGATGGCCTGTTACTCCGCCGCGGAGGCCGTGGGGGCCAGGCGCATCGCGGCGACCACCGGCGGCACGCTCGCCGACGCGGCGCGAGCCGAAGGGGTTCCGGTGATCGGACTGCCCGCCGGCCTGCAGCCCCGCGCCGCGGTCGGCTACGCCTTCGCGGTCGCCGCCGAGGTGGCGGCCGCGGTCGGGGCCGGGCCTGCGATCCGCACCGAGATCGACAGCTCCGCCGCGCATCTCGAGGCGGCCAAGGAGTCGCTGCTCGCCAAGGCTGCCGAGCTGGCCGAGGCGATCGACGGCTCGGTGCCGCTCGTCTACGGCTGCGGCCTGACCGGGCCCGTCTCCTACCGCTGGAAGACGCAGGTCAACGAGAACGCCAAGCAGCCCGCCTTCCAGGACCTCCTGCCCGAGCTCGATCACAACGAGATCGTCGGCTGGGGCGGCGGGGTCAAGGGAGCCCACGCCGCGATCTTCCTCGAGGATCGGGACCAGCATCCACGCGAGCGCCAGCGGATCGAGCTCAGCGCCGAGCTGATGGCCCCGAACGCCCACGAGGTGATTCGGATCGAGACCGAGGGCGAGACCCGCACCGAGCGCCTGCTCTGGACCGTGCTGCTCGGCGACCTGCTCTCACTCGAGCTCGCGGCCCGAGCGGGAGTCGACCCGACACCGGTCGAGGTGATCGAATCGCTCAAGGACCGACTGGGCCGTCCCTAGTAGATCGCTGATCCGGGAAAGCCCAGTCGGGTGGAGTTCGCGCCTGCCGGCTAGGAGCCGCAGGCGGTGAAGCCGTAAGCCTGCGCGAGCGCTGAGGCCTCGGGCGGCTCGGTGGCCTTGAGCAGCTCACCGGGGGCGTCCTGGGCCTGGTCGGTCAGCTCTTGGAGGGCCGCGAGGATCGCATCGATCTCCTCCTGGTCTTCCTCCGGTGGGGTCAGCTCGCTGATCTCGTCCAGCTGTTGCTGGTAGCTGGGTGCGACGACCTCGGAGAGGAACGCCTCCTGCTCGTCAGCGGCCGGGACCTCGGTCGTGCCGAACTGCTCCTCGGCGGTCGCGTTGATCTCGGTATCCGCTGCCGCGCAGATCTGATCGCCAAGGGTGATGTACTCGGCCTTCGTCAGCGGCTCGGAGGCCTCGTCATCGCTCTCATCGCTGCCGCAGCCGGCGGCGATCAGGGCGAGGGCGGCAAGGGCCGCCGGAGTCAGCAGGGCAAGTCTTGGTCTACGCACGTGTCTCCTAAGTTGTCTCGCGGTTGCTGACGGCCCCGGAGGGTGCCGTCGGGTCCGCGGCACTCTAATGGTGGGGGCCGCGGCGCGGTCGGCCCTCTATAAACAGGATCTCCAATAACCTCCCCGTCGATGCGCGCGATGGTCATGGCAGCCGGGCTTGGAACGCGGTTGCGTCCGCTCACCTGGGACGTTCCGAAGCCGGTGGTTCCCGTCTGCAATCGTCCGATCGCCGCCCATCTCGTGCAGCTGCTCGCCGGGCACGGGGTGGATGAGGTGATCGCCAACCTGCACTGGTTTCCCGAGACCGTCAAGGCCTGCATCGGCGACGGCTCCGAGTACGGGGTCGAGGTCAGCTACCGCCACGAGGAGGAGTTGCTGGGGACCGCCGGCGGCGTCCGGGGCGTCTCCGAATTCCTCAAGGGTGGCGATCACGACGCGTTCTTCGTGCTCGCCGGCGATGCGCTCACGGACGTCGATCTGAGCGAGCTGCTCGCCGCCCATCGCGCTCATGGCGGCGCAGCCACCCTGGGAGTCAAGCGGGTCGAGGACGTCAGTCAATACGGCGTCGTGGTCACCGACGGCGACGGTCGGGTCCAGGGCTTCCAGGAGAAGCCGGACCCCGCCGAGGCCCTCTCGGACCTGGTCAATTGCATGATCTACGTGTTCAGCCCCGAGATCTTCGACTACTTCCCGGCCGGGGATCCGGTCGACTTCGCGATGGACGTGTTCCCGGCCCTGCTCGAGCACGGCGTGCCCTTCCACGTGCACGCGATCGATCGCTACTGGAACGACATCGGCACCTTGCCCGAGTATCTGACCGGCAACCTCGACGCGCTTTCCGGTGCGGTGGCCGTCGACCCGGTCGGCGAGCTGATCACAGGCGAGGCCGAGCTCGACGGCGGGGCCAGGGTCGAGGGCCCTGTGTTGATCGGACGGGATGTGGAGATCGGCCCTGAGGCGCACCTGGTGGGACCGCTGGTGATCGGTGCCGGCTCGAGGATCGGCGCCGGCGCCCGGGTCCACGAGGCCGTCTTGCTGCCCGGGGCCGAGGTGGTCGAGCGTGGCATCCTCGCCCGCGGCATCGCGGCCGGCGCGGAGCGACTGGCCTCGGCCGACTGGTAGCGGGAGAGGGTCGGCGCGAGCATGACCGGTAGCACGGACTTCAACGCGGGCCGTGAGGTCTGCCCCCAGTGTGGACGCGACGCCTACGGCACCTGGTGTGAGTGTGGCTTCGAGCTGACTTCGGTCGATCGCCTGCCCAGACGCGCCGAGTACGAGGCCGCCGAGCCTGCGTCGGGGCCCGCCGGCTCCTCCCAGCAGCCCACCCCACCGCCGGCCGGCAGCCGGCGCTGGATCATCATTGCCGCGGTGATCGTGATGGTGATCGGAGTCGCTGTCGCGATCCTGCTGATCGCAGTGGCGGAGCCGACCATGACATCCGGCCCGTGAGCGGTCGGCGGGCGCCGGTCGTCGAGTTCCTCTGGTGGCGCGGCTGCCCCTCCTGGGAGCGGGCGCTGAGCGACCTACACACGCAGATGGAGGCTCGCGGGCTCGATCCTGTAGCCGTCGCGGTCCGCGAGGTCGAGACCGACGCCGAGGCGCAGGACGAGCAGTTCGTGGGGTCGCCGACGATCCGCATCGATGGCGTAGACATCCAGCCACCGGGGGACCAGCCGGCAGGGCTAACCTGCCGCATCTACAAGCTGCGCGATGGGCGGATCTCGGCCCTGCCGGACGCGGCCGAAGTCGGCGCGGCGCTCGAGCGGTCGATCGACAAGGAGTGAGCATGGGCGATGAAGGATTCGCAATCGGTGATCGGGCTCCCGAGCTGGAGCTGTCTGACACCGAGGGTGCGACCCAGGGGCTGCCGGCTTTCGGCGAAGCCTCCGCCACGGTCGTCGTCTGGACGTGTAACCACTGCCCCTACGCCCTTGCCTGGCACGACCGGCTGCTCGACCTGCATGCCGACCACGTCGGCGACGGCGTGCGCGTGCTGATGGTCAACTCCAACGACGCCGAGCGCTACCCGGCCGACTCACCGGAGGCGATGCGCGAGCGGCACGCGGCGGAGGAATGGCCGCTCCCCTACCTGCACGATGCCGATCAGTCGGCCGCCCGCGCCTGGGGGGCGAGGACCACGCCCGACGTCTTCGTGCTCGACGCCGAGCTGCGGCTCGCCTACCGCGGCGCGCCCGACGAGGATCACCAACGGCCCGAGCTACGCGCGCAGTGGGTGCGCGACGCCCTTGCCGCCGTGCTCGCCGGTGAGGCGCCCCAGCGCCCCCAAACCGAACCGGTCGGCTGCTCGATCAAGTGGCGCGAGGCCTGAGATGACCTCGCGGTGGCGGCTCGTGCGCGTGCCGGCCTCCTCCGCCAACCTGGGGCCCGGCTACGACGTGCTCGGTGCTGCACTGGCCCTGTTCCTCGAGCTCGAGGTCCGTGAGAGCCCAGACGGCGAGTTCTCGATCGATCCCGGCGGGGAGGGGCTCCCGGTCGATCGCGAGAATCTGATCGTGCGCGCCTTCGAGCGCCTACACAGCGCCGACGGCCTCCGCTTCGAGGTTCGCAACGAGATCCCCCTCGCCCGGGGCCTGGGCTCGAGCGCCGCGGCGATCGTCGCCGGCCTGTTCGCCGCCGACCACCTGTTCGAGCTCGGCAACTCGCGCGAGCAGCTGTTCGCCTACGCCTGCGAGATCGAGGGACACCCCGACAACGTTGCCGCCGCGATCTACGGTGGCGTGGTCGTCTGCGCTCCCCCAGGCGGCAACGTGCGCGAGACGCCGCCGGACCCGGTTGCGATCGGACTTGGCTCCCAATCCGTCCCCCCCGGCGAGCGCCAGGCCGTGCCCGCCCGCCTGCCGCCCCCTGAGGGGGTCGAGGGCCTGCTTGTGATCCCCGAGGAGCAGGTCTCGACTGCCGAGGCACGAGCGGCGATGCCGGATCAGGTGCCTCTGGCCGACGCCTGTCACAACGTGGCGGCCGCCGCGCACCTCGTGCTCGGCATCGAGCGCTCCGACCTGACGATGCTCGAGCGTGGGCTAGCCGACCGCCTGCACCAGCCCTACCGCCGGCCCCTGTACGAGCGCTCGATGGAGATCGTCGCGGCGGCCCGGGACCTCGGGGCGCTTGGGGCGACGATCTCCGGCGCCGGCCCGACCGTGCTGGTCTGGGCCTACTGGCAGTCCAGCGGTGAGCTGCTCAGCGGCCTCGAACGCCTCGCCGAGGGTTGGGCGCAAGTCCGTCGGGTGACCTTCAGCCCGGCCGGCGTGGAGGTCGAGCTCTAGTGACGCACCCGCCGCCCGGCGGCTCCGAGTAGCCCCAGGCCCACGACCGGCAGCAGCCACCAGGCGGCAAGCTTCGGGCCGCCGGGGTTCTCGAGGGGAGCGGCGGCCGGGGTCATCGGGTCGCTTAGCTCCCACGTGGTCGTATCGATCGTGGCGAGCGGAACATCTTTCGCGCTGAGCACCGCCAGAGCGGCGCCATCGTCGCTCAGCTCGAGCCCGCTCTCCCACAGGCGCCCGGCATCGCCCAGGGCGGGAACGCGATGCAGATCGAGATCCCGTCGACCGTGTCGAGGGCGTGGTCTCCGAGGACGACTCGCGGCGACGCCTCGGCAGCTACTCGGCCGCCGCCTGGTCCCCGAACGTGATCTTCGTGGCGCTTGCCGATGGCCGCCAGCTCGCAGTCGCCGAGCCCGACGGGAAGCTGCGCTGGTCGATCACTGCCCCGGCCAAGGTCGCGGACCTGGTGTGGGCGGCGCCGAGCGGCTCCCGGATCGCGTATCGGGCCGGTCGGGAGCTGCGGGTCGTCGAGGGCACCGGCGCCGCCGACCGGTCGGTGGCTGATGCGGTAGCGGCGGTGGGCCCGGCCTGGCGCCCGGGGGCAGCTGATGACTCAGGGCCCTACGAGCTCGCCTTCGTTGGCCGGGATGGGCGCATCCGCCTCGCCGACCCTGACGATCCCGCGGCGGAGCCGGTGCTCGGGCCGAGTTCGGTCAGCGCCTCCCACCTGCTCTGGCTGGACGCCGACAGGCTCGCGGCAATCGATCGAGGGCGGATCGTGATCCTCGACTCCCGGCTGCGGGCGACCGAGCGGATTCCTCTGCCCGGAGGTGGAGAGGTGACCGCCGCCGACGTCGCGCCCGAAGCCGGCCGGATCGCCTTGGCCCGCTCCGAGAGCTCCTACCCGCCCCGCTCGAAGCTGCTGTTGATCCGCGTCGGTCGGAACCTCGATGAGGTTCGCTCGGTCTTCTCGATCCCCGGTGAGTACGCCGGCCTCAGCTTCTCGCCCGACGAGCGCTGGATCGCCGCGGGCTGGCCCGAAGCTGACTCGTGGCTGATGGTCAAGCGTCGCGCCGACCTGAAGACGCTCGATCAGGTCAAGGTCTACAAGGGCCTTCAGCGCCAGTTCGACCCCGGCGGCAACTCCCCGGGATCGCTCCGCCCCCCGCGATCCTGGACTGGGGCTAGCGGGCTCAGTCCTCGGCTGCGGCGGCCTTGGCGAGCAGGGTGGCGAGGGTCGATTGCTCCTCGCGGCTCAGGGCCTCGATACCCGGCGGCGGCATGTAAAGCATCCGCAGGGCACGCTCCCGCAGTTGCTCGCCCTGCTCGGTCAGCGCGACCAGCTTGACCCGCCGGTCGCCGGGGCTCGGGCGGCGCTCGGTCAGCTCGCGCTGCTCGAGCCGATCGACCATGTCGGTCATGTACGACGCGTCGCAGTAGAGGCTCGCCGCGATCGTTCCCATCGGCAGGCCCTCGCCGCCGGGCTCCAGGCGCCAGAGGACGGCGAGTTGCTTGGGGGAGAGGTCGAGCTCCATCGCGACCGTTGGAAACCTTGGGGTGCGGCCTGAGGAGCCCCATCCGACCAGGTCGAGGATCGCCGTCCAGGCATCGACCGCGGGATCTGTGCTGGTCTTGGTCGAAGCCATACCGCGATGATAGTAGGCAAAGCCGATAGTTACAAGCAACCGATAGTTGCAGTACCACCAGTGTCTGCTACGCTAGCGCGCCATGAGTCCAGCAATCGAGGTCAACCAACTCGTCAAGCAGTTCAAGAAGGGTCCGCTCGCGGTCGACGGCATCGACCTCGAGGTGGCCGAGGGTGAGATCTACGGCTTCCTCGGACCCAACGGGGCCGGCAAGTCGACCACCGTGTTGATGCTGACCACGCTGCTGCCGCCCACCGGGGGCAGCGCCCGGGTCGCCGGCTACGACATCGCCCGCCAGGGCCCCAAGGTGCGCGAGTCGATCGGCGCCGCCCTCCAGGAGGCGGCGCTCGACATGCATCTGACCGCCCGCGAGCACATGCGCCTGCAGACCGGCATGCAGGGGCTGCCGAGGGGCGACCGGGTGCGGATCGGCGACGAGCTACTCGCTCGCGTCGGCCTGATCGAGGCGGCCGATCGCCGCGTGGGCGGCTACTCGGGTGGGATGAAGCGCCGCCTCGACCTCGCGCTGGCGCTGGTCCATAGTCCCCGGATCTTGTTTCTCGACGAGCCCACCACCGGCCTCGACGTGCAGAGCCGGACCGCGCTGTGGGAGGAGG
This sequence comes from uncultured Acidimicrobiia bacterium, assembly GCA_964196325.1. Taxonomy (GTDB): domain Bacteria; phylum Actinomycetota; class Thermoleophilia; order Solirubrobacterales; family 70-9; genus CAXMST01. The sequence goes on from CAXMST010000002.1 coordinate 11,536, forward strand.
TCGAACGCCTCGCTCGGGACGAGGGGATGACGGTCTTTCTGACCACCCAGTACCTCGAGGAGGCCGACGCATTGGCCGATCGGGTCGGGATCATCGACGGCGGCCGCATCGTCGCCGAGGGCACCCCGACGGCGCTCAAGGCGGAGATCGGCGAGCCGAGCATCGAGGCGGTTCCCGCCGACCCGGCCGACCACGATCGACTCGCTGAGGTCCTGAACGGCTTCGCCGGGGTCGGCGAATGCGCCGAGTCGCAGGCGGAGGCGGTCGCCGTGCGGCTCGCCCGCGGCAACGACGGGCTCGCGGCTGTGATCCGCGCTCTCGACGCCGAGGGCATCGCCCTCGCGCATCTGCAGCTACACGAGCCCTCGCTCGATGACGTCTTCCTCTCGAAGACCGGACGCACCCTGGAGGGCGCGGGGGCGGAGGAGGCGGCGACCGGCGAGCAGCCCGTGGTGGGTGGGGCCGCGGTTGCGACCGAGGGCTGAGTTGGTGTCCGCTCAGTACGACGCCACCTTCGAGGTCGCCCGCCGCTCGCTGATGCGATCGATGCGCCAGCCCGCGGTCGTCTTTCCCTCGCTCATCTTCCCGCTGTTCTTGCTTGCGGTTAACGTCGGCGGGCTCAACGCAACCACCGACCTGCCGGGCTTCCCCGCCGAGAGCTACCTGACCTTCGCCCTGGCGGTTCCCTTCATCCAGGGGGCGATCTTCGTGCTGCTCAACAGCGGCACCGATCTCGCCATCGACATCGAGAGCGGCTTTCTCAACCGCATGGCGATGACCCCGATCGGCCGCACCGGACTACTCGCCGGCGGCCTCGGCGGGGTGCTCGCGATCTCGGTCTTCCAGACCGCCTTCTACCTGGCGGTCGGGCTTGCGGTGGGGGCCTCGTTCGAGGCCGGCGTGGCCGGGGTCCCGGTGCTTTTCGCGCTCTCGCTGTCGATCTCGCTCGCGTTCGGCTCGATCGGCGCCTTCTTTGCCCTGCGACTCGGCAGCAGCGAGGCGATGCAGGGCATGTTCCCGATCTTCTTCGTCTTCCTCTTCTTCTCCTCGATGGCGCTGCCGCGCGATCTGATCGCCGAGGGCTGGTTCCGGACGATCGCCACGATCAACCCGGTCAGCTACCTGATCGAAGGGATCCGGAGCCTGTTCGCGACCGGCTTCGACGTCGAGGCGCTCGGCCTCGCCTTCGGGATCGCGGCTGTGCTCACGGCGATCTTCCTCAGCGCCGCCTCAGCCGCGCTCAGCACGAGGTTGCTGCGCACATGAGCCCGCGCTTCCGCTCAGTCGCGCTCGCCGTCGGCTGGCGCAGTCTGCACAACTTCGTCACCAACCCAGCGCTGCTTCTGCCCGCGTTGCTGTTCCCGCTGTTCTTTTTCACAGCGTTCGCGGGTGGGCTCTCCGGGGTCGCTGAGACGCCCGGGTTCGACTACCCGAACGGCTACACGACCTTCGAGTTCGCCTTCGTGCTGCTCCAGTCCGCCGCCTTCGGCGGGGTCTTCACCGGCTTTGGCATCGCCCGGGACTTCGAGTCCGGCTTCGGTCGGCGACTGCTGCTGGCGGCGCCCAACCGACTCGCGGTGCTGACCGGCTATGTGGGCTCGGCCTTGATCAGGGCGACGATGGTCGGCGCGATGCTCTTCGCGATCGGCCTGCTGGCCGGGATGATCATCACCGGTGGGCCCGTGGACCTGGTCGGCCTGGTCGGCCTGGCGCTGATCGTCGGCTGTGCCGCGGCGCTCTTCGCGGCCGGGGTCGCGCTGCGCTTCCGCAGCATGCAGGCGGGGCCGCTGATGCAGACGCCAGTCTTCCTGATCCTCTTTCTGGCGCCGGTCTACGTGCCGGTCAGCCTGCTCGAGTCGTGGATCAAGACTGTCGCCGAGGTGAACCCGGTGACCCCGATCATGGAGGCGATCCGCAGCCTGCTTGCCGGCAGCCCCGACCAGGTCGGGCTCGCCTTCGTGGTCGCGATCGGATTGGTGGTCCTGTTCGCCTTTTGGGCCGTGCGCGGGATGCGCAGTGCCGAGGCGGCGGGCGGCTAGTGCACGCGATGGGTGTACTGGGCTACGGCCCGGGCGGGGCTTCGATCGGCGCACTCCGCTCGAGCACGCGCGGTGGCAGTGAATCGCGGCGCAGCTGCTCCAATGCCGCGAGCCGCTCGCTCATCCCCAGGCGGACCAGCAGCTCCGCGGTGAGCTGAAGATAGTCGGCCCCGCGCTCGGGTCGGTGATCGAGGATCGGGATCGCGCGCTCGGCCGACTCCGAGTAGGCGATCGACTGCCGGATCACGGTCTCGAACACCTTGTCTCCGAAGCGCCGCTGGAGCGCCGCTTGGGCCTGACGGGCATGCCGGGTCCTCATGTTGGCGATGTTGAGCACCACGCCGAGCAGCTCGAGGTCGGGGTTCAGCGTCTCGCTGGCGAGCTCGAAGATCTCCATTGCCTGCTCGACGCCCTGGAGGGAGAAGTGCTGGGCCTGGGTGGACAGGATCGCGTGGCTGGAGGCGACCAGCGCGTTGACCGTCAACAGGCCGAGCGTCGGGGGACAGTCGATCAGGATCAGATCGGAGTGCCGCTTGACGTCACGAAGGGCGTTGCGGAGCGTCACCTCGCGCCCGATCTTGCCGGCCAGAACGAGCTCGGCCTCGGCCAAGCCGAGGTTGGCCGGGATCACCTCGCCGTGAATCGCCTCGCTGGCGCGGGCCTGGCCCGCCAGCACCTCGCCGAGCGTCGGCTGGGCCTCTGGCGGCACGTCGAAATAGTCCGAGAGGTTGCCCTGCGGGTCCGCGTCGACCGCGAGCACCTTGATTCCGATTCGGCTGAGCACGTCGGCGAGGCTGCGCACCGTCGTCGTCTTGCCGGTCCCGCCCTTCTGCGAGAGAACCGCGATCGTCACGGCCATCGGCGGGGGCCTTCGGTCTCGTGGCGTAGGAGCACGCCGCGACTATAGATGTGGCCGGATCAGCTTGAGCGGCGGACGTTCATCGCGCCGCCGAACGAGCGGATGCGGGCTTGGTCGATCGCGCTTCCGCGTCGAGCTCCACGCCCGTCCGACTCGCAACGCTCGCAGACCCAGACTTGACCCTGCCTGCGGTCCGAGCGCCTTGTGACCTGCTCCCCGACGAGTGGGAAACGGTCGCAGCAGCCGCAGCGGGCGGCGCCGTCAATCGGCACGCCAAGCGCGCTGCGTGGGTCGTCGCC
>CAXMST010000003.1:0-32641 GCA_964196325.1 uncultured Acidimicrobiia bacterium
GCGAGGATGGCGAGGTAACCGTGTTCGGGCTGAACGAGATGATCGCCGGCTTGGACGGCTTCCTGCGCTCGTCGATCGGTGAGCACATCAGGGTCGAGCGCAAGCTCGCGCCCGACCTGTGGCCGATCGCCGACGATCCCGCACGGATCGAGCAAGTTCTGATCAACCTCGCGGTCAACGCCCGCAACGCGATGCCGGATCGAGGCACCCTCACCTTCGAGACCGAGAACGTTGAGCTGACCGAGGCCGAGACCCTGGCCGAGCCCACGATCAAGCCGGGCCGTTTCGTGCGACTGGTGATCAGCGACACCGGCGTCGGAATGGACAGCGAGGTCGCTTCGCGGGCGTTCGAGCCGATGTTCACGACGAAGGGCTCGGGCGAGGGCACCGGCCTCGGGCTGGCAACCGTGTAGACGATCATCAACCAGGAGGGCGGTGCGATCACCCTCAACTCCGAGCCGGGCGCGGGAACGAGTTTTGAGATCCATATCCCGGCCACCGACCGCGGCCCGGTCAAGACGCCGGAGCCGACCCGGGCGGCGCCGGCGGGACGCGGGGAGTCGGTGCTGATCGCGGAGGACGATCCCGCCGTCCGGCGGGTCTGCGAGCGGATCCTCGGCCGGGCCGGCTATGCGGTGGAATCCGCGGCGGGTGGAGCCGAGGCGCTGGAGACGATGGACCGGGGCGAGCAGCCCTACGACCTGCTCCTGACCGACGTGGTGATGACGGGGATGCGCGGCGATGATCTCGCCCACCGTGCGGTCGCGATGCAGCCCGGCCTCAACGTCCTGTTCATGTCCGGCTACAGCGACGACTCGCCGCCGGACTCGCTCGGCCCGACCGGCGACGCCACGAGCTTCATCCGCAAGCCGTTCGACGCCGGCACGCTCCTGGAGCGGATCCCGGTGTTGCTCACCTAGATCGACGATGCTCCGGACCCCAGCAGCTACCGTCCCGGCGATGAACGTGATCCGCGACAGCGGCCGGCGATCGCTTCCGGCCCCCTTCGAGCAGGAGCACGAGGAGCTTCGCGCCAGCATCCGGCGTTGGGTTGAAGTGGAGGTCCTTCCCCACCAGGACGAATGGGAGCGGGCGCGTGAGTTCCCCCGCGAGATATTCGAGCGGGCCGGAGCGCTCGGCTTCCTCGGCCTCAAGTACCCGGAGTCGCTGGGCGGCCAGGGCGGCGACTACCTGCATGACGCCGTTTGGGCCGAGGAGATCGCTGCCGCCGGGATTGCCGGCGGGGTAGGCGCCGGCCTTGGAGCGCACACCAGCATCGCGACGCCGCCGATCTGGAAGTTCGGCACGCCCGAGCAACATGAGCGCTTCCTGCGTCCGGCGATCGCCGGCAGGCTGATCGGGGCGCTGGGGATCACCGAGCCCGGTGCGGGATCGGACGTCGCCGGGATCCGCACCCACGCGAAACCGGTCGGCGACGGCTACCTGGTCAACGGCTCGAAGACCTTCATCACGAACGGGGTCCGCGCCGATTTCCTGGTCTGCGCGGTAAAGACCACCGAGGACGGCGGCCACGGTGGCATCAGCTTCCTGATCCTGGAGCGGGACATGGAGGGCTACGAGGTCACGGCAAAGCTGGAGAAGATGGGCTGGCACTCCTCCGACACTGCAGAGTTGGCCTTCAACGATGTCGCGGTGCCCGCCGAGAACCTGCTGGGCAAGGAGAACGAGGGCTTCTACCTGATCATGGCCAACTTCCAGTGGGAGCGGCTGATGATGGCTCTGGGGGCGCTGGGGAGCATCCGCTGGTGCCTGGAGCGCACGCGGCGCTACGTCGGCGAGCGGCGAGCGTTCGGCCGCCCGATCGGCAAGTTCGGGGCGGTTCGCCACAAGCTCGCCGAGGTAGCGGTCAAGCTCGAGGTGGGACAGGCGATGACCTACAACGCGCTGCGGCTCTTCTACAGCGGCCAGGACGCGGTGCAGGAGGTGACGCTGGCGAAGCTGTTCACCCAGCGGGCCGCGGTCGAGGCTGCGGACGAGGCCGTGCAACTGCACGGCGGCTACGGTTACATGCGGGAGTATGAGGTGGAACGGGCGCTGCGCGATGCCCGCCTGGGCCCGATCGGCGGCGGCACCGACGAGGTGATGAAGGAGATCGTGGGCCGTGGACTCGGGCTCTAACCAGCTGCCGCCATCGGGGCCGCACCGCCTGGGTATCGCGACCTGTGCCGAGCTCGCCGGGCTGGACGCCGAGGGGCAGCTGCTGCTGCAGCGCTGTCGCGATCAAGGTCTCGCGGCCGAGCCCGTCGTTTGGGACGACCCGGAAATCGACTGGGATCGCTTCGGGCGGGTCTTGCTCCGCTCGACCTGGGACTACCCCGAGAAGGCCGACGCATTCGCCGACTGGGTCGGCGAGCGCGGCGCCCAGCTGCTCAATCCCGCGCCCGTGGTCGCCTGGAACCTCTCGAAGCGGTACCTGAGCGTGCTCGCCGGCTGGGGGCTGCCGACCGTGCCGACGAGCTTCCTTGCACCGGCTGGGCGAGTCGACTTCGCTCCCCCCGACGATCGCCAGTTCGTGGTCAAGCCCGCGGTTTCGATCGGTTCCAAGGACACGGCCCGGTACCGCCCCGAGCAACGCGAGCGGGCCGCCGAGCACGTAGCCGAGCTGCTCGGCGCCGGCCGCGAGGTGATGGTCCAGCCCTACCTGGACTCGGTCGAGAGCTCCGCGGAGACGGCGATCGTGATGCTCGGCGGGAGCTTCTCGCACTCGATGCGCAAGGGACCGCTGCTCGAGCTCGACCAGGAGCTCGAGGCGGGCCTGTTCCGGGCGGAGCAGATAGCGCCGCGCGAGCCGGAGGCAGACGAGCTCGAGCTTGCGGAGAACGCCCTGGCAAAGCTGGGCGAGGAGGTTGGGCCGACGACCTACGCTCGGGTCGACCTGCTGCGTTCGGCCCGCGGCGAGCCGATGATCCTCGAGCTCGAGCTAATCGAGCCCTCGTTGTTCCTCGACTACGTCTCCGGCGCAGCCGAGCGGCTGGCCGTCCTGCTGGCCGCAGCCCTAGCGCGATGACCGAGCGATCGTCAGCGGCGAACCCGGCCTTTGGTGAGGAACCCCGGGCCCTGCGCGAGCCGGAGATCGACCTCGCCGCGAGCACCGTCGCCGGAGCCTTTGCCTGGCATGAGCCCTGGGGCGAGTGGGCCCTGCCCCAGGTCTCAAGCCGCGAGGGGACGCTCCTGAGGCTGATCGCCGACGACCTTCGGGAGCGCTACCTGCCAAGCGGCGAGTGCTCAACGATCGCGGGCCTCTCGGTGACGCTGTGGGAGCCACCCGCAAACCACCCGAAGGGGGCCGTCTTCGCGGCTAGACGCAGCGAGGCGGAGTACGAGGCCTTCGGCCCCCAGGCCGAGGCGATGCGGGCCGGGGACGAGCTGATCAGCTCGCTGCGTCCAGCGGGCGAGCACTGGTACCTGGATACGTTCGCAACGGCACCCGAGGTGATCGGCCGGGGGCTCGGTGGGCGCTTGCTACGCCACGATCTGTCGATCCGTGACATGCGGAAAGAGAGCTGCGTGCTGGAGACCCACACACGTCGCAACGTCGCCTTCTACGAGCGGCACGGGTTCGAGCTGGTCGCGGAGGGGCAGCTACCCTGCAGCGGCCCGGACCTTTTCGTGATGACCCGCCCGCCGCGAAGCTGACGCCGCCCATCGCGGCCTCATCTAGAGTCCCCGCGGACTTGAGAACCCACGGGACCAAGAACGGAGCGAAGAGCTGAGAATGGGACTTCTGGAGGGTAAGGCCGCAATCGTCACCGGATCGGCGCGTGGCATCGGTCGGGCGACCGCCGAGCTGTTCGTGAGCGAAGGCGCAAAGGTGCTAATCAACGACATCGACGAGGAGGTCGCCAGACAGGCGGCGCGCGAGATCGACGGGGAGACCGCGGTGTTTGGCGGCGACTTGACCGAGACCGGCGCCTGCGACCGGCTGGTCGAGGCCGCGGTCGAAGCGTTCGGCGAGGTCGACTGCGTCGTCAACAACGCCGGCTACACCTGGGACGGGGTCGTCCACCAGATGAGCGACGAGCAGTTCCAGGCAATGCTCGACATCCACACGATCGTCCCCTTCCGGGTGATTCGCGCCCTGGCGCCGCACTGGCGCGAGGCCGCGAAGAAGGAGCGGGACGAAGAGCGGGAGGTGTTCCGCAAGATCGTCAACGTCTCCAGCGTGTCCGGGACGATGGGCAACGCCGGCCAGGCCAACTACTCATCGGCGAAAGCGGGAGTCACCGGACTGACCAAGACGATGGCCAAGGAGTGGGGCCAGTTCAAGATCAACGTCAACGCCGTCGCCTTCGGCTTCGTCGAGACCCGGCTGACCCAGGCTCGCGAGAAGGGCGAGGAGCTGGAGACCAAGACCGGCGAGAAGACCCCGCTTGGGATCCCCGAGCAGATGCGGAACATGGCCTCGATGATGATCCCGCTCGGCCGTCCCGCGCAGCCCGAGGAGGCCGCCGGCCCGGTGCTGTTCCTCTGCTCCGAGCTCGGTAACTATGTGCACGGCCAGGTGCTCAACGTGACCGGCGGCCAGTTCACCGGGATGTACTCCTAGACCACCCTCGAGCGCGCTCAGCCGGCCGGCCGGCGCTCCTCGGCGAGGGGCGCGCCGTCGCGCTGGCCGAGCTCGGGCGGCCAGCTCCCGAACCAATTGTCGCGGGCGCCGTCGACGGTGACCGTGGTCCCGCTGAAGAAATCGCCCGCGGGCGAGGCGAGATAGGTGATCAGCCAGGCGACCTCCTCGGGACGGCCGAGGCGCCCCAGCGGGATCGTCGAGGCGACGGTCTCGACCATCTCGCGCGGGTACTTGGTCATGAAGGTCTCGGTGCCGATCGGACCCGGGGCGACGGCGACGCAGTGGATCCCGTAGCGGGACCACTCGATCGAGAGCGTCCGCATCATGTTCTCCACCGCGGCCCTGGCCGCGCCGGAATGGACCATGCCTGGCATCCCGTTGTGAGGCGAGAGGGTGACGCTGATCACCCTGCCCGATTCCTGTGGGATGAAGGCCTTGGTCGCCGCCGCATGGGTCATGTTCCAGGTCCCCTGCACGTTCAGCTCGGTCACCGTGCGGAAGCCCTTGGCGCTGATCGTCTCCGCCGGCGCCAGGAACTGGCCGCCGGCGTTGTTGACCAGCAGGTCGAGATGCCCGTGCCGCTCGAGCAACCCATCGACCATCGCATCGACGGCCTCCTCCTCACGGATGTCGCAGACGACGCCCTCGGCCGCCCCTCCCGCGCCGATGATCATCTCCGCCGTCTCCTGCACCGGTTCGAGCCGGCGGCCGCAACCAACCACGGTGGCCCCCAGGCGGGCCAGCTCCATCGCCGTCTCACGTCCGATCCCACTACCGGCGCCGGAGAGCAGACAGACCTGTCCATCGAGCAGGCCGGGGGCAAAGATCTTCGAGCCGGGGGCGACCACGGCCCGGAATCTAGTCGGAGCAGGCGGTCGCGGTCGAGAGCCCGCAGGCGTGGGCGGCGACGCGACCCAGCAGCTCCCGTAGCGCGGTCTGCTCGACAGCGCTCAGCGGCGCCAGCAGCTCCCGCTCGGTCTCGGCCGCGATCCGGTCGGCGCGGCGCAGCATCTGGACCCCGGCCGCGGTGATCGCCACATACTGGCGGCGGCGATCGGCGGGGTCACGGCGTCGAACGATCAGCCCGGCTTCCTCCATCTCGTCGAGGACGCGGACGAGGTTGCTGGCGTGCAGGCGCAGTGTGGCCGCGAGGTCCGCCTGCGAGAGCGGCCCGGCGTCGCCGATCAGGTGCAGGACGCCGAACTGCTGGGCCCGCAGACCAAGCTCGCCGAGCGAGCAGGCGAGCGCACGGTTGGCGACCCGGGCCAGCCGCGTGAGCAGCAGGCCGCAGCCCTCGTCGTTGGACTGACTCTCGCCGGCGGGTTCGCCGACGGCGGGGGCGGGCTTGACGGTGACCTTGACGACCATGCGAGCGATCCTACCAGTTACCTATGAATGGATATGGTTATACTTCATAAGCATCACTGAAGATCGAAGACCACGGACACGAAGGTAGGCCCGCCAATGGCACATGAAGATCTGCTCCTGATCCCCCTCGACGAGACCGTCCTGTTCCCCGGGATGACGATCACGATCGCGGCCGACGTCGGCGAGCACGAGCGCGTGCTCGTCGTCCCCCGACACGAGGACGACTACGCCGAGGTCGGCACGATCGCCGAGGTGGTCGAGACCGGGCGGCTGCCCGGCGGCGGCAGCGCCGTGACCCTGCACGGAGTCGAGCGGGCAATCCCGGGGGCGGCGAGCACCGACTCCGACGGCGACCTCCGGGTCAGCGCCGAGCCGCACGCAGACATTGTCAAGGACGACGAGAAGGCCCGCGAGCTCGAGCGCACCTACCGCGCAGTGGTCGAGGAGATCCTCGAGTTGCGCGGTGCCGACGACCGGATCCGTGCCTTCCTGCGATCAATCTCCACCCCCGGTGGCCTGGCCGACACCTCCGGCTACTCACCCGACCTCAGCTACGAGCAGAAGCGGGAGCTGCTGGAGACCCTCCCGGTCGAGGATCGCCTCGCCCGTGCCCTGGAGATGCAGCGCGAGCGATTCGCCGAGCTTCAGGTACGGAAGCGGATTCGCGACGACGTCAGCGAGGGCGCCGAGGCGCAACAGCGTGAGTACTTCCTGCGCAAACAGATGGAATCGATCCGCAAGGAATTGGGTGAGGACGAGGGCTCTGTCAGCGACGAGTACCGGACCAAGATCTCAGAGGCCGAGCTGCCGGACGAGGTGCGAGAGCAGGCCGAGCGCGAGGTTGCCCGGCTGGAGCGCAGCGGCGACTCCAGTGGCGAGTCCTCGATGATCCGGACCTACCTCGATTGGCTTTTGGCCGTGCCGTGGGGCGAGCGCAGCGAGGAGGTGCTCGACCCGGTCGGCGCGCGTGAAGTGCTCGATACCGACCACGCCGGTCTCGATGACGTCAAGGAGCGCATCACCGAGCACATCGCGGTGCGCAAGCTACGCAGTGACCGCGGCGTCGAGAACGCCCGCGACGGTGGCGCGATCCTGACCCTGATCGGGCCGCCCGGAACGGGCAAGACCTCGATCGGCGAGTCGATCGCCCGTGCCACCGGGCGGGAGTTCGTGCGCATGTCGCTGGGCGGCGTCCGCGACGAAGCCGAGATCCGCGGCCACCGGCGTACCTACATCGGCGCCCTGCCCGGGCGGCTGGTCCGGGCCCTTCGTGACGCCGGCACGATGAACCCGGTGATCATGCTGGACGAGGTCGACAAGGTCGGCGCCGATTGGCGCGGCGACCCGAGCTCGGCCCTACTCGAGGTGCTCGACCCCGCCCAGAACCACAGCTTCCGCGACCACTACCTGGACGTCGAGCTGGATCTGAGCCAGGTGATGTTCATCGCCACGGGGAACGTGGCCGAGACGATCCCCGGGCCGCTATTGGACCGCATGGAGGTGGTCCGCTTCGACGGCTACACAACCGATGAGAAGCTGGCGATCGCCAAGGGCTACCTCTGGCCGCGCCAGATCGAGCGCAACGGCCTCGAGCCCGATGAGGCGACGATCAAGAAGTCGGCGCTGCGGACCGTGATCGGCGAGTACACCCGGGAGGCCGGGGTCCGCGGGCTCGAGCGCGAGCTCGGCAAGTTGCTGCGCAAGACCGCGACCCGAATCGCGGCCAAGGACGTAGCGCCGCCGGTCAAGCTCGACATCGAGTCGGTCAAGAAGGCTCTGGGCCGCCAGCGCTTCTACCAGGAGGCGGCAGAGCGAACCGCGACGCCCGGGGTCGCGACCGGCCTGTCGGTAACCGGCGCCGGCGGCGATGTGCTGTTCATCGAGGCCACCGCGATGGACTCGGTCGGCGATCGCTCGGGCGGCGGCATGCAGCTGACCGGCCAGCTCGGCGAAGTCATGAAGGAGTCGGCGCGAATCTCGCTCTCCTACCTGCGCTCGCATGCGGAGCAGCTGGGGCTCGCGCCCGATGCCTTCGAGGGTCGCGACTTCCACCTGCACGTCCCCGCGGGTGCGATTCCCAAGGACGGACCGAGTGCCGGGATCACGATGACCACAGCGCTCGCGTCCCTGCTCGGCGGCCGTCCGGTGAAGCACACGGTCGGGATGACCGGCGAGATCACGCTGCAGGGCAGGGTCCTACCGATCGGCGGACTCAAGCAGAAGGTGCTCGCCGCGCACGCGGCCGGACTCACCGACGTGATCCTGCCCGAGCGAAACCGGGCCGATCTCGAGGAGGTGCCCACCGACGTGCGGGAGGAGCTCAACTTCCACCCCGTGTTGACGATCGACGAGGTCCTCGAGCTGGCCCTCGAACCCGAGCAGGTCACAGCGCTCAGCGGCGGCGCCTGAGCGCGCCGCCGCGCCGCCTGCCAGCGGCCGTGCGCGCCGCCGCCGCAGAGAATGCGGGGGCGGGGGCGGCCGCTAGCCTCAGCTCGGATGAGCGTGAAGGCACAATCGCGGGCACTTGACGAACCGCTGCCGGTGACCGGTGGCGGTGCTGATGGCGATGGCGATGGCGCGACAGTCGCCGTCGAGCCGCTGCTGGGCGGCGAGGTGCAGGTCCCGCGTCAGTTCTTCGAGAGCGACGGGGGCCGGCTGGCGAAGCTGAGGGCGGTGGGCATCGGCACACCCCGGGGGCGCTGGTGGTGGGCTCCGATCCCCGCCTATCTGATTCATCATCCGAGCGCCGGCCCGGTGCTCGTCGACACAGCGCTACACGCGTCGGTCGCTACCAGTCCCGCGGCGAACCTCGGGCGGGCCGTGGCGGCGCTGGCCAAGTTCCGAATGCCGTCCGGAGATCTTCCGGCCCAGCTGCGGGCCCGCGGGATCGATCCCAAGTCGATCCGCACCGTCGTCCTCACCCACCTGCACATCGACCACGCCTCGGGGATCGCGGAGTTCCCGGATGCGACGCTGGTGCTGAGCAAGCTGGAGTGGGAGGAGGCGACCACGGGCTCGAGGCCGCTGCGCCACGGCTATCGCCGTGAGCACTACGACTACCTGTTCGACTACCGGACGATCGACTTCGGCGGGCCGCGAATCGACTCTTACGCGAGCTTCGGCCGGACCTTCGACCTGTTCGGCGACGGCAGCATCCGCCTCGCCTTCACCCCCGGACACACGCTTGGACACCTGTCTGTGATCGCGCGCCTGCGTGAGCACGATTTCGTGATCGCCGGCGATGCGGTCTGGACTCTCGACCAGCTCGCCGGCAAGAACGTGCCGCCGCAGCCCGAGGACATGCACGATTGGCTGCGCTCGCGCCGCGAGCTGCAGCGCTACGCCGAGCGCTTCCCGGAGGCGACGATCGTCCCGGGCCACGATCCGGCGGCCTGGGAGCAGCTGGCCGAATGTTACGAGTAGCGCGGGTTGCCGGGCGGCCGCCGGCCCTGCTCGCCCTGATCCGGGTCGGCGCCACGTCGCAGCCGCTCGATCACCGCGGCACGCCCCTCTGACTCGAGCTCCGTGTACATGGAGCGCACGGTCGCGAAGATCTCGTCCGCGCACCGCTGCTGCTGCTCGCGGCTCGACGCAGCAACCCGAGCGAAGCTGAGCGGCTCGCCGTAGCGCACGGTGACCTTCGGGAAGCGGAGTCGCCGCCAGCCGCGGATTCCCTGCGACCCGTGGATCGCGACCGGGACCACCGGGACAGCGGACTCCAGCGCCGCCCGGCCGACCCCGGGCCGGGCCGTGCCGGGACCGCTCGATCGCGAGCGCCCACCCTCGACGTAGATCATCACGCAGCCGCCGCGGTCGAAGATCGCGCGCATCGTCTTGAAGGCCTCGTCGTCGGCGTAGCCTCGTCGCACCGGAAAGACCCCGCCGCGACTGAAGATGTAGTCGCCGATCGGGTTCCCGAACAGCTGCGACTTGGCCATGAAGCGGAGCTTGCGCCGCAGCCATACCCCGGCCAGGAAGTGGTCGAAATTGGAGAAGTGATTCGCGGCCAGAATCACCGGGCCCGTGGCGGGCACGTTGTCAACCCCGATCTGGCGAGTCCGATAGACAAGCAGCGAAATCGGCGTGGTGAACATCCTGACCAGGCCGTAGGTCCAGCCGGCGTCGCTGCTCCGGGCCCGCTCGTGGAAGCGCCGCACGCTCTCGGGCGGGCGCTCGTCCTTGTATCGCTGTGGCTTCAGCTCGGGCATCGGTTCCCAGCCGATCTAACCCCGGCTCGCCCGGGCGGTTACGCGGCCCAGCCGCGCGAGCGCTCGACCGCCTCGAGCCAGCGGCCGTGCAGTCGCGCGCGCTGGTCGGAGCTGATCCGCGGCTCATAGCTCGCCGCCTGCCGCCACATCCCGGCAACGTCCGCTTCGGTCCACTGCCCGATTGCGATTCCAGCCAGATACGCGGCACCCAGCGCGGTCGTCTCGACGATCTCTGGAACGATCACCGGCACCCCGAGCATGTCGGCCTGGAACTGCATCAGCCAGCGGTTGGCAACGGCTCCGCCATCGGCGCGCAGGGCGCTGAGACGCTCACCCGAGGCCTGCTCCTGGGCGCGGACCGCATCGACGGTCTGGTAGGCGATCGCCTCGAGCGCAGCCCGCGCCAGGTGGGCGCGACCGCTGCCGCGGGTCAGGCCGACGATCGTGCCGCGGGCGTACGGATCCCACCAGGGCGAGCCGAGGCCGGTCAGCGCCGGGACGAAATAGACGTCGTCGTTGCCGTCGAGGCCGGCCGCGAGTGCCTCGGTCTCGGCAGCCTCCGCGATCAGTCCGAGCCCGTCGCGGAGCCACTGCACGGCGGCGCCGGTGACGAACACCGCGGCCTCGAGCGCGTAGTCGGTGCGCCCCTCGAGCCCCCAGGCGAGCGTGGTCAGCAGCCCCTCCTGCGGCTCCGGCGGCTCGGTGCCGGCGTTGAGCAGCACGAAGCTGCCCGTCCCGTAGGTGTTCTTGGCGTCACCGGGCTGAAGGCAGGCCTGACCGAACAGGGCCGCGTGCTGGTCGCCGGCGATCCCGGCCACCGGAACCTCGCCGCCGAAGACGGTCGTGGTCCCATAGATATGGGCCGAGGGCAGCGGCGTCGGCAGGGTGGCCGGGTCGATCCCGAGCAACTCACACAGGTCGGGATCCCACTCGAGCCGGCGCAGGTGGAAGAGCAGGGTCCGCGAGGCGTTCGAGTAGTCGGTGACGTACTCGCCGCAGAGCTTGTGCACCAGCCATGAGTCGACGGTGCCGAAGCGGGCCGACTCGGCGCCTTCGACGTTGCGCAACAGCCACTCGATCTTGGTGCCCGAGAAATAGGGGTCCAACACCAGCCCGGTGCGCTCCCGGAACAGCGGCTCATGACCGGCCTCCCTGAGTTCCTCGCAGCGGGCCGCGGTGCGCCGGTCCTGCCAGACCAGAGCGTTGTGGATCGGCTCACCGCTGCGGCGATCCCAGGCCACGACCGTCTCCCGCTGGTTGGTGATCCCGATCGCCGCCAGGTCGGCGCCGCCAACACCGGCATCCGCGAGCGCCTCTCTCCCGACTCGCTCGGTCACCTCCCAGATCTCGGTCGGGTCATGCTCGACCCAGCCAGGACGGGGGAAGTGCTGGCCGAACTCCGAGTAGGCCCGCCCCGCGATTCCGCCGCCATCGTCGAAGACAATGCAGGTGGTGCCGGTGGTGCCCTGGTCGATCGCGAGGATCATCCGCGCGAGGGAGCCTATCCGCGTCGGCGCGCCGCGTAGGCGACGGCGATATCCCGCAGCTGGCGGCCGCGATGGAGAAAGCCCGCGGCCGTCTGGCCAGTCGCCCGATGCTCGAGCTCGAGCTCGATCTCGGTGAGCCGATGCCCGGCGCGGAGCGCATCGATCGTCATCCCGGTCTCCATGCCGTAGGCGCCTGCGAACGGCATTACCGAGCGCAGGGTCGAGGCGCGCATCGCCCGCTGACCGGAAATCGGTTCCCTCGCGTCGTAGTCGCCGAGGTTGCGGATCGCCCAGCGCGCGAAGCCTTTTGCGGCGCCAACACCCCCACCAACACGGCGCGTAAAGACCGCGATCGCGAGGTCGCAGTCGTTGTTCTCGACGGCCTCCAGCAGCGGCAGCAGCCTGCCCGCGCTGGAGCCCAGGTCGCCATCGCACAGCAGGAACAGATCGGCGCCGGCAGCGCCGTCCAGGGCGGCCTCGCAGGCCGCTGTCATGTTCGCCCCCTTGCCGTGGGGCCGACCGCGGCTGATCACGGTCGCGCCGGCCGCCAGTGCGAGCTTCGCGGTCCCATCGGTGGAGGCGTCGTCGGCGACGAACACCGCTATCCCCGGGCTGGCCTCCCGTAGCGCCGCGATCGTGGCGCCGATTCGATCGGCTTCGTTGCGCGCCGCGACGACCGCGATCTGGGGAACCGCGGCCCGGGAAGCGGGGCCGCTCACGCGGCGGGGCCCGGGCCCCACACCACTACTTGCGCTTGCCGCGGCCCCAGAGCAGCCGGAAGCTGCGGCCGAGCAGCCTGGTGATGATCGCCTTGTCGTAGGGGAGCATGTGGATGTCCTTCTTGGTCGGCGAGAAGCGGGTCACCAGCAGCGTCTGCTGCTTGGTGTACTTGCGGATCCCGTTCGCCCCGTGTCGCGACCCCACGCCCGAGTCCTTCCAACCGCCCATCGGCAGCTCCAATGCCACGTAGTTGAGCTGCGCATCGTTGACGCAGACCACCCCGGACTCGAGCCGTCGCGCGACCCGCTCGCCCTCGGCGGTGTCCTTGGTCCAGACCGAGGCCTGCAGTCCGTAGGGCGAGTCGTTTGCCAGGCGCACGGCCTCATCGACGTCGGCGACCTTCATCACCGGCAGCGTCGGGCCGAAGGTCTCCTCGGTCATGCACTCCATCTCGTGGCTGACGTCGAGCAGCAGGGTCGGCTCGAAGAAGTCGCCGGGGCTGGCGCCACGTTTGCCGCCAACGATCGCGTTGGCCCCCTTGGCAACAGCGTCGTCGACGTGCTCCTCGACCAGGTCGGTCTGGTCGGGGGAGGTCATCGCGCCGACGTCGGTAACCGCCGGACCGCCGGGCACGCCCTGGCGCAGGCCGCGCATCTTCTCGGTCACCTTGGCGACGAACTCGTCATAGACGGGCTCCTCGACATAGACGCGCTCGATCGAGATGCAGGTCTGGCCAGCGTTCTGCATCGAGTAATGAACCGCCGCGTTGGCCGCGCGCTCGAGGCTCGCGTCGCGGAGGACGATCATCGGGTCCTTGCCGCCGAGCTCCATCGCGACGCCCGTCAAACTCTGACCCGCGCGAGTCATGACCTTCTTTCCGACCTCGGTCGAGCCGGTGAACATGATGAAGTCGACGGCATCGATCAGCGAGTTGCCGATCGACGAACCTTCGCCGACCGCGACCTGGAAGGCATCCTCGGGCATCCCGCACTCGAGCAGACCCTCGCGCATCAGCAGCGACGTCATCGGGGTCAGGGTGGCCGGCTTGAGCACGACCGTGTTGCCGGCCGCAAGCGCCGGGATGCAGTCGCCGAAGCTGTTGGTCAGCGGGTAGTTCCAGGGGCCGATCACCCCGACCACGCCGATCGGGGCGTAGCGCACCGCGAGCTTGCGTCCGAGCACGAACGGAGACGCGGAGCGGACCTTCTCGTCCTTGAGGAACTTCGGCGCGTTCTTGGCCCAGAAGCCGAAGGCCGAGGCGGCGTAGGAGATCTCGGCGAGCTGAGCGTCCTCGTACGTCTTGCCGCTCTCATTGACGATCGTCTCGATGATCCGCTCGGAGTTGTCGAGAACCCACTTCTGCATGCGGCGCAGGATCCGGGCGCGGCCATCGAAGCCAAGCTCCTCCCAGGCGGGCTGCGCGAGCCTGGCACGGTCGACCATTGAGATCACCTGCTCCGGGGTCACCGGCGGAACGGTCGTGATCAGCTCCCCGGTAGCCGGGTTGTTCACGTCAACGGTCGGGCCGGTCGGCTTGCCGTTCACATGGGCGGTGGTCTCGGCGCTGGTAGTCGGCTCCACAGATGCCTCCTGATCGGTTCCTCTCTCCGCAGCGGAGGTTACCGCGAGCTCGAGTCGGGCGAGTGATCGCGGACGCACGAGTGGACGCACAAGCGTGGAGGGCCGTTTGGCCCTGCTCCACAACTCCTGGGCGGCCACCCGGCTTTGTCTAGCCTTGAGCCGATGGCGGCGCTGCAAGAGCGGGAGTTGGCGGGCGGGGACCTGCTGCTCGACTTTCCGCGGGACTGCGTGGCCCGGTTGACGCTGGCCAGGCCCGAGAAACGCAACCCCCTTTCGCACTCGGTGCTCGACGCTCTGGCGGAGACCCTGCCGCTGCTCGATCACGGAATCGACGTGCGCTGCGTGGTGATCACCGGCCAGGGCCGCGCCTTCTCCGCCGGATACGACCTCGGCGGAATTCCCACGGACACCCTCGAGAGCGAGGCCGAGGCACTGGTCGCGCACCCCTTCACGGCGGCGATGGAGGCGATCAGCGCCCACCCCTACCCGGTGATCGCGGCGATCAACGGGCACTGCCTCGGCGGCGGCCTGGAGCTTGCGGTGCGCTGCGATCTGCGGATCTGCGCGGCCGAGGCGAAGCTGGGGATGCCGCCGGCTCGACTCGGCCTGATCTACAGCCACACGGGCCTGGAACGCTTTCTGGAGACGATCGGCCTGCCCAGGACCAAGGAGCTGTTTCTCACTGGCCGCAACATCGACGGCGCCCGAGCGGAGCAGATCGGACTGGTGCACGAGGCGCACCCGGCAGCCGAGATCGAGGCCCAGGCGCTGCAGTTGGCGACAACGATCGCCGGAAATGCGCCGCTGTCGGTGACCGGCAACAAGCGCGTGATCGAGACGCTGGCACAGTTCCCGCGGCTGAGTCCGCGCCAGGAGCAGGAGCTGGTCGAGCTGCGGCGCTCATGCTTCGCCTCGGAGGACTTCCGCGAGGGAGTTCAGGCCTTTGCGGAAAAGCGCGAGCCGCGCTGGCTCGGGCGCTGAGGCCTTGACGGAGGCGGAGCGAGCGCGGGCCGAGCTGGCGGCGAGCGATCCGGCAATGGCAGCGCTGATCGAGCGGATCGGGCCGCGGGCGCTGGAAGAACGCCGCACGCATACGGAGGACCCGTTCGTGGCGCTGGCCAGAATCATCACCAGCCAGCAGGTCTCGACCGCGGCGGCGAACACGATCTGGGCCCGGGTCTGCGCCGAGTTCGGCGGTCGGCCACCGAGCGCCGACGCGGTCGCCGGCGCCCAGGAGCGCCTGCGCGCCGCCGGGCTGAGCGGGCGCAAGTCTTCCTACATCGCCGGCCTCGGCGCCGCGATCGATACTGGCGAGCTCGAGCTCGAGGCGCTGTCGGACGGCGACGACGAGGTCGTGGTCGAGGAGCTGCTGCGAGTCCGCGGGCTGGGGCGCTGGAGTGCGGAGATGTACCTGATGTTCCATCTGGGCCGCCCCGACGTCTTCAGTGGCGGCGACCTGGCGCTCCGCAACGGCGTGCGGCTGGTGGCGGAGTTGGAGCAGACGCCGACGGCGGAGCAGGCAGCGGAGATCGCCGAGCGCTGGCGCCCGAACCGCACCCTGGCCGCGATCTACCTGTGGGCCGCCGCCAGCGTCAAGCTCCCGGATTGACCGACAAAAAGATACGGAGACCGGCCGCCCCGGGACGGCCGGCCTCCTGGTGGGGGCGGCTACAGGGGAGCAACACCGCCCCGCTCGCTGGAGTCTACGCAACGCAAACCACGCAGACGCTTTCTTCACGAAGTCCTCATACGCGAACTCACACATTCGTCCAGTTCCCGGCCTCCCACATCTGCCGGCGCGGCCGGCGTACAACCGGACCGCAGGGGGTCGCCCTACGCGTCGTCAGCGGACTCGATAACCCCGAGGACGGCACCGGAATCGACCTGGTCTCCCTCGGCGATGCGGAGCTCGACCAGGGTCCCGGCGGCCGGTGCGAGGAGCTCATGCTCCATCTTCATCGCCTCGAGCACGGCGACGAGCTGGCCGGCGGCCACCTGATCCCCCTGCGCGAGCTCCAGGCGGATCACCTTGCCCGGCATCGGCGCAACGAGGGCGCCCTCGGCCGCTGCATCGACTTCGCTCGGGTAGCGGGGAAGCTCCCTCAGGCTGCTCTGCCCGAGCGCGCTATCGACATGGCTGACCCCGGCGGCCCGGAGCAGACCGATGCGCCGACGCACACCGGCGACCTCGAGCTCGACCCAGCCGCGCTCGCCCGACCCGGCGCGGCCCACCTCGCCGTGGCACTCCGCCGGTCCGAGCGTCTCGCCGTTGACGCTGAGCTCGAGGCCGCCCCGGGCGAATACGTAGTCAACGATCAGCTCTCCGCTCCGCCCCTCGTAGACGCGCCGTTGTGCGGCTGAGGGATTGTTGCGCCAGGCGCGGGGAGCGAAGGACGATCGCGCCGCGGCCCGCGAATCATCGGCTACAAGCGCCGCCGCCGCCGCGTGCAGACGCTCGGTTGCGGGATCGGCCAGCGGCGCGTCGAGGCCCCGATGGCGGCTCAGGAAGCCGGTGTCGGTCTCGCCCGCGAGGAAGCTCGGGTGGCGCAGCACGCGCACGAGGAAGTCCTTGTTGTTGATCGGGCCCGCGACCCGGCCCGCCGCGAGCGCCGCCGCGAGCCGCGCGGCCGCCTCGGCGCGGCTCGGGGCCCAGGCGATGACCTTGGCCAGCATCGGGTCGTAGTGCGGGGAGATCTCACTGCCCGACTCGACCCCGGAGTCGATCCTGATCGGAACCTCGGCGCGGCCCGTATCGGGCGGTGCGAAGGGCTCCGCCTCGCCGAAGTCGAACTCGGCGAGCACGCCGGTCTGGGGCAGGAAATCCTGGGCCGCGTCCTCGGCGTAGAGCCTTGCTTCGATCGCATGGCCGCGGGGCTCGACCGCATGAGCCTCCGCGGGCAGCTCGGCCCCGGTCGCAACCAGCAGCTGCCAGCGCACGAGGTCCAGGCCGGTGACCAACTCGGTCACCGGATGCTCGACCTGCAGCCGCGTGTTCATCTCCAAAAAGAAGAACTCGCCGTCCTCGGCGAGCAGGAACTCGACTGTGCCGGCCCCTACGTAGTCGACGGCACGGGCGGCGGCCACCGCGGCCTCCCCCATCCGCGCCCGCAGCGCCCGGTCCAGCGCCGGTGAGGGCGCCTCCTCGATCACCTTCTGGTGGCGACGCTGGATCGAACACTCGCGCTCGCCGAGGCTGACGGTGGTGCCGTGGAGATCGGCCAGGACCTGGATCTCAACGTGGCGGGGTCGCTGCAGAAGACGCTCCAAGAACACGGTTCCATCGCCGAAAGCGGCCTCGGCCTCGCGCCGAGCGCCATCGACAGCGGCTTGCAGTTGCGCGGGGTCCGAGACCGTCCGCATGCCCTTTCCGCCGCCCCCGGCCGCGGCCTTGACAAGTAGCGGATAGCCGACCCGCTCACCCTCGGCGCCGAGCTCCGCCCCCTCCCCCAGCTCCGCCCCCGGCAGGACCGGCACCCCGGTCTCCTCCATCATCGCCCGCGCCCTGGTCTTCGAGCCCATCGCCTCGATCGCCGCCGGCGGCGGGCCGATCCAGATGATGCCCGCGTCCTCCACGGCCCGCGCGAAATCGGCGCTCTCCGCGAGAAACCCGTATCCGGGGTGAATCGCGTCGGCGCCCGTGGTTCGCGCTGCCTCGATCACCGCCTCACCTCGCAGGTAGGACTCGGCCGCCGCGACGCCGCCCAGCGGTACGGCCTCGTCCGCCTCACCGACGAACGGCGCCCTCGTGTCCGGCTCCGAGTAGACCGCGACCGTCGCGATCCCGCCACGGCGACAGGCGGCAAAGACGCGACGTGCGATCTCGCCCCGGTTCGCTACCAGGAGCTTGTCTATCCGCGTTGGCGCGGCCATCACATCCGGAAGACCCCGAAGCGGCCCGAACCCGAGACCTCTTCGCTGTGGCAGGCGGAGAGCGCGATGCCAAGCGCGGTCCGGGTGTCGCGCGGGTCGATCATCGCGTCGTCCCAGAGCTCGCCGGAGGAGATGAAGGCATCCGACTCGCGCTCGATCTGCTCCTCGACCGCCTTCGTACCGGCCGCGAGCTGCTCCTCGTCGACCTCGACCCCGCGGCGCTCGGCCCCGGACCGCGCCACGATCTCCATCACGCCCGCGAGCTGCTTCGGCCCCATCACCGCCGTCTTGTAGTTGGGCCAGGCGAAGATGAACCGCGGCTCGAGGCTGCGCCCGCACATGCCGTAGTTGCCGGCTCCGTAGGACCCTCCCATCATCAGGGTCAGCTTCGGTACCCCCGTATTCGCGACGGCGTTGATCATCTTTGCGCCGGCCTTGACGATCCCGCGCTGCTCGTAGTCGGTGCCGACGATGTAGCCGCTGGTGTTCTGCATGAACAGCAGCGGCGTATCGACCTGATCCGCGAGCTGGATGAAATGGGCGGCCTTCTCGGCGTCCTCGTTGAAGAGCACCCCGTTGTTGGCGAGGATCGCGACCGGATAGCCGGCCAACTCCGCCCAGCCGCAGACCAGTTGTACCCCGTAGCGGGGCTTGAACTCATCGAAGCGGGAGCCGTCGACGATCCGCGCGATCACCTCGCGCGCTTCGAACGGGATTCGCAGATCCGCGGAGGCGATCCCGAGCAGCTCCTCTGGGTCCTGCAGTGGCTCGGCGCCATCGCCGCGGGGCTCGGGGCCGCGCTTGCGCCAGTTCAGATTGCGGACGATCTCACGGCCGATCCGGCAGAGGTCGACCTCGTCCTTGGCCATGAACTCGGCGACGCCCGAGACCCGCGAGTGCATCTCGGCCCCGCCGAGCGCCTCCTCCTCGGCCTCCTCGCCAGTCGCCATCTTGACCAGCGGCGGCCCACCGAGAAAAACCAAGCCCTGATTCTTGACCATCACCACGTAGTCGGACATGCCGGGCAGATAGGCGCCGCCCGCGGTCGAGTTCCCGGCGACCAGCGCGACGGTTGGGATCCCGGCGGCGGATTTCTGAGTCAGATTGCGGAAGGTCGCGCCGCCCGGCACGAAGATCTCCTTCTGCCGGGGCAGATCGGCACCGCCGGACTCGACGAATCCGATCGACGGCAAGCGGTTGGTGGCCGCGACCTCCTGCATGCGCAGGCTCTTACGAAGGGTGTAGGGATTGGAGGTGCCCCCGCGAACGGTCGGATCGGAGCCGCTGATCATGCACTCAACCCCCTCGACGACGCCGATTCCGGCGACCAATGAGGCTCCGACCTCGTACTCGGAGCCGTACGCGGCCAGGGGGCCAAGCTCGAGAAACGGAGCATCGCGATCGAGCAGCAGCTCGATCCGTTCCCGCGGCAGCAGGCGCCCGCGTTTGTGGTGGCGGGCGATCCGTTCGGGGCCGCCGCCAAGCCGTGCACGAGCCTGCTCCTCGGCCAGCTTTGCCAGCCGCTCGAGCATCACCTCGCGGTTCTCGGCATAGGTCGCCGAGCCGGTGTCTATGTGGGTTCCGAGTACCGCCAAAGTAGGAAGTAGAACTTACTACTTCCTACCGTGGGGGTGCCGGAGCGTGCTCCCCCTGCACGCACCCGACCCCACGGCCGATGCCCTACTGCTTCAGGCACCAGCCGGTAACGGTGGCCTCGAAGTCCATCTCACCCTCGGTCAGGCTGCCGGCGGTCAGCGCCGCCTGGTCGGGGAAGCGACCCTTGTCCTGGCGCTTGGCGGCCCCGAAGGAGAGCACCGTGGCATTCGGCTCGGAGGTCGCCTCTGAGGCGAACCCGTAACCGACGCCGACGATCAACTCACCCTTGCGGCAGTTGGCCTTCACGTTCTTGGTTTGCCCGGGCTTGATCGTCTTCGTGTTCTCGACGAACCTGGTGCCCTTCAGGTCGTCGGCCCCGATCCTGCTGGCCGCATAGGCCGTCGCACTCCCGGCGAGCACGAGCACCGCGACGATCAACAGATTACGCCTCAAAAACCCCAACATACGAACCACTAGGGCTCCTTCCACTGGTTGTCGGTACCGCTGTTTGCCAAGCTTTGCAGGGATGGAGGACGACGTTCGCAGGGGTTTCTCCGCTTACCCTCGCCGCAGCCTGGTGCTGCGGGTGCTGGCGGCGTGCACCGTGGTCGTCGCCGCGGTGCTGATCAAAGACCTCGTCCTCGACTCCGATCCGACCCCGGCGAAGACCGCGGGCGCCAGGGTGATCGACTGGAGCGTCGAGAGCGAGCTGATCGACGAGGAGCTGCCGGTCAAGGTCGTGGTTCCACCGGGGGCGCGCGACGGCAAACGCTCGCTGTTGGTCTTCCTGCACGGACGCGGCGGCAACGAATCGAGCAGCCTCACCGACGCGATGTTCGAGGGGCTCACCGCTCAGGGCGGCACGGCACCCGTGGTGGCCTTCCCGCAGGGCGGGCCCGACGCCTACTGGCACGATCGCGAAGAGGGGGCCTGGGGCTCCTACGTACTCGAGGAACTGATCCCCGAGTTGGTCACACGCTTCGAGATCGAGCCCGAGCGAATCGCGATCGGAGGCATCTCGATGGGCGGTTTCGGCGCCTTCGATCTTGCCCGGCAGCAGCCGCTGCAGCTGGCCTCCGGAGAGTCGGTCGAGTTCTGCGCCGTCGGCGGCCACTCGGCCGCGGTCTGGGAGGACGGCTCCGAGACCGCGCCCGGGGCCTTCGACGATGCCGACGACTTTGCCGAACACGACGTGATCTCGCTCCTGGGGCCGGAGCAGGCGCCGCTCGCCGGCAGCCCCTACTGGCTCGATGTCGGGGTCGATGATCCGTTCCTCGAGGCCAACCGCGCCTTCGCGGTGGCGCTGGACGCGGGCGGGGCCGACGGAAAGCTGCGGGAGGGCGAGGGCGGCCACGAGGGTGACTACTGGAACGCCCGCTGGGGCCAGTACATGCGTTTCTACTCCCGCAGCCTCAAGCAATGCCAGCAGGAGGCCAAGGCGGCTACGGCGGCAGCGGGGGAATCCGACCCGGCGAGCTGACGCGTCCGGGACCGTTCTTAGCCTCCCGGTTGGACTTCCCCACCCGACGGAGGCACAGATGGCACCCCTGATCAGTCCCGAGGAGGCGCACGAGCTCGGCGCGATCACCGACCACGACGAGATCGGCGATCTCGTCGAGCGGGCCTGGGAGGTGCGGACACAGCGCTTTGGCGACTCCACGGACATGTGCTCCCTGGTCAACGCGAAGTCGGGAGGCTGCGCGGAGGACTGCGGCTTCTGTGCCCAGTCCCGCTATGCCGAGGCGGACACGCCGATGCACGCGATGATGGAGCCCGAGCAGATCCTCGAGCATGCGAAGGCAGCCGAGGCAGCCGGTGCGCACCGCTTCTGCATGGTCACCCAGGGCCAGGGCCTCTCGAAGCGGGACTTCGAGAAGATCGTCGCCGGGGCCGAGCTGGTCTCGCAGAACACGAACCTGAAGCGCTGCGTCTCGGTCGGTCACATTTCGCCCGAGCGGGCCAAGCGACTGGCCGGCGCCGGGGTGCAGCGCGTCCATCACAACGTCGAAACCGCTCGGTCCTATTACGACGAGGTGACCACAACGGTCCGCTACGAAGGCCGGATCAGGACGATCGACGCCGTCCGGGAAGCCGGCCTCGAGAGCTGCGTGGGCGGCATCCTCAACCTCGGCGAGTCCCCGGCCCAGCGGGTCGAGATGGCGTTCGAGCTGGCGGAGATCAACCCGACCTCGGTCCCGATCAACCTGCTCAACCCACGCTCCGGGACCAAGTTCGGGGACCGGGAGCTGATGGATCCCTGGGATGTGGTCAAGTGGATCGCGATCTTCCGCCTGGTCATTCCCGACGCCCTTTTCCGGCTCTGCGGGGGACGGGTCGAGAACCTCGCGGACCTGCAGCCCCTGGCGGTCCGCGCCGGGCTCAACGGGGTGATGATGGGCAACTTCCTGACCACGCTGGGGGCCGAGCCGGCGGACGATCGGGAGATGTTCACCGAGCACGGCCTCAACGTCGCCCGTCAGCAGGACAACGGCGCCAACCCGCGGCCTGATAACCGCGAGGGCTGGCTCGAGGGCGAAACCCCGAAGACGCCCGTCGACGCGCTGATCGACAGCCAGGATGAGGCTCCCTTTTGGGACCCATCGACCCAGCTCCGCGTGGTCAAGAAGAAGGGCAAACCGCCCGCCTACCCCAAGGCCGAGCGGAGTGCCAAGGCCGAGCCCGCGAGCCGGCAGGCGGCCTAGGCCAAGGTGGCGGCCGCCCCGAAGGAGGGACGGGGACCGGACGTCGCCGAGCGGCTTCGCGAGCTGCACCGCTCCGGGCTCTACCGCCGGATGCGGAAGGTGCAGGGAGCCCAGGGCCCGCGGGTGCGCATCGACGGCACCGAGGTGCTGCTGCTCTGCTCCAACAACTACCTCGACCTGACCTCGCACCCGGCCGTCCGCACCGCGGCGGCGGACGCCTGCCATGAGCTCGGCACCGGCACCGGTGCCTCGCGGCTGGTCTCGGGGAACATGGACCCGCACGAGCGGCTCGAGCGGCGGCTCGCCAATTTCCACAGGCAGCAGGCGGGGCTCCTGTTCGGATCTGGCTATCTGGCAAACACCGGGGTCGTCGCCGCCCTGGCCCGACGCGGCGAAGTGGTCTATTCCGACGAGCTCAACCACGCCAGCATCGTCGACGGCTGCCGGCTCGCCGGGGCCGCCAAGTTCATCTACCGCCACGGCGATGCGGACCACCTGGCCTGGGCGATGGCCCGCAACCCGAGCCCGGCTGCGCTGATCGCCACCGACGGAATCTTCTCGATGGATGGTGATCTCGCCCCCCTCGAGGGGCTGCTGGACCTGGCCCGGCGGTACGGAGCCCGCCTGATGGTCGATGAGGCCCACGCGGTGGGCACCTACGGGCCGGGGGGACGTGGGGTCGCAGCCGCGGCGGGACTGGCGGGCGAGGTCGATGTGGTCACCGGCACGCTCGGCAAGGCCCTGGGCAGCTACGGAGCCTATGCCGCCATCAGCGATGAGCTTCGCGAACTGTTGATCAACACGGCCCGCCCCCTGATCTTCTCGACCGGCCTGCCCCCGGCGGTGATCATCGCCGCTGAGGCTGCGCTCGATCTGGTCGAGAGCGAGCCCGCGCGGATCGAGCGCCTGAGCGTCAACGCGGAGGCGCTCCGGGCGGCGTTGGTCGCGGAGGGCCTCGAGACCGGCCCCTCCGGCACCCAGATAATCCCGGTCATGGTCGGCGACCCGCAGCGGGCCGTTGCCGCTTGTGCCAAGGCGCTTGAGCGCGGCGTCTACGCCCAGGCGATCCGGCCGCCGACGGTCCCCGAGGGTACCTCGCGCCTGCGCCTGACCGTGATGGCCACCCACGAGCCGGCCGAGCTTCGCCGGGCGGCGCGGGTGATCGCGGAGGCGCTGCGCGAGGTCGGCGCCGTCGATTCGGGCGACAGCGCGGGGGCCGAGGTGGCGACACTGCCGGTCCCCGGGCCGACCCGCGCGCCGTCGATTCCAGCGGCCGCCGAACGCCTCAGCGCATAGACGGGCTGGGTCCGGAGCCGGCGAATGAGCGGCAACGGTCTGTTCGTAACCGGGACCGGGACCGAGGTCGGCAAGACCGTGGTCGCAGCGGTCATCGCCCGCAACGCCGCCGCGGGCGGGACGCGGGTGCGCGTCTTCAAGCCCGCGGTCTCGGGGCTGGCGGAGCCCGGGGAGGCCGACCACGAGCTGCTGCGCCGAGCCGCGGGCTCGCCCCAAACGGATGAGCAGATCGCCCCCTACAGATACGGGCCGCCGCTCTCCCCCCACCTGGCGGCGGAGCTGGTGGGCGAGCGGATCGAGGCCGAACGCCTCCGAGCCGCCGCAGCGGCCGCCGCCGCCGACGCCGAGCTGCTCGTCTGCGAAGGGGTCGGCGGGCTGCTGGTGCCGCTGAGCGCCGAGTACCTGGTCCGAGACCTGGCCCGGGATCTGGGCTATCCGGTGGTTGTGGTCGCCGCGCCCGGGCTCGGCACCATCAACCACACGCTGCTCACGATCGAGGCCGTCCGCGCGGCGGGGCTGAATCCGACTCGGGTAGTGCTCACGCCATGGCCGGCCGAGCCGGGCGCCCTCGAGCACTCCAACCGGGAGACGATCGCGGCGATCGCGGCGATCAAGGTCGCGACCTTGGCCGAGCTGGCCCTGGATGCTCCCGAGACTTGGCCGGAGCTCGGCCTGAGCTGAGGCTCGAGCGCCGCAGTGTGGGGGCTGCGAGCGCCCCGATTCCGACCGCACCCCGGCCTAGATTGGCCTCGATGTCGCGGACCGGCACCCTCGATCACGAAAGCCTCTGGCACCCGTTCACCCAGCAGCGCGGCTGGGAGCAAGAGGAGCCGCTGGTGATCGAGGCGGCCGATGGGACCGATCTGATCGACGAGCGCGGGCGTCGCTACATCGACGGGACCTCGTCGTTGTGGTGCAACCTGCACGGGCACCGGCACCCGGAGGTCGACCGCGCCATCGCCGAGCAGCTCGATCGGGTCGCCCACTCGACGATGCTCGGTCTCACCCACCGCCCCGGCGCCGAGCTCGCCGCGGAGTTGATCGAGATCGCGCCCCCGGGGCTGTCGCGGGTGTTCTACTCGGACTCAGGGTCGAGCGCCGTGGAGATCGCCTTGAAGATGGCCTACCAGTACTGGCAGCAGCGCGGCGGTCCGGACTCGGATCGGACCCGCTTCGTCAGCCTGACCGAGGCCTACCACGGCGATACGATCGGCTCGGTCTCGGTCGGGGGCATCGACCTCTTCCACTCGGTCTACGAGCCGCTGCTGTTCGGCGGCCACCGGGTCGAGCCAGGGGATGTCGGTCAACTGGCGGCGCTCCTGGATGAGCGGGCTTCGGAGATCGCAGCCGTGATCGTCGAGCCGCTGGTCCAGGGCGCGGCGGGGATCCGGGTACAGCCCCCGGGCTACCTGCGCGCGGTTCGCAAGCTCTGCGACAGCCACGGGCTGCTGCTGATCTGCGACGAGGTCGCGACCGGCTTTGGCCGCACCGGGAAGATGTTTGCCTGCGAGCACGAGCAGGTCTCACCTGACCTGCTCTGCCTCGGCAAGGGCTTGACCAACGGCTACCTGCCGCTGGCGGCGACGCTCAGCAGCGAGCGGATCTACGAGGGCTTCCTCGGCGAACCCGAGGATTACCAGACCTTCTTCCACGGCCACACCTTCACCGGGAACCCGCTCGCATGCGCGGCGGCGCGCGCCAGTCTCCGTGTGTTTCGCGATGAGGACACGCTGGCTACGCTGCAGCCCAAGATCAGCGTCCTGCACGAGGCACTGGAGCCGCTCGCGACAATGAGCGCGGTGGCCGAGGTTCGGGGGCTTGGCTTCATGATCGGGATCGACCTAGGTGAGCATGATCCCGCGCTGCGGCTCGGCCATCGGGTGACGCTCGCCGCACGGGATCGCGGCGCGATCATCCGGCCCCTTGGCGATACGATCGTGCTGATGCCGCCACTGGCGATCACCGAGCCCGAGCTGCTTCGCTTGGTACAGATCACCGGCGCGGCCATCACCGAGGCGGTCGCGTCTGCCTATCCGGCCGCGATCAGCGCCCAGGCGGCTTGAGCCGTGCGGGCTGTCCTGATCACCGGCGCTTCGACCGGGATCGGCAAGGCGACCGCAGTAGAGCTTGCGCGCTGTGGTTTTCAGGTCTTCGCCGGGGTGCGCAAGCCCGAGGATGGCGAGCGGGTCCGGGAGGCGGCGGCGGGGAAGCTCGAGCCGGTCCTGATCGACGTCACTGACCCCGCCTCGATCGAGGCTGGGGCCGCGACGGTCGCAGAGCGGACCGGCAGCGCCGGCCTCGCCGGGTTGGTCAACAACGCCGGCGTCGCCTACGCCGGCCCACTCGAGTTCGTGCCGCTCGATGACATCCGGCGCCAGCTCGAGGTCAACCTGATCGGCCAGATCGCCGTAACCCGCGCGATGCTCCCCGCCCTGCGCGCGGCCAAGGGCCGGATCGTCAACGTGACCTCGATCGGCGGCGTGGTGGCAACCCCCTTCTTCGGCCCCTACTGCGCCTCGAAGTTCGGACTGGAGGCGGTCAGCGACTGTCTTCGAACCGAGCTTCGCCCCTGGGGGATCAAGACGATCGCCGTTGAGCCCGGCAGCGCCAAGACCGAGATCTGGGCACGCGGGCAGGAGATCGCCGATCAGGTCCGCGCGCGGATGGATCCGAAGGCCGAGGAGCTGTACGGCGCTGCGATCGACCAGACCGCGCGGGTGAGCGCCGAGACCGGCGCCCGGGGAATCCCACCCGAGCAGATTGCGAGCACGATCCACAAGGCGCTGACGACCCGGCGGCCGCGGGCCCGATACCTCGTCGGGCGCGATGCCTACGGAATGCGTATCGCCTCGCGCCTGCTGCCCACCCGGGCCTGGGATGCGATGGTCGCGCGGACGCTGAAGTTGCCCTAGGCTGGCCCGCCCTCCGCTCGATAATTCCCTGTGATGGATCCGCGGGGGCGCCGTAGTAGGGGCATGGAGGAAGCGTTGAGTAGCCCCGCAACCAAGGCTCCGAGCCACTCCGGCGCCGCCGAGACGGCATTCGAGGCGCTCTACCGCAGCAGCCGCGACGACCTGTTCGCCTACGTGGCCGGACTGCTCCGCGATCGCTCCGCCGCCGAGGACGTCACCGCCCTGGCATTCGAGCGCGCCTACCGCAAGCGCTCTCGCTTCGACCCCGCACGGGGCTCGCGCCGCGCCTGGCTCTTCGGCATCGCCCGCAACGCCGCCCTGGACGAACTGCGGCGGCGGCGGCGCACGGCGGAGCTGATCGGCGAGCCCCAGGACACCGAGACCGCGGCTCCCGAGCAGCAGGCCGAGGTCGCCCTGCGCCGGGCTGCCCTGCGACAGGCGATGTCGGCGCTGGACGGGCGCGAGCGCGAACTGGTCTCGCTCAAGTTCTTCGCCGGGCTCAGCAACGCCGAGATCGCGACCGTGATCGGCACCACCGCGACCAACGCGGGGACCAGGCTGCACCGTACCGTCGAGAAGCTGAGGAGGGCCTGCGATGAAGTCGCACAACGAGGCTGACGAGACGCTCGACCCCGAGGTCGAGCGGCAGCTGCAGGCGATCGACCGGGCGCTGATGGGCGCCGAGATCGAGCCCGACCTGGCCGAGCTGGCGACCCTGACCGCAGACCTGCGCGAGCAGCGACCCGAACCGCGTGAGGACTGGCAGCGAGAGCTGGACGAGCGGGCGCGGGCCGGGTTCGGGCGGCGCCCGACCCTGCGCGAACGCCTCTCGCGGATCAGGGTGCGCGGCGTGCTGCAGGCCACCGGTGCAGTCGTCTCGGTGTTGCTCGCGACAGTGATCATCGGCGGCGGCATCTACACACTCAGCACACCCAACGGGCACGACGACTCGGACGACTCCGGGGCCGCGACCTCCGCGGACGCGACATTGGTGCCGCTTGAAGGGGGCGCGGCCACGGAGGGCTCCGTCGGGAATCTGAACGCCCCCGCTGGCGGTAAGGAAGCTGAGCGCGCGTCCGACGACGACGGCCTCCAGCGGACTTCCCGCGAAGGCGCCCAGAACCGCAAGCAAGACCGCAGCGCCTCGCTGCAGCTCAAGACGAGCACCCGCAAGGTGCGCGAGGTCTCAGACGAGGCGATCCAGATCACCGAGTCGGTCGGCGGGGTCGTGCTCTCCTCGCAGCTGAACGAGCGCGGCAGCCAGGCCAGTGCTGACCTGCAGCTCTCGATCCCGACCTCCGAGCTCGACGCGACCCTCGACCGGCTCACCGACCTGGCCACGGTCGAGAGCCTGAACGAGGCCGCCGTCGACATCACCGAGCCATTCGTCTCCGCCCGCGATCGGCTCGGGGACGCCCGGGATCAGCGCCTCGAGCTGCTCGAGGCGCTCGGCAACGCCACCATCGAGGAGCAGGCCGAGGCGCTGCGCAAGCAGCTCCGGGAGGTGCGCAAGGAGGTCTCCAGGGCGGAGGCCCGATTCGATCGGATCGCCCAGCAGGCGCGGCTCTCCGATGTGAGCCTGCAGGTCCGGGGGACCGACGATGACGGCGAAAGCGACGACGGCTGGTCCCTGGGGGACGCGATCGACGACGCCCTCACCGCGCTGGAGGCGGTTGCCGGGGCGCTGCTGATCATCCTCGCGGTGGTACTGCCGCTCGCGATCACCGCCGCCCTCGTGACCCTGATCATCCACTGGGCCCGCCGCCGCAGCCGCGAGCGCGCCCTCGACGAATGACCCGAAGCCGCCGGGCGGCTCAGTCTTCGAAGGGCTCGAAATCCGCCTTGCGGGCCCCGCAGACCGGGCAGAACCAGTCGTCGGGGATTGCCTCGAATGCGGTCCCGGCGGGGATCCCGCCGTCGGGGTCACCCTCGTCGGGGTCGTAGATGTAGCCGCATGAGGTGCAGATCCACTGTTTGGGCGCGTCGCTCACTGGCCCGGCAGCCTAGCGATCACCACGGCCGCGTGGCTGATGCCGAGATACAGTCCTGCGATCGAGCAGACGCCCCCCACCCCACGCCCGGCGGCAACGGTGATCCTGATCCGACACGGGAGTGCCCACCGAGCTCGCGGGCTCGAGATCCTGATGCTGCAGCGTGGCCGCGGCGCGGCCTTCATGCCGGGCGTCTGGGTCTTCGCCGGCGGCGTGGTCGACCCAGGCGACTTCGAGGCCGCGGCGTCGCCCCCCGCGGGCCTGGACCCAGACGAGTGGGCGCACCGGATCTGCGGCGCCCGGGAGCTCGGCGAGGAAGGCGGGATCGAGCTCCCCGCAAGCGAGCTGCGCGCTTGGTCCCGCTGGATCACCCCCGAGCCGGTGCCAAGGCGCTTCGATACCCGTTTCTACGTGGCCCTGGCGCCGGCTCACAGCAGCCCGGTCGCCGACGGGTTCGAGATGGATCAGGCTCTATGGATCAGCGCGGCCGACGCCCTGGCCGCAGCCAGGAAGGCTGAGATGGACATCTCCTTCCCGACGATCCACCATCTCAACGAACTCGATCGATTGGGCGACGCCGGCGCCGTCGTCGAGGCCAGTGAGGAGCGAATCGTAGAGCCGATCCTGCCCAAGGCCGTGGGGACCCGCGCGTCGTTCCGGGTGCTGCTCCCCGGCGACCCCGACTACCCGGAATAGGGCGGCGGATGTCCGGCTGGACCGTGATCGGCGCGCCGCTCGAGCGCTCCGGCAAGGGCGAGGGCGAGGAGCGAGGCCCGGCTGCGCTGCGCGCGACCCGGCTACTCACCCGCCTCAACCCAGAGGACCAGGGAGACATCGAGGCGCGCGTCGCGAGCAGCGCACGTGACCCCGAGACGGGGGTTATCGGCTACCGCGATGTGCTGGCCGCCTCGCGCGAGCTCCGAGACGCGGTCGCGGGCATCCGCGCAAACGGCCGGCGCCCATTGGTGCTCGGCGGCGACTGCACGCTGCTGATCGGCGCGCTGGCGGGAGTGCAGGGCTGCCTCGGTGCGGGGGAACGCCTCGGCCTGGTGATGCTCGATGGGCACCTCGATGCCTACGACGGGCGCACCTCGCCCAGCGGTGAGTGCGCCGATATGGACCTGACGATCGCGCTCGGCGGCGGCCCCGCCGAGCTTGCCGGGCTGGGCGCGACAAGCCCATTGGTAGGCCCCGACGACGCCGTCGCGATCGGCTATCGGCACCCCGACCTCTCGGAGATGCCGCCGGAATGGCACTCAGCGCTCGAGCCGGAGCTGGTCGATCCCCGGGTCGAGGTGATCGAAGCCGAGGCCGTCGCCGCGCCGAGGGACCCCACGCTCGGCGCCCGCATCGAGCGCGACCTGCGCGGCGGCCCCGGCCGCTTCTGGATGCACCTGGATGCCGACGCGATCAACCCGGAGGAGATGCCGGCCGTCAGCTACCGCGAACCGGGCGGGCTCTCCAGCGCCCAGGTCGGCTCTCTGCTCGGGCCGCTGGGCCGCTCACCCGCACTCTGCGGGGCCAGCGTCTCCGACCTGAACGCCGATCGCGACCCCCACGGCGACTGCGCGCGCCTGCTCGCGAGGCTCATCGCCCAGGCACTCGCCTAGAACTGCTCGGCTGTCTTCGGCTCTCGGCCCGGGAACTGCTCCAGACCCGCATTCCAGGGGCCTGGGGGATGGGCCACCGCGCCGGCGCCCTCGAGCTCGCGTCGCAGCCGCGCGAACAGCTTGCCGGCGTTGGACAGGGCCAGCTCCAGCTCCTCCCCGGTGCGCTCGCGCAAGCGCCACAGGAAGTAAGACTGGCGATCGAGCGCGCCGAAGCTGACCTCACGGTCGACCGTTGTCGTCCAGGTCAGAAAGCCCGGGCTGAACAGCTCCCGGAGGGCGACCGGATCGTGATCGGAGGGAACCGTGGCGATGAAGCGCTCGTTGAACTCGATCGACTCGAACTTGACCCGACGCGAGCTGCGCTTTCGCAACTGTTCCTCCGGCCCTGCCTCGATCGACTCGACATCGAAGCGCGGGACCACCGCGGCCAGGTCCGGCATGTGCGACTTGACCAAGAGCCCATCGGCGAGCACGGTCCCGCGTCCGAGGAGCCCGCCGGCCTGGCGCTCGAGCGCGTCGCAGCTCGCGCCCCAGAAGCCGTCCGCCAACTCACCGGTGAGGCGATTGCTGCCGCCCGGGCAAAGCGCGGCGGGCGCGTCACGCGGATTCAGGCCGCCGACCGCCTCGTAGCGGAGGTCGCGCCGCTGAGCCAGCGAGCGGACCGCGGCGACCCAGCTCTTGCGCTCCGAGCTCGCGCTCAAGGCACGATCAGATCGGCTCGGCCCTGAGCGGCGAGCTGGCGCCGGTACATGGGAAAGGCCGGATTGGCCAGCGGCAGCAACCGAAGCAGCTTCTCGACCGGACCGATCGCCTCTATCTGACCGCGCGCAAGGCCGACCGCGAGGCTGATCTCACCGAGCCAGAAGCGATGTGCGAGATCCGCGGGCATCCGCAGAATCACCTCGGGATCCATCGAGCTGGGCCCGAACTCGACCACGACCGGGACAGCCTCACGCAGACGCACGGTGATCGTCGCCTCGGGGTCGGAGTGCTCGTATCGAACAACCGTGTCGGCCCGACAGAGCCTGGGACCCAGGTCCTGATCGGTGGCGACATCCGTGATCAGGCGACCAAGCGTCCCATAGACCTCTTCCGCGGACCCGAAATAGCTCACCGACCGAACTCCTCTGCTCCTGTGACCGCCATGCGAGACCGAAGGGTCGCACCGATCGCGAAGCTAGCGCCCACGGCGATGGGTGTCAATGGGCGCCCGACGCCTGACTCCACCGAGCGCCCCCAGCGGGTACGATCCGGCTCATGATCATCCTCATCATCGTCGTCGTACTGATCGTCCTCACGGCGATCTGGTTCGTCTCGACGCGCAACTCCATGATCGGCTCCCGCAATACGGTCGACGAGGCCTGGAGCGGCATCGATGTCCAGCTCAAGCGACGCCACGATCTCGTCCCCAACCTGGTCGAGACCGTCAAGGGTTACGCCACCCACGAGCAAAAGGTGTTCGAGGAGACCACCCTGGCCCGCGCCGAGGCGATGAAGGCGGGCTCGATCGCCGCCACCCAGGAGGCCGAAGCGAAGCTCTCCGGCGCGCTTACCGATCTTCGCGCCGTCGCCGAGCAGTACCCGGACCTACGCGCGACTGAAAACTTCCAGCAGCTGCAGAGGGACCTGAGCGAGATCGAGGACGAGATCCAGGCCTCACGCCGGATCTACAACTCCAACGTGCAGTCCTACAACACCAAGATCCAGGTCTTCCCGAACTCGATCGTCGCCGGCATGGGCAACTTCGGGGACCGCGACTTCTTCGAGATCGGCGACGCCGCCGAGCGCGAGCCCGTCCAGGTCAAGTTCTAACCGTCTCGCCCCGCCCCGGAGCCGGGCGGCCCCGGGGCCCGCGAACGCTCAGCCGGCCGCGTCGAAACGCCGCGCGACCTCGGCCCAGTTGACGACGTTCCAGAACGCGTCGAGATAGTCGGGACGCTTGTTCTGGTACTTCAGGTAGTAGGCGTGCTCCCAAACGTCGACCCCCAGCAGCGGCGTCTGCCCCGAGGTCAGCGGCGAGTCCTGATTCGCGGTCGACGTGACCGCCAGCCCGGAGCCGTCATGTACGAGCCAGGCCCAGCCGGAGCCGAACTGACCGATCCCGGCGGCCTTGAGCTCACCCTTGAAGCTCTCGAGGTCCCCGAACTTGGCCGCGATCGCTTCGGCGAGCGCCCCGCCCGGCTCACCGCCGCCGCCGGGGCCCATGATCTGCCAGAAGAACGAATGGTTTGAGTGACCGCCCGCGTTGTTGCGGACCGGTCCGCGCTTCTCCTCGGGAATCTGGCCCAGGTTGGCGACCACCTCGTCGACGTCGGAGTCGGCCCACTCGGTCCCCTCCAGGGCGGCGTTCGCCTTGTCGACGTATGCCTGGTGGTGCTTATCGTGGTGGATTCGCATCGTGGTCTCATCGATGTGGGGCTCGAGAGCGTCGTACGCGTAGGGAAGGTCAGGGACTGAAAAGGCCATGTGGGTGACTCCTGGGTCGGTGTGTGTGGTCCCAATGAATCTACACGCCGCCCCGATCTCAGCCCAACTCCAGATCCAGGGACGGATGGCCCGCCCTCAGCAGGCCCGTGCTTGCGGGCCGTGGCTCGGGTCAGCCTGCGGCCCATGGATATCGGGGCGCCCGGATTCGAACCGGGGACCTCACCGACCCGAACGGTGCGCGCTACCAGGCTGCGCCACGCCCCGAGGAGCGCGCAGTATGGCAGG
>CAXMST010000004.1:0-2412 GCA_964196325.1 uncultured Acidimicrobiia bacterium
TCGGCCCGGCGGGCGAGCGCTCCGGAGCCCTGGCGCACGATCGAATAGCCGTGGGGCGTGTACACGGTTGCCGCCTGCCGGGGCAGGGCGATCGAGCCGGCGAGGCCCGCGAACGACGAGTGCAGGTGGGCGATGTCGGGAGCCAGCCGGCGGCCGATAGCCCGGATCGCGACGCTGGCGCGGGCGGTGGAAAGGGGGGCGCGACGCTTCCATGGCAGCTCGATGTGCTCGACGCCCGGGCCGAGCGCGGCATCGAGGTCAGCGGGGGTATCGGCGCGCCGTGCGAACGCCACGGTGACCTCATGGCCGGCGCGGCTCTGGTAGCGGGAGAGTGTGCGAACGACCTCGAATACGCCGGCGGCGAACGATTCAGCGACGTGCACGATGCGCAAGGGGACGAGCGGGTCTTTCGAGGTCACTCGCCGCGACCCATGATCAGCGCTGGGATCGTCAACGCGAGGATCTTCAGGTCGAGCCAGAACGAGCGGTTCTCGATGTAGTAGTTGTCCCACTCGACTCGGTCGGCGATCGATGTGTCGCCGCGCAGGCCGTGGACCTGGGCCCAGCCGGTGATCCCCGACTTGACCCTGTGGCGGTCGGCGTAGCGGTAGACGGATTCGTCGAAGGGCCTGACGAAGCTCGGGCGCTCGGGCCGCGGTCCGATGAGCGCCATATCGCCCTTGACGACGTTGAACAGTTGGGGGAGCTCGTCGATCGAGCTCTTGCGCAGGAAGCTGCCGACGCGGCTGCGGCGGTCCTTACCCTCGATGCCGCCCGGGGCCAGCCCGAGGGCCAGG
This sequence comes from uncultured Acidimicrobiia bacterium, assembly GCA_964196325.1. Classification (GTDB taxonomy): domain Bacteria; phylum Actinomycetota; class Thermoleophilia; order Solirubrobacterales; family 70-9; genus CAXMST01. Next base: position 798 of record CAXMST010000004.1, read on the forward strand.
CGGTCGTCCTGATCGGCCTCCTCCGCCTCGCCGGCCTTGGGCGGGCGCATCGTGCGGAACTTGTAGAGGTTGAACTCACGTCCGTCCAGCCCAACCCGAGACTGCTTGAAGATGATCGGCCGCCCGAGCGAGATCAGGGTCGCGATTCCGGCTCCGACGAGTAGCGGTGAAAGCAGGATCATTGCCGCGACGGCGAGGACCCGGTCGCCGCCGTACTTGATCGCGAACTGCCAGCCCGAGGGATCGGCCGGGTTGACCGAGAGCAGGGGGATCCCGCCCAAGCGCTCAACCCCGATCTGATCGGTGATGCCCTCGAACAGTCGCGGCAGAATCGAGACCCGCACCCCGAGCTCCTGGCAACGCCACAGCAGATCGAGCTCGGCCTGATGGGAGCTGTGGGAAAAGCCGACGACCAGGTGCGTGACTCGGTGCTTCTCGATCACCCGCTCGAGGCCGGGCCCGTAGACGTCCTCTGGCCCCGCCGGCGCCACGGCACCGGAGCCGAACACCGGGACCAAGCTCGCCTCGGGGTCCTCGAGTTCGAGCGGATCGTCGTCGAGGAACCCGATCGGCTTGAGGCCGAACTCGGGTCGCTCCAGCAGTCGCATCGCGAACCGCCGGCCGACCCTGCCGGCGCCCACGATCAGGGTCGGCCGACCGCCGATTCCCGTTCGGCGACGACGTACCACGAAGAGCTGAAGCCCGCCACGAGCCGCGATCATGGTGGGCGAGGCGACGACCCAGGCGCGGGCCGCCTGGTCGGCGGCTTGGGGGTTGTCGAAGATCAGCACCCGGAAGAACGTCATCGCCATTGCGGCGATCGCAGTAGCACCGAGGATCGAGCGGGCGTCGTCGAGGAAGTGGGGGGCGAAGGTCGGCCGGTACACGCCGGCAAAGCTGAGGACTCCGAGCACGACCAGGCTGAACGCGGACAAAGCGACAACGTCGGTCGAGACCCCGGCGGCGGGGGCACTGGCGATCAAGACCACGGCCGCCAGCAACAGCGTCGTCACGTCGCTCGCGAAGTACCAGTTGATCGGGGTCGGGGTCCCGATCGCTGCAGCGTGCCGGCCTCGCTCCAGCCTCGTCCGCACGCGTACGGGCGGACGAGGCACGGCGGTGGTGCTCTCTTTGGAAGGGCTGTTGGAGTCTCGCATGGTTGATGAGCCGAAGCTGCAACTCCATGGTAGGCATTGGCGGGGGCGGCGCTTCACTTGAGCTCTGGGTGCATGTTTTAGGTCCGACTCAGGGTCGCTTCAGCGCCGGACGCGGCAGGGGCTAGGCTCCCGCCCATGCGCAGCAGCACCCCGGATCTGACCGGCCCCAATCGAGCCGAGCGCCGGTGAGGGCGCTGGTCACCGGTGGGGCCGGATTCATCGGCTCGCATCTGGTTGACGCCCTGCTCGCTCGCGGGGACTCAGTCACCGTGCTCGACGGTCTCTCGACCGGCCGGCGGCAAAACCTGGAGCCGGCGATCGATCGCGGCGCGCAGCTGACCGTTGGCAGCCTCCTCGACAGAGGGCTCGTCCAGCGCGTTGTCGATCAGGCCTCGCCGGAGTGGGTCTTCCATCTCGGGGCGCAGGTTGATGTGCGGCGGGCGGTCGCCGAGCCCGCC
>CAXMST010000005.1:0-3018 GCA_964196325.1 uncultured Acidimicrobiia bacterium
TTGATCACGTACTCGTGTGGGTCCGGTGTCTTGCCGGTGTCGCCCACCTCGACCATCTTGACCGCGCGCCATGGGACGGCGGCGATGAAGTCTTCTGCATCGCGCATGGTTATCTCGGCTTCTGCCACTACGGCCTTCGAGGCTAGCCGGTGCTCCGGTGTCCAGCACGCTCCCCGCACTCCGGGCGAAAGACCTCGGCGCCCAACGCGGGATCTCGCCTATCCCTGGGGTAGGGCATACAACAGGTCGCGCTCGATCAAGGAGCCGAAATGGGTTGCGATGCTCTCGGCGAGCGTCCGGTCCTTGACAAGGAGACCCATTTCGATGTTGCGATCGAACGCTGCCTCAGTGAGGTTCGCGGAAGTCACGAGCGCGTTGCGGCCATCGCAAACCACCGCCTTCGCATGGAGCACACCCTCAGGGCAACGTCGCCGAGTGCAACGAGGTCATCCGGACGGCGGTCGTTTGCGAACAAAGGCACTACCTACCTCAGGCGCGATTGTCGCTCCGGCGTTGTTGGGGCAGGACCGCTCCGAGCCTTAATGCTCGCAGCGCTCTCGCTTCTCATTCGGCCGGGGATTGCTGCAAACATGCGCGCCGAGCCATGTCGGCGATGACCAGAAAGTGGGGAGGCGCGACGATGCTCGGCGTCCTGCTCCTCTGCCTGCTGATCGCCGGCCGCGGACACAACGGCCCCGGCGGGACCAGAGCTGACGGCGGCGGTCCCGACGCGTCCGGACGCCCGAACATCGTCGTCGTGATGACCGACGATCAGGGGATCGACATGCCCGCGTCGGGCTTCCCGGCACCCTTCGCCGACTATCTCGACGGCGCGACCGACTTCGAGCAGTCGATCGTCGCGACGCCGCTCTGCTGCCCCTCGCGCGCCACCTTCCTCTCCGGGCAGTACGGCCACAACAACGGGATCCTGCGCAATCGACCCGGGTATCCGGAACTCCGTGAGAAGGACAGCGTCCTGCCGGTCTGGATGCAGGAGGCCGGCTACCGGACCGCGATGGTCGGCAAGTACATGAACGGCTTCTCGGACAGCACCGAGGGTCGCGAGAAGCGCCCCGCCCCCGGCTGGGAGGAGTGGACCCTGATGCTGCGCTCGTTCTCCTACTACGGCTTCACATTGCTCGAGGGCGGCGAGGAGGTCGAGTATGGCGAGCGGCGGCGCGACTACTTGACAAGCGTCCTCAACCGCGCCGCTCTCGACTCGATCCGCCGCCTCGAGGAGGATCCGCGCCCGCTCTTCCTCTATATGCCGGTCTGGGCCCCGCACAACGAGAGCGAGCGCCTCAGCTCGGGGCCCTGCAAGGGATTCCCGATGCCGCCGAACCGCAGGCCCGCCCCCGTGGCTGCTGAGTTCCTCCCGGTTCCCGAGAAGTTCGAGGGGGACCTGACCGACAAGCCGCCCTACGTCCAGAGGCGTGATCCGATCGACGCCGTCAGCCTCGAGTCACTGCAGCGCAAGGCCGGCTGCCAGGCCGGCTCGCTGACCGTGGTCGAGAGCGGCATCGAGCGCATCCGCACCGAGCTCGAGGAGATCGGGGAGCTGGATGAGACCGTCTTCATCTACACCTCCGACAACGGTCAGCAGAGTGGACAGCACCGCTTGACGGCGAAGGCAGCTCCCTACGAGCCGGCGATCCGGGTGCCGCTGGTGATCGACCTGTCAGTTTCGATGGGCCCGCAGCCCGATACGGTCGACGCGCCGGCCTCGAACATCGACCTAGCGCCGACGATCCTCGACGTGGCGGGCGGCAGGCCCTGCTCCTCCGACGGCCTCTGCCGCGCGCTGGACGGACGATCCCTGCTGCCCCTGCTGACGGGGGAGGCCGGACCCGAGTTCGACCGCAGACCCCTGCTGATCGAGACCCGGGAGGGCGCGCCCTGTCCCTACAGCGGGGTGCGCCAGCGCGGCTGGATCCTGATCGACTATCCCGCGTCGGAGATCGAGGGCTGCGAGGCGCCCTTCCGCGAGCTGTACGACCTGGGCTCGGATCCGGGGCAGGAGCTCAACCTGCTCGCGGCCGGCCCGCCCACCGACCGGCGGACCGTACGCCGGCTGGACTCGCTCGAGCCGATGCTCGACGAGCTGCGGAGCTGCGGCGGCGGGGGATCCAGGCGCTGCCGGAAGATGTTCTCCAGCAGCTTGGAGAGCTCGGCGGCCTCCGGCGTGGAGACCCGGACCACCTCAGTGGTGATCAGGCCGTAGAGCTCGACCGCGCGCTCGGCGCAGCGCTCGGTCAGCTCGCCGACGACCTTCGGGGTGTTGGCGACGGTGTAGTCGGTGCGGCCGGGATCGATCCCCTCGGGGCTGAAGGCGAGGCTGAAGTCCTCGCCGGCCTTCAGCCCGGACTCCTCGAGGATCGGCGCCAGGCGCTCGCGCGTGGTGCCCGGATAGGTGGTCGACTCGAGCACCACCAGCTGCCCCTCGCCCAGCACCGGGCTGAGCGGGTTGCCGACGTCGATCAGGTAGGAGAGGTCCGGCTCGCGCTGGTTCGACAGCGGCGTCGGCACGCAGATCAGGATCGCCTCGCAGGCGCTCAGCTCCTCGTACTCGCGCGTCGGCCGCAGGGCCTCCCCGAGCGCGGCGAGGCGCTCGTCGGCAATGTCCTCGACAGGGCTGCGTCCCGCCCGCAGCGCCTCGACCCGCGCCCAGCAGACGCGCGCAGGCGGGTGCCCGCGGGAAGGCGAACTCGGCCTGGGCTGCGAGGTCGTCCTCGAGCCCCTGAAGGGGATCCCGGTCCACCGGCTAACCGTAGCTGGGCCGCGGTAGTGCCAAACATTGCGGGGGCCCGATTCGTTTCTCGCTACCACCCTCGGATAGTCGAGCGGCAGAAAGGCGGCGAAGAACCGCTTGGACTGCATCCTGCGCGATAGTTCTCCCATGCGAAGGCCCCGCATTCCCTTTGTTCATCTCATCGGTGCGCGATGGTTGCGCGATGGTACTTGTGGGCGTGAGGGGGGCAAGTGGCTGTTCGGAGACGTCGGAGGCCTGCCTGGAGATTC
>CAXMST010000006.1:0-5483 GCA_964196325.1 uncultured Acidimicrobiia bacterium
GCCCGAGCCTCGGGCCGGGGAGGATCGATGATCCCCACGATCCCGAGGTAGACCAGATCGTGCTCGAGCGAGGGGTCGATCTCGGGGAGCTCGTCCGTCGGCAGCGGCCGGTAGGCGACCGCGAGGGTGCGGAGGGCTAGATGTAGTTCCTAACCACGTTGTTCATCCGGCCCTCCTTGGAGGCTGGGGGTGTTCTAAGCACCCAACACCAAGGAGAAACCGGATGAAGCTTCACGGTAATGCCCCACTCGGCCCGAAGGGCAGGGCGACGATGGTCAGCAGGGTCCTCGAGGAGGGCCTGACGCTCACGGAGGCGGCCGCGGCCGCCGGAGTGAGCGTCAGGACAGCCGGCAAGTGGGTGCGCCGATACCGGGCCGAGGGCGAGGCCGGGCTGCTCGATCGGAGCTCGACTCCGCGTCTGGTCGCCAACGCCACCTCAGGGGACCGAGTCCAGGCGATCGCCGCTCTGCGCAAGCTGCGGCTGACCGGGCCTGAGATCGCCGAGCTGCTGCAGATGGCGACCTCGACCGTCTCGGCGGTGCTCAAGAGGATCGGGCTGGGCAGGCTCAGCCGCCTGACGAAGCGCATCCACCGCCTCCTGCACGGAGTCAGGGCTGCGCCCCTGGGGCCGCGGGAGGAGGCCGCCTTCGAGGGGGTTTCCCGTACGGTTGCCGCGAGAGTCGGAGAGTTCGTTGGCTCGGATGACGTGCTGCTGCTAGAGGACCCGCAGACGGCGGGCCTGGCGCCGAGGCTGAAGGGGGCTGGCAACGTGGTCGTCTGGCGCTCGCATTTCGGCGCCGATCGACGGAGCGAGCCGGTGCGGGTTGACCTGGCAGGCGGTGGCACCGTTGAGGTTCGTCGGCGTTGCCGGGTGCTGCGCGAAGGGTTGCGACCTCGCCTCGACGCCGACCGCCTCGTTGTCTCACTGGCTCGTTGGGACCGGCTAAAGGATCCCGTCGGCATCATCCACGCCTTCGCCGCTGGGGTCAGCGACCCGGCCACGCGGCTGATCGTGGCCGGCCCCGCGACCAATGCCGTCGCTGACGATCCCGAAAGCAGAGAGGTACTCCGCGAGGCGCGGGCCGCTTGGGAGGCACTGCCTCGCGCGCAGCGCGCCCGCATGGATGTCGCCGTCCTGCCAATGGTCGACGTCGACGAGAACGCCCTGATCGTCAACGCCCTGCAACGGCGAGCGGGGGTGATCCTCAAGAAGAGCCTGAGGGAGGGCTTCGGGCTGGGAGTCACCGAGGGCATGTGGAAGGCGCGCCCAGTGGTCGCAACGCGCGTAGGCGGACACCAGGATCAGATCGAGCACCGCCGCAGCGGCCTGCTGGTCGATGACCCATCCGACCCGGCCGCGTTCGCGGCCGCGATCAACGAGCTGCTCGACGACCCGGCCGAAGCCTCGGCCCTGGGCGCGGAGGGGCGCGAACGTATCCGCGGGCGCTTTCTCGCCGACCGCCACTTCGTCGCCTGGATCGCCGCGCTGCGGGCCGCGGTCGACAATGTCTCGACGATGGGGCGTCGCTGAGTGCGGCGTCGGCGAATCCCGTGGGAGACTCGATGACGAAGTCGAGTCTCCCGGCCCGAGCAGTTCCCGACGGTCTGGCCGCGGAGAGGATTCCAGCGCCGGGACTGAGTCGTGGCTGAATCGCAGGTCGTGACACCAAGACGGCGAAGGAGGGCAGTGAATGGCACAGCGACCCGTGGATTCGGGTGACACGCCTCCGAGGACGGTGATCGAGGAGCGGCACTCCGTGCCGCCGGCCGAGCCCCGCGCCGACTGGCGCTCGGGGTACCTCGGCGCCCAGGGGTTGATCGCTCTGCTTGGGCTCTGGCTCATCGCCTCGCCGTTCGTACTCGACTACCGCTCCGATGATGCGACTTGGAATCCGATCGCGTGCGGGGTCCTTATGATCATCGCCTCCGCGGCGGGGCTCACCGGAGTGCTCTCGAGGGCCGCGGCAGCCGTGGCCGTGCTCGGCGTCGCTGCGTGGCTCTTTGCGGGCGCCTTCTGGCTCGCCGACTCGGCCATCGCGTCCTGGAGCGAGGCGGCCGCAGGGGCCTTGGCGGCCTTCCTCGCGATCGCCGGGGCCGCAGCCCTCACCTCCAGACAGCGCGCCTAGGGAAGGCCTCGCCGGCGAGCCCTTAGGCTCGCCAGGCGCAGCGTCGAGATCTACGCCACGATCCCAGCATGTCAAGCCGGTCCCAGGGCATCCGATTCTGGCGCGGTCGCCATACTGCGCCCTTGGCGGGTCCTCGATCTGCGATCGGCGTGATCGCCGACCCGCGGCTGCTGGCGTCAGTCGCGGCGATCGCGATCGCGCTTGGCGGCGCGCTGGCACTCGCCGACCACCCGAGCGCGGCCGACGCGGTTTGGGCGGTTGGCACGGCGATCGTGCTGGCGCCTCTGACGATCGCTGTAGCCCGCAGCCTGCTGCGGCGCGACCCTGGGGTCGACGCGATCGCGCTGCTCGCGATGGCCGGAGCCCTGGCGATCGGCGAGTACCTGGCCGGAGCGGTGGTCGGGCTGATGCTCTCAGGAGGAAACGCGCTCGAGGACTACGCGGGCGGCCGTGCCAAGCGTGAGCTGCGAGCGCTGCTCGAGCATGCGCCGCGGGTCGCCCGTCGCTATTCAGGAACCGAGCTCGAGGAGATCGATGCGGAGCTGGTCGCCCCGGGCGACCGCCTGCTGATCCGCAGCGGAGAGGTCGTTCCGGTGGACTGCTTCGTTGCGGAGGGGGCGACGAGCGTCGACGAGTCCGCGGTCACCGGTGAGTCGCTGCCGGTCTCGATCGTGGTGGGCTCCTCGCTGCGCAGCGGCACGGTCATCCTCGGCCCGGCGGTCGATGTGGTCGCCCAGCGCAGCGCCGCTGAGAGCACCTACGCGGGGATCGTGCGGCTGGTGCGCTCCGCGGAACGCGAGCGCGCACCGTTCGTGCGGCTCGCTGATCGCTACGCCGTGATCTTCCTGCCGGTGACCCTGCTGGTGGCCGCCGCGGCCTGGATCGGCTCCGGCGACGAGGTCAGGGCGCTGGCCGTGCTCGTCGTCGCTACGCCCTGCCCGCTGATCCTCGCCACCCCGATCGCGATCATCTCGGGGGTCTCTCGTGCGGCCCGTCGGGGGATCATCGTCAAGGGGGGTGGGACGATCGAGGCGCTCGGCGATGCGCGCACGATGCTTCTGGACAAGACCGGAACCCTGACGGCCGGTGAGCCACAGATCAGCCGGATCGAGCCGAGTGGGGATCTCGCTGCCGACGAGCTTCTCTTCTACGCCGCCTCGCTCGATCAGGCCTCGACCCACGTCCTTGCGGAGGCCATGGTGAGCGCCGCCCGCAAGCGTGGGATCGAACTGCGGGCGCCGCTCCACACCTCCGAGGAGCCGGGTCAGGGGATCGAGGGCATCGTCGACGGGCGAGTGGTCGCGCTCGGCCGGCCCTCCTGGCTGAAGCGCCATCTGGGTACTGCTGCGGGGGGGAGCCCGGAGGTGGCGGCCGGGTCCGCCGTCGTCGCGGTCGCGGTCGACGGCGCGCCGGCGGGGATCATCGAGCTTGCGGATCCGCTGCGCGAGGACGCCGGTCCGATGCTCAAGGCCGTCGCCGATGCCGGGGTCGATCGGCTGCTGCTGGTCACCGGTGACGATCCCCTGGTCGCCGAGCGCGTCGCGGCCGCCGCTGGGCTCTCCAACGTGATCGCCGACTGCGATCCCGAGAAGAAGCTCGAGGTCGTGCGCGCCGAGCAGGCCAGGGCGGGCGGGGCCGTGGTGATGGTGGGGGATGGGGTCAACGACGCGCCGGCGCTGGCCCTGGCCGACGTCGGGATCGCGATGGGGGCGCGCGGCGCAACCGCGGCCAGCGAGTCCGCCGACGCGGTGCTCACCGTGGACCGCATCGATCGGGTCGCGGATGCGATCCGGATCGGGCGCCGCTCGTTGTCGGTCGCGCGGCAAGGGATCGTCGCCGGGATGAGCCTCAGTGCGATCGCGATGGGCTTCGCGGCCTTCGGCTACCTGACGCCGATCGCCGGAGCGCTGCTTCAGGAGGTGATCGATGTCGGCGTCATCCTCAACGCGCTTCGGGCGCTCCGAGACTGAGTCGCCAAGGCTCGGTTCAGTAGATCGCCGCAAACCCTTGGGAGCGGATACCCGGTGGACTGCAGTGCGTGGGCGGGCTATCGTCGCTGCCGGCAGTCGACCGAGAGGAAGCCCAAGTGCAGCAGCAGGCCGAGGCGGGAGCCGAAGGATTGTTGGTCGGGGATCTGATCCACGGCGGCGTGCTCGGCTGCCCTGAGACCGAGAGCCTTGCGGAAGCCGCCGATCGGCTCGTCCGGCACCGCATTCACGCGCTCGTCGTCGACATCGAGGCGCCGGGCGGAGAGCTCCGGGTGCTGGCCGACACCGATCTGCTCGAGGCGCTCGCCTCCGGAATGGACCCCGAGCAGACCTTGGTCGGGGCCGTTGCCGCCACCGAGAAGGTCACGATCTCCGCCGACGAGCCGCTCGCCGCCGCCGCCCAGCTGATGGCCGAGCATCAGGTCACCCACCTGCTTGCGATCGAGCCGGGATCCGGGCGGCCGATTGGAGTCCTTTCGAGCCTCGACGTGGCCCGGGCGGTCCGCTCCCGCGCGACCCCGCCCAGCGGCGGGCTCTCGATGCTGGTCGCTCACGATGGGCGCTCGGGCGGCGACGATGGGGCGGCGCTGGCCGCCACCCTCGCGGCCGGAGAGAAAGCGTCGGCGCTGGCCGCGATCGCGGTCCCACTGCCCCCGAAGCTGGTTGGTGACCCGCCCCTGCGGGCGCGCGGCGGCTCCCCGAACCTGGGTGCGCTCTGCGACGATCTCCACGAGCAGGCGGACGCTCTTCTGGAGCGCCGGGCGCGGCCCCCACTGGAGGGCCTGCGCTACGAGCCCAGGGTGCTGATCGACGAGTCTCCGGCCCGGGCGTTGACCAACCTCTGCGAGCTCGAGCGGCCCGACCTGGTGGTCGCCGGCTCGACCCACCGAGGCCGGATCGGTCGGCTTCTGACCGGCACCACCTCCGAGCGGCTGCTGAACGGCTCTCCCTGCCCGGTCGCGCTGGCTCCGGCCGGCTACGCCGCCCACGCCCCCGAACGGTTCGCGTCGGTCGGGGTCGGCTTCGACGGCAGCGAGGACTCCGAGCGGGCGCTCGTCTTTGCGGCTGCCATGGCCCAGCGGCACCGGGCGCCGCTGAAGGTGCTCGCCGTCGTCGAGCGCGCCCTGGTTGGGGAGCTCCGGGTCGTCGAACAGGGGCTGAGCGCGCTCTCGGGGCAGGGTTTGACCGATGTCGCCGCCGAGCGCCTCACCGAGGCAGCTGAGGCCGCCCTCGAGCGTTGCCCGTCCGGATTGAACGCCGATATCGAGGTCGCGCACGGTGATCCCGCGGCGGTGCTTCTGGATCATTCGAAGCGCTCGATCGAGCTGCTCGTGGTCGGCTCCCGCGGCTATGGACCGCTGCGCCGCAC
>CAXMST010000007.1:0-16663 GCA_964196325.1 uncultured Acidimicrobiia bacterium
GTTCTGCCACCAACGCAGCATCGTCCCGCCCGCAAGAAGGAACGACACCTGGACAGCGACGAAGCCGACGAGCACGATCGCCGCCGCGATCAGAGGGAGTAGCGCCGGCCGATGGCGCACCGCCCTGACCACGTAGGCGACGAGCATCGCCAGCATCGCGAATACAGCGAGCTGGGTGGTTAGCAGATCCCATTCCCCGAATTTGAACTCGACAGCCGGGGCGGCCGCGAGGAGGACTGCCGAGCTCGGCGCGATCGCGGCGAGGCTCGGAAAACGTGATCGGAGATCGGTGCGATCGCCAAGGTATGCCGCAAGGACGAGCACCGTAAAGAGGCCGAAGTAGTAGACGAGCTCGAACTCGTTGGTACCGAAATTATGCAGGTTGGTCTCCTGCTGCCCATTCGACGCGAATGCGCCGGCGGCGTCGAAGCCGAACAGCCGCTGCCCCCAGGAGACCTCCTCCCCGGCGACCAGGAGCAGGCCCAGAGCGACCAAGATCGTCAGCCGGGAGCGGGTCGGCCCGGCGCCCGACCGGGCAACGTCGCGGACGAAGCGATAGGCGAATAGCCCGGCCGCGATCAGGATCATGCAGACCTGCGCGGACTCCAGGAGGGCGTCCTCGCGCGCGTGCCAATAGAAGAGGAACGGGTCCCACAGGAGCAGCGCGGTGAACGCCGCTGCTGCGACCAGCGGAGGGAGGGCAAAGGCGAGGGCGCGGCCCGGGCAGCGGTTCGGCGCGGATCCGCGACGGCGCCCAGCGCGAGTCTCCAGCCAGATCACGAAGAGCGCCGCCGCAGCCACGAGGAGGCCCGTCCTGATCACATGAGCCGGCGAAAAGTCGGGAACGCCCTTCTCCGAGAGGGACCTGCCAATGATCGTCAGATCGAGGCCCACCGCCAGGGCGATCAGGGCGAGCGCGGCCAGGACGAACGCGGCCCCATGGCGCACCAGGTGCCCGCTCGCAGTGGTCACGTCCGACTCCGCGTCGGCGCGCGAGGCGAGGACTGGACACCCCCGGCCTGGGTGGTTGACGATGCGCTGGCCGCTCGCGCGGCCAGCGCAGTCACGTCGCCACCTGACCTCACGCCGCTACTTGATCGTCAGGCTGCCCCACATACCGGCCACATAGTGGCCGGCGATGTTGCAGATCATCGCGTACGTGCCGGGCTCGAGATCGGCGATCACCGAGTCCGTCTCGCCGGGTTCAGCGAACGCCTCGAACAGCCGTTCGCCGAGCGGCGCGGTGTCTGCCTTGTTGTCCGCGCTGTCGACAGTGAGAGAACCGGTATCAAGGTCGCTCTTGAACAGCTGGAGCTCGTGCTCGACCTCGCCGGTGTTCGGGGTCACGACCTCATCGACGCCGGCGGGGCCCTTCGCGTCCATCGGGACGAACTCGAACTCCTTCATCTCCACCTCGATGGTCGCGGCGACGTCCGCGTCGGTGAACTCCTCCGCGATCGCTTCGGTCGCCTCCTCGGAGCCACCGCCATCGCCGTCGTCGCCTCCGCATCCACCGGCAAAGGCAGCGAGGATTGCGACGAGCGGCACAACTAGGAGTCTGCTGGCCTTGCGGTTCATCGTGTGCTCCCTTCCTTCTGTTGGCGTTGGTGTTCTGCGTTGGTGTTCTGTGACTTCAATGATGGCAGCATCGTCGGTCCCAGCCCGATCTGCGTCCGTAACCCGCCGCGAGAAGTGGCGTAGATGCCCCGCGAGAAGGGCGGGAAAGAACCGGCCAACGCCTCCCAGGACCGGTCCGGTCTACGATCCGATGATGATTCGACTCCGAAGAGGGGTTGTCGTCCAGGTCGCGGACTGTCGACCCGGCCTCGCTGAGCTGTGGGTTGACCTCGCTGGCTCTCGAGAACCCGCCATCGCCTACCCGGCCCTCACCGGCCCGGTCACGGTGGGCGATACCGTCGTCCTCAACACCACTGCGCTCGCCTCGGGACTCGGGAGCGGCGGATACCACTTCGTGGTTGCGGTCGAGGGGCAGGAAGACCAGGATCCCCCGGCGCAGGGGCACATCATCAAGATGCGTTACACGCCCCACCAGGCGAAGGTGCTCGCAGTCGAGGAGCAGTCCAGCCCGCATCGAGCGGCGCTCGAGGCGACGAAGGATCTTGGCGGGCTGCCGGTCCTCTGGCTTCCCCTCCACTCGATGCTCGGCGTCGCCTGCGCCGGCGCCAAGGCGGCAGGGGCGGCTCGAGTCGCATACGTGATGACCGATGGCGCCGCCCTGCCGCTCTGGCTATCCCACCAGGTCCACGATCTGCGGCAGGCGGGGCTGATCGATTCGGTGATCACAGCCGGCCAGGCGCTCGGGGGGGACCACGAGGCCGTCAACCTGTTCTCCGCGCTGCTGGCGGCCCGCGCAGTCTGCGATGCCGACGTTGTCGTCGTCTCCGACGGGGTCGGAAAGGTCGGAACGGGGACGCGTTGGGGCGCGAGCGATGTCTCCAGCGGGATGGCACTCAACGTCGCTGCGATCCTCCACGGTCAGCCGGTCGCCGCGCTGCGAATCAACTTCGCCGACCCGCTCTATCGGCACTACGGGGTCTCACCACACTCGATTACAGTCCTCACCAGGATCGCCCAGACCCCCGTTGAGGTGGCGCTCCCGGTCCTCGGCGGTGAGCGCCAGGAGCTCGTGCGCGACACGCTGCGGGACGCCGGCGTCGAGGAGCGGCATCGGCTCACCGAGCTCGATGGCGCTCCAGCCGTAACCCTGCTCCAGGGGCTCGGCGTCCGAGCCGAGACCATGGGGCAATCGCTGGCCTCAGAGCCCGAGTTCTTCAGCGCCGCCGGCGCCGCCGGCGCGCTCGCCGCTCGTCTGGCAGGCGCGCCCGCATACGGCCGGCGCGAGGCGCACCGAGCGGCGGATGGCTAGCGCCCTCGAGGTCGGCTTCGACGCCAGCGGCGCTGCCGACGCCGGAGCTCGCGGGCGGGTGGTCTGCATCGTCGACGTGATCGACGCCGCGACGAGCGCCGAGGCGGCGCTGGCCACCGGCGCAGTCGCCGTGCTCGGCGCCTCGCCGGCCGGAGCGGCGGTCCCGGTCGCCGTCGACCCGGCGGCCGTTGGCAGCCACGCCGCCGTGCTGGCCCGAGAGGCCCGGTCAGGCGTAGTTGTCGTGGCCGAGCCTCGGGTCGACCCCAACGGGCGCCAGCCCGCCTCGGCGCGCCCGGTCCTCGAGGCGATCGGTGAAACCAAGACCAACGTGGAACTGGCCGCCAACCAGGGCGCCGAGCTGCCGGCGCTGGCTCGGCTCGCAGGTCAGGTCGTGGTGGTCGTCTCCGCCACAGGCGGCACCGCCTACGACGCTGCGCTCCGCGCAGGCGCGCCGGGCGTTTGCTTCGCAACCACCGCCCGAGTCGAGGGGCGCAGCGGCTGGGAGGTGGCGAGGCTCGGCGCGGAGCGCGCCGCGGCCCTCGCCCTCGAGCAACGCGCCGGTCTCAGTATCGTCGCGGCAAGCGCCAACTCGACGGACGATTGCCTGGCAGCGTTTGAGCTGGCCCGGATCCTCCTCGAGCGGGGCCACCTGCGCGCGTAGGCGGCGCGAACCGTCCGCGCGTCTGGACACGGCCACGATCCACCAGCCGGTAGCCGACCGGTGCGGCCCCGCCCCGTTCAGAGCCCGGGCCGGCCGCCGGCGGCCGGCACCCCCAGCGGTCTCGAATTCATGGGGCGCTGCAGGGCGTGCTGGCACTACGTATAGCGTCCTCGCGATGGCGTTAGTCGATCGCCTCAGCCGCCAGGCTCGCTACGGCGTCGAGCCAGGGGGCGCTGCGTGGCCGTAGTTCCTCCGCCCACTCGCGCTCGAGCAGGCCGAGGCGCTCGGGTTGGCAGGCCAGGTCTTCGGACCGCTGAGACAGCGCTGGGCACAGCGGAATCCCGATCCCTGATGGCTTAGAGAGCATCAGTTTCCCGCATTGTCGGCTCGTCCTGCCGACGTCGTCCGGAACCCACAAGGCGCAACTCAAACCTGCTTCGCCAGGTACTCGAAGGCCGCCAGTGCGGCGCTGGCTCCCTGGCCCGCGCTAATCACGACCTGCTTGTCATGGATGTCGGTTGCGTCGCCGGCCGCGAAGCAACCTCGCACTCCCGTCCGCCCATGCCGGTCGACCTTGATCTCGCCCCTTTCGTTCGTCTCGACCAGGTCCAGCAGGAAGTCGGTGTTGGGAAAGAGACCGACCTCGATGAAGACGCCCTCCACGTCCAGGCGGCGGGTCTCCTCGGACTCGAGGTTCTTTACCGTCAGCCCTTGGACCCGATCTTCTCCGTGGATCTCGACCGCCTGATGGAACCTGAGCGCCTCGACTCCCTCAGCCGCGCTGACCTTGTCCTGCATGATCCGATCGCCCGTCCACTCGCCCCGTGAGATGAAGTAGATCCTCTTCGCTACTCCGTCCATCTCGATCGCCGCTTCCAGCCCCGAGTTTCCGCCCCCCACGATGGCGATCGGCAGATCCTTGTACAGCGGTCCGTCGCAGGTCGAGCAGTAGACGACACCCTTGCCTGTCAGCTCCTTCTCGCCGGGAATACCGAGCGTGCGCTTGTGTGCACCCGTGGTGATGACAACGGTCCTGGCGCGGATCACTTTGTCCGAGGCCGTGTCGATCTCCTTGGTTCGTCCCACGACCCGGATCCCCGTTACCTTCTCGCCGATGAGCTGCTCGATCCCGTGCTGCTGCACGTGCTCGACGAACCTCTGGACCAGGTCCGGCCCCGTGATGAGATCGAAACCCGGATAGTTGGACACTTCGTAGGTGGTCCCCAACTGCCCACCCACGTCCGTCGCGATCACAATCGTGGAGAGGTTCTTGCGGACCGCGTAGATCGCCGCTGCGAGCCCCGCCGGTCCGGCTCCGATCACCGCCACGTCGTACAGCTTGCTCAGGTCCGTCATGGTTTCGACACCCAATCGTCGGTCGAGCTCTCCCGTGGCGTTGAGGTTGGCCAGGTCGTCGTAACCGCCGATCGACTCACCATCGAGAAAGAGCTGCGGGATCGTGCGCCGCTTGGAGCGCCGAGTCATCTCCTGCTGGAGCTCGTAGTTCGAGGTGATGTCGATCTCCTGATACTCGACCCCCTTGGCCCTGAGCAATGCCTTGGCCTTGGCGCAGTAAGGACACCAATCCTTCGAGTAGATCTCTATTCCCATGATCGTCCCCTTCTATGGGTGATGGCATCGTCGAGCCCAGTGGCATATGGCGCCTGGTCGCACCCTACAAGGCCTGGTCGCACCCCCTACTCGCGCGGCGCGGCTCGCCGACGGCGGACTGCTATCGGTGCCGCGCGCGGTTGAGGTCGCCATGCAAAGGGGAGCCCGGTCTAGCGTCGGGAGGCGTCAATCCGTGCGTCTCCCTGAGATCCGATAGGTGGCCCGATTCGTTTCTCGCTACGACGCACGGATCGTCGAACGGGCACCGCTCGTTGCCTGATCGGTCCACCCCGGAAGGGTCCCTTTGCCCACGGACCGCAACCCCGCCGGCTGCTTCTCACACCCAATGCCATCGCGGATGTCAGCAGGTGCCGGCCAACGTGCAACCTCCCCCTATGCACGACCCTCTGAGGCCCTAGGCGCAGGCCGCAGCCACGTCAGCCTCGGCGGCACCGACCGCGCTGGTGCAGGGCTTCGAGGCGGCTTTGAGCCGGACCGGGTTCGACGGAGACCATTTCGGTTGGTTTCCTATGTTCCATCAATCAGCGTAGTGGGGTCTGCTGCCGCCGGGCGCAGCGAGCCCGGAGGGCGAGCGGAGACCGGCGGCGGGCGATCGTCATGCAGGGCCTCGAACTCCGCCGGCGGGATGTCGCCGAGCGACTCATGCAGGCGGTCGTTGTTGAACCAGGAGATGTATTCGACGACGGCCAGCTCGAGCTGGCTGCGGGTGCGCCAGACGCGGTCGGCGATCAGCTCGGTCTTGAAGGAGTCGACGAAGGACTCGGCCAGCGCGTTGTCGTAGGCGTCGCCGACCGAGCCGACCGAGGCAAGAACGCGGTGGTCGGTGAGCTCTTGGGTGAAGTCGGCCGAGGTGTATTGGCTGCCGCGGTCGGAGTGATGGACGAGCTCGACGTCGGCTCCGTGCTGACGGGTGCCGAGCGCCATTCGCAGCGCGTCGAGGACGAGGTCGGTGCGCATGTGGGCAGCGAGCCAGCCGACTATCAGCCGGCTGTAGACGTCGATCACGAAGGCGAGAAAGCTCGGGCCCTCCCAGCTCCGCAGATAGGTCAGATCGGCAACCCATAGCCGGTTCGGTGCCTCGGCGCTGAAGTCGCGCTTCACCAGATCAGGGCGGGGCTGAGCGCCGGTATCGAGCGTAGTGGTGCGCCGTCGCCTGCCGCTGCGCTTTGCGCCCTGGATCCCGGCCTCGCGCATCAGCCGCTGCACCCGGCAGCGGGTGAGGCTCTGCTCACCGGCCCGAAGCAGCGCCTTCCAGGTTCGCCGATAGCCGTAGGCGGAGTAGTTCTTGGCATGCGTGGTCCTGATCAGCTCTGCCAGCCGCTCGTCCTCGATCGCGCGAGCGGAGCGCCGCCCGAGCGGCGCTCGTAGTAGGCGGAGGACGAGACCCCCAGGGCCCGGCAGATTGGCTCGACCCCGAAGTCGTCTCGGCGCTTGTCGATGAAGGCGCTCACTTCGGCCGCCGTGGGTCGAGTTCGGTCGCGAAAAAACCGATGCGGAGCGGAGGATCTCATTCGCCCGACGCAGCTCGCGGACCTCGCTGCGGAGGGTCTTCAGCTCCTCCCGCTCGGTGCTGCTCAGCAGCTCGGCCTGCCTGCCCTCGTCAGCCTCGGCCTGGCGCACCCAGTTGCGCAGCGACTCGGGATTGATCCCGAGATCGCGGGCGACATGGGCGATCGGGCGGCCGGAGTCGAAGACCAGGCGGATCGCTCGCTGGCGCAGCTCGTCGGGGTACTTCTTCTGTTGGGGCATCGTCGGAGGTTCTCCTCTCGCCAGGACGTAACCGTCCTGGGTTCGAGGTCTCCGTTAAACCCGGCCTGGCTCACTGCCGAAGCTCCTCGCAGGGGCACCGGGGCCGGCCGCGACCGCGCTGTCTAGCCGGGGCGCAACGGATCAACCCGGCAGCGCAGAGCGCCCGCAAGATCGAGGGCTACGCTGTCGGCACAGACGATCCGATCGACATCCATGCTCACTTCAGCCCCGGCAAGGATCAGCGCATCCGGCATACGCAACGACTGCTTCTGCCCGCGCAGCTCCGCCGCACGCTCAGCAACGTCTACCTCGACAGGCAGGATGCGGGTGATCAGCTGGTCGAAGAACCCGCGTACGACCGACTCGTCGTGATGACCCAGCTTCGCTCCGGTAAGCACTTCCGCATAGGTCACACATGACGCGTACAGGAGCTCCCGCTCGCTCAACAAGACACGGATCTTGGCATCGGCGGCCGCATGGAAAGCATCGCCGCGGTCCAGGAAGCCGATGACCACGTTCGAATCGACGGCTACCGCCATTCCTGACGCAGGCCCTCGATCGTATTCCTCAGCTCACCGCCGCTATCGAGGGCGCCGGAAAAGCGATCGAGGAGCTCCTCAACCCTGGTCAGAACGACCCGCCCGGCACCATCGGCCTTGGCGTGAACAGTGTCTCCGGGCTGGAAGCCGGCGGACCTGAATGCGTCGGCGGGGATCGTCACCTGATGCTTGCTGGAGACGCGGGTGGTGTTCTTTACGTTTCGTGCCATTGGTAAAGAATATCACCTGATGCAGGCTACGCAAGCAACTCTCCGGGGCCGCACGCTCGCCGAGCGACAGACAGCAGACGGGCCGGCAGACCTGCCCAGCGGAGGCTCGGAGGGCACCAGGCCGGCCCGGCCCGGCCGAAGTGGGCGAAGTCGCCGACCTCGGCGCAAAGGCCGACCGCGGCCAGGGTGTCGATCCCGCGCAGGCACCTGAGCTGGCCCACCGCCTGGGCCCGAGGCGAGCCGGGAATCAAAGCTTCGATCCGACGCTCGAGCTCGCCCCTTCGGTGCAGCAGGGCCTCGACCGCGCCCCGGTAGTCCTCGAAGGTGGCCTGCGCCGCCGGGTCGTCGAACTCCAACTTTGCCAGCCACTGCAGATGGCGCCGGGTCCAGTTCTTGCCCGGCCCCTCAAAGCGGATCTCGCGACGCAGCAGGAACTTCGAGAGCCGGTGCCGCGCCCGCATTAGATCCATGCGCAGATTCTCGCGGGCGCGGACCAGATCACGCATCGCCTCCTCGGGTGGGCCCGGGATGCGGACCGCTGAAAGTTTGCCGGCGAGCAGCAGGCGGACCAGATGCTCGGCGTCGCGGCGGTCGGTCTTGATCCGCTCTGTTGCCCCCGAGGGATCTTGCCCGGGGCTGTGACAAGGCCGGATCAGGTCGACTTGCTGACGATCCGACGCCCGACCGCCGCGGTCGTCAGCTTCGGAAGGGCCGGTGATCAAGCTGCGGTTTTCGACGGGACCTGCCCGCCGGCTGGAATGGGCAATCATCGCTGGTAGCTTCACGCCCATGGAGAAGCGGCACCAGATGGCCGAGACGGCGCGAATGGCGGAGACTGAGATCTGCACTCTGAGGGTGCTCGTCGTTGGGCTGCGCGACCCAGAGGTCCGCCCCGCGGACGCGCCCTAGAGGTGGCATTCCGACACGCATTCGGGCGTCCGCCGGCCGTCGCCGGTGAGGCGATGGTCGCGACCAGCCAGCCACTGGCGACGCGCTCGGGCCTGCGGGCCCTGGAGCGTGGCGGGACCGCCGCGGACGCCGCGTTGGCTGCGGCGGCCGTGCTCTCGGTGACCGAGCCGATGTCCACCGGGATCGGTGGTGATGCCTTCGCCCTGATCTGGCGAGACGGTGAGCTGAGCGGGCTCGACGCCGCCGGCGCGGCCCCTGCGAACGCGTTCCCGCTCAAGCCTGTGAAAGAGCGCGGCCCACACTCGGTCACGGTGCCGGGTGCGGCCGGCGGCTGGGCGGCCTTGGCAGAGCGCCACGGCCGGCTCGGCCTTGATCGGTGTCTGGCCGACGCGATCGACATAGCCGAGCGCGGCTTCGCCGTGGCACCGCGCACCGCCGCCGCCTGGGCCGCGGCCGACCAGCTCCCGTCCGAGCTGGCGCCAGCGCCGCGGCTCGGTGAACGGGTTCGCATGCCCGACCTGGCCAGAACCCTGCGGCGGATCTGTGAGCACGGCCCGGATGCGGTCTACGGGGGCTCGGTCGCCGAGGCGATCTGCGCTGTGAGCTGGCTCGAGCAGGAGGACCTCGAGCGCTACCGGGCCTCATGGGCGCAGCCGTTGCGGATCGGCTATCGCGGGGTCGAGGTCGCGGAGTTGCCGCCCCCGACGCAGGGCGTTGCCGCGGCCGAGGCCCTGGGACTGCTCGAGGGCATGACGCCCGACCTGCCGAGCCAGATCGCCTGCGCGCGCCTCGCGCTCGAGGACGCCCTCAGCCACGTCCGCGACGGCGCCGACGTGAGCGCTCTACTCGATCCGGCCCGGCTCGCCCGGCGGCGCGGCGAGGCGCAGGCGCGGGTCGCCGAGCCCGGCGGCGGCACCGTGTATCTGTGCGCCGTCGACGGCAGCGGGATGGCGGTCTCGATGGTCCAGAGCCTGTACGCCGACTTCGGCTCGGGGATCGTTGCGCCCGATACCGGAATCGTCCTCCAAAACCGGGGCGCCGGCTTCACGGTCGGCGGCCGCGTGGAACCAGGGCGCCGTCCCTTCCACACGATCATCCCGGGGATGCTCCTGCGCGACGGCCGGCTGCTTGGGCCGTTCGGAGTGATGGGCGGCTTCATCCAAGCCCAGGCCCATATGCAACTCGTCTCCGCGCTCGTCGATGATCGCCTCGATCCCCAGGCAGCCCTCGACCGATCCCGATTCTTGGTTGATGGGGACGTCATGCGGCTCGAGCAGGGCTTGTGGGGCCGGGTCGAGGAGCTCGATCGACTCGGATTGCGGAGCGTGCGCGAGCGCGACACCTCCCGCTTCGGCGGCGGTCAGTGCATCCTCGTCGACGGCGATGCCCTGGTCGGTGGATCGGATCCGCGAAAAGACGGGTATGCCGCGGGATTCTGAGTGGAGGCCCCTCGGCCCCGCCGCACCCTCGAGATGTAGCCTCGAGCGGATGAAGTCGAAGGACAGCCCGGCGTGACGCGATCGGTCGCATCGCAGCTCGACTCGCACCGGGAATTCATCGCCGAGTTGCTCGCTGAGTCGACACCGATCGGGCCGCCGAGCATCGCCTTCGAGCCAGAGTGGCCGGTGAGCGTCGATCACGACCTCGTTGGCCAAGCAGCAGCCCCAGCGAACGCGATAACCAACGTCGAGCAAGCAGTTTCCAGCTTGGAAGCGACTGAGCCGTCCGTTCACGCCTATGTCTACGCGGATCCGGACGGGGCCCGGCGCGCGGCCCGGAGCATGGACGAAAGGACCCCCCGAGGCACCTTGCACGGCATCCCGTTCGGGGTCAAGGACGTTATCGATGTCTCGCGGATGCCTTGCAGTTGCGGCTCGCGGCTGTTCGAAGGACAGACTCCCGAGGCGGACGCGGTCGTGGTCGGGCGCCTGCGTGCTGCCGGAGCGATCGTCCTCGGAAAGCATTGGGCCCACGAGCTCACCTGCGGCCTCGACGAGCCGCCGACACGAAACCCATGGCGGCTCGACCACTATCCGGGCGGCTCCAGCGCCGGAGGCGGCGCCTCGGTGGCGGTCGGGTCGTCCGGGTTCGCGCTCGGCACGGACGCGGCCGGCTCGGTCCGGATCCCGGCCGCGATGACGGGCGTCGTGGGCTTGAAGCCGACTCACGGCTTGATCGGCACCGGCGGCGTGCAACGCCCTGCGAGTGCGCCGTCGATCGATCACTTGGGGATTCTCGCCCCCTCGGTGGGCCGAGCTGCGGCCGTCTTTGACGTCGCGGCGGGATCGGGGATCGGCACGATCGAGGATTCGGTTGAAGCGATGCGGCTGGGGTACCTGCCGCCGCAGTCGCTGGCTTCGCTCGGCGCGACCGAGGCGGTGCTGGATGCGCACGCGGTCGCAGTCTCACAGCTCGCCGAGCTCGGCGCGGCGGTTGTTGAAGTCGACCCTCCGGGGATCGGGTTGGCGCCGCAAGCGATCTTCACGATCTTCCCCGTCGAGCTCGCGACAGCGCACGCATCGCTGATCGATCGGCACCCGGGCGACTACAACGACGCCGTCCGCGAGCTCTTGCGGCTTGGAGCCGCGATCCCGGCGTCCTGGTACGAGTCTGCCCAGCGTTTCCGTTACTCGCTCAGCTCCGCGCTGGCCCTCGCCTTCGAGCGCGAGCGGCTCGACGCTCTGCTCACGCCGACCACACCGCGCGAGGCAATGCCGCTGGCGGAGCTCGATCCGGGCCGGGACCTAGCCCCGCTGGTCGCGTTCACCTGTCCCTTCAATCTCACGGGCCAGCCGGCGATGACTGTCCCATGTGGGTTTGTGGATGGCCTGCCGATCGGCCTACAGATTGTGGGCAGGCCGCTCGGCGAACGCTCGGTGCTGCGGGTTGGCAACGCCTATGAGTCGGCTACCGACTGGCACGAACGCAGGCCAGGAGCAGTACCGCCGCGCTGATCCGCTGCGCCCAGGCGGGAGTTCCGCTCTAGGATCGTCGCGCCCTCCCCCGCCCGCTCGGGCGCTCCTGTTCCGCGCGACGTAGGAGCGTGCAGCGACCACCCCCTAGATTGCCGCCATGAGCCGCATCAGACCCTGTGGTAACGACGAGCGCGACGCGATTCTGGCGATCGTCAACAGTGCCGCGGAGGCCTACCGCGGGGTGATCCCGGCCGACCGCTGGCACGAGCCCTACATGGATCCGCGCGAGCTCGACGACGAGATCGCTGCCGGGGTGGTCTTTTCGGGTTACGAGGCGGATGCCGAGCTGATCGGAATCATGGGCGTGCAGGCGCTGCGCGACGTCGATCTGATCCGCCACGCCTACGTCTTGCCGGGCAACCAGCGGCGCGGCGTCGGTCGTGCGTTGCTCCGGCATCTGCGAGACCTGAGCGATCGGCGCATGCTGGTGGGGACCTGGGCCGCCGCGGAGTCGGCGATTTGCTTTTATCAGCGCAACGGCTTTGAGCTCGTCTCCCCGGAGGAGAAAACGGCGCTGCTCAAGGCTTACTGGACGATTCCGGACCGCCAGATCGAGACATCGGTTGTGCTCTCGGATCCGACGCTCGACTAGATGACTGATTGCGCAGCCGCCCCCTGGCGGGCTGACGGCGCTCAGCCCGGCCTAGCCTCCTAGGATCCCAGTCGACTGGCCAACCTCGATCAGGTGGCCATCCGGGTCGCGCATGAAGCAGCGGATCTCCGCGCCGCGATCGATCGGCGGGGTGACGAACTCGGCGCCCTTCGCGCTCCACTCCTCGTAGGTCGCCTGGATATCGGCAACGCGGATGTTCAGGAACGCGCTCACCAGGTTCGGATCGCCGGGTGGCGCCACCGTCACCTCGGGCTTGTCGTCGGTCGGCCCGCCGCCGACGTTGATGATTACCCACCCGTTAGCGAGCTTGACGACCGTCGGCTCGCCGTCCATCACCGCCTCACCGCCGAGCACGTCCACGTAGAAGTCGCGCGAGCGCGCGACGTCCTCGACGACGATGAACTGGGTGAGGACGAACCCCTCGGTCGGGGCCGGGAATCTCATCTCGGTCATTGCTCCTCCTTGTGGTAGATCGGTGGGCTGTGGCAACCTCAGCCGGGTGGTCCCCCGGACCCCGGCGAGCCGCCTGATCCGTCTCCGTCTCCGTCTGCCGCGGCCACCGCGGCCACGGTGGGCTGCGGCCGCTCGATCAGGCGCAGGAAGGAGACGCGGCAGAACAGGCCGCCGAAAGCGGGGACGCGGGCCCGCATGAGGCCACGATCTTCGGCGAGTTGGGCCTCGTGGTCCTCCTGGCAGGCTGTTCGATGCAGGCGGCTATCCGCGGCGTGAATTAGGGCGAGCGCGACGACCGCGCCGAGGATGGCGACGCCCGCGCCGACCAGGAACGCAGCCTGGAATCCCTCGGTCAACGCGCCCGGGATGGCGCTTGGATCACCTGCCTGGGCCAACACGTCGTCGGTTCGACTCGTCGCCACGGACGCGAGGACGGCGAGGCCGAGCGCGCCGCCGATCTGCTGCGAGGCGTTGATCAGCCCGCTTGCGAGGCCGGATTCGCGTGCCGCCACACCGCTCGTCCCGGCAATGATCAGCCCGACGAGGGCCATGCCGCCGCCCAGCGCCGAGACGACCTCGGCCGGGAGGATGTTCGCCAGGAACGTCCCGTCGGCGCTGACGCGGGAGAACAGGATGAGCCCAACCGCGACCAGGGCGAGACCAGCGACGATCACCGGCCTGAAGCCGATCCGGCCGACCACCTGCGATCCGATCCCGGAGCCGATCACGAAGGTGAGCGCCATCGGCAGGAAGGCGACGCCGGCCTCGAACGCCGTATAGCTGAGCACTTGCTGCATGTAGAGCGAGACGAAAAAGAACATCGCAAACAGCGCCGCCATCGCGGTCATGATCACGATGTTCGCGCCCGCCACGGTCCCGCTACGGAGCAAGCCCAGGCGGACCAGCGGCACCTCCGTTCGCTGCTCGATTGCAACAAAGAGCGCCAGCAGGACGGCGGCGGCGACCAGCAGGATGACCGTCTGGGCCGACGTCCAGCCGACATTGGCCGCCTCGACGATCGCGTAGACGAGGACGGAGAGGCCGGCGGTAACGGTCACCGCGCCGGGAAGGTCGAAGCCCTCGCGATCCTCTTCGCTGCGGCTCTCCGGGACGAAGGAGGGCGCGAGCGCGGCCGCACCGAGCGCGACCGGGACGTTGACGAAGAACACCCACTCCCAGCCGGCGACGGACGTCAGGACGCCACCGAGGAACACGCCCGCGGCAGCCCCGGCCCCGGCGACAGCGCCCCAGACGCCGAGCGCCCGGTTGCGCTCAGGGCCCTCCCTAAACGTGGCGACGATGATCGACAGCGCCGCCGGCGAGAGGAACGCGGCGGCGAGACCCTGGCCGACCCGGGCGCCGGTCAGCCATCCGGGGGACTGAGCGAGCCCGGCAAGCAGGGACGCCGCCGCGAACGCCACCAAGCCGATCACGAAGACGCGGCGCCGACCGACGAGGTCGGCGACGCGCCCACCGAGCAGCAAGAAGCCGCCGAAGGCGAGCACGTACGCGTTGACGACCCACGACAGGTCGTCCTGGGCGAACTCGAGGTCGGCGCCGATCGAGGGCAACGCGACGTTGACGATCGAGGCGTCGAGAACGACCATGAACTGGGCCACGGCGAGCAACGCGAGCAGGGAGTTCTTCGACCCCACCCCGCCCCGGCCTGCCGCTGTCGCTTTCGGGTCCATTTCTACTGCAGTCCTTTTCTCATGCTACTTGCGGTCCTTTTCTCATGTCGGAAGCTGCGGACGTATCAACTAGGCGGCGACTGGGTAATCAACGCCGCCGGCAACCTTGACGATCGCGTCCCAGGCGGCCGCCTGACTCTCCCGGTCAGCTACATGCGGCAGATCCACCTTGTGGAGGTCGCCAATCATCTTCTTTGGCGCCGATGCGAAGAACTGGCCGGTCACCTGCTCGGGGTACGCGCTCGCCTCGATATAGCGGCTGGCGGCTACCGGAGTCGTGGCCGCCTTTCCCGGGACCAGCTGGAAGAAGGGCAACAAGATCCTCTTCATGAAGAAGTTGGCGTTGCGAGCCGCGCCCGTGTCTGGCGCGCTGCCCGGCGACACAGCGTTGACCGTGGTACCGGTGGGCAGCCTATGGGCCAGCTCGGCGCTCCAATACGCCACGAACAGCTTCGCGTTGGAGTATGCGGTCGCCGGCTTGTACTTCAGCGGCGGGTCGTAGCGCAACAGCGCCTCGGCGGCCACGGCCAGATCTCCGTCGTGGCTCTTGGCGGCGAAATCGCTGAGGTCAACCGGCTTGAACGTAGGCACGTCCCCGCGAGCGGCTTCGGAGCCCGCGATCACGATGTGAGCGTGGTCAAACAGCAGGTCGTCTTCGATCATCTGCATCGTGAGCTGGTGATGGCCGATCAGCGATGAGGCCGATGTGACCTCGATGCCCTCCGCGGTCTTCACGAGTTCGCCGCCCGAGACCATTCCCGCGTTGAGCAGCAGGAAGTCAAACTTTTGTCCACGGCGGACGAGCTCCTCAGCAGCTGCGCTGACGCTCTGCGGCTTGTTCAGGTCCAGCACCAGAGTCTCAAAGACGTCGCGTCCGGTGCGAGCGACCAGCTGCGCCCTTGCAGCCTCGGCTCTTTCTTCGCTGCGGCCCGTGATCGTTACCCGGGCATAGTCGGCCTGGCCGAGCTGGGCGGCGGCCTCCAGCCCGA
This sequence comes from uncultured Acidimicrobiia bacterium, assembly GCA_964196325.1. Taxonomy (GTDB): domain Bacteria; phylum Actinomycetota; class Thermoleophilia; order Solirubrobacterales; family 70-9; genus CAXMST01. Next base: position 15,329 of record CAXMST010000007.1, read on the forward strand.
GGCCGGATGTGGCTCCGGTGACGATCGCGGTCTTCCGTGTGCTGTCGGGCATTGGTGCGCTATCAGGCATTGGTTCATCACCCTTATTCGAGGTTAGTAGTTGACTGGTCGGTCCAATATAACAGAACGAGCGTTCTAGTATGATCCGGGTATGGCACGCCCACGCGAGTTCGACACCGACACAGTGCTCGAGGCCGCGATGACGACCTTGTGGCGCGACGGCTATGAGTCAGCCTCGGTGAGCGACCTCGTGGACGCCACGGGCGTCGGTCGTGCCAGCCTCTACAACGCCTTCGACGACAAGCACGGTCTCTTCGAGGCATGCCTTCGCCACTACGCGGAGGGCCGGGTTCCCCTCTGGAGGGGTCAGCTCGCCGAGGGTGAGCGCGGACTGGATGACATCCGCGCGTTCCTGAGCCTTCTGCGGGGAGTCGTCACGGAGTCGTCGGAGGCGGCGCCAACGGGCTGCTTGATCGTGAACACCTCGGTCGAACGGGGGAGCACCGATCCCTTCGTCCGGGACATGGCGGCCGATTACCGCGAAGAGCTCGGGAGCGCGTTTCGCGCCGCCCTCAGCCGCGCGCTCGAGTTGGGTGAGATCGACGAGCCGATCGACGGTCGGGCGGAGGTCCTCGTGCTCGGTGCCATGGGATTGTTCGCGGTGTTGAGCGCCGGAGCCGACGCCACCGAGATCAACCGGCTGATCGTCGGTCTCGAGCACCTGCTCGACTCTTGGGCAAAGCCCGCCTAACGCCGGAGAGTCACGCGGGGCTCGACGCTAGCCTCGCCCCGGTCCCTGGTCGGGCTGGCGCCGCGCATGCCCATCCCGGCGCTTGATCAGCAGCCACTGCGTTCTCGATCCGCGCCGGATGCGCTGCAAGGCGAATCCACCGCTCAGCTTCGCCCCATGGAGGACGAACACCGCGTGGCCCCGCTCGATCGCCGCCGGCCAAGGCACCCGACCGCCCTGCTCGTATGCGCCGGCGTCCCAGATCGTCCCGCCCTCCTCCTCACCAGGCCCCGCGTCGCCGGCCTCGAACCCCATCCGCTTCACGGCTGGATCCATCGACGGAGCCTTCGGCAGCGCCCAGACCCGGATCGCGCCCTCAACCTCGAGGCGAAGCTCGAAGCCCCGCCTGACCTCGACGACCTCAAAGCAGCCGGCGCTGACCCCGCGGACGGCAAACTGCTCATGGCCCTCCGGTTTGAGCTCCTCGATCCTGATGTCGTCGACGCCGCTCGCGGCAGCGTCTTCGCCAAGCAACCCGATGAGCGCCTCGACCGCGTCTTGTGCCCCCTCGGCATGAATCAGGAACTCGCGGCCCTCGCCGGCCC
>CAXMST010000008.1:0-9311 GCA_964196325.1 uncultured Acidimicrobiia bacterium
CCGAAACTGGCGGCACCGGCTCGACGCCATCCATCGTCCTCGGTCGCCCACGTAGCGCTGCTACGAGGGCTCCCTGCGTCCTCGCCTGGCGTCGCCCGGCACTCGCCATTTCCGGGACAACGTTGTGCAACACCCCACTAGGAGATGTAGATCGGGGCACCGGTGGGGACGTCGTCATAGAGGTCCTTGACATCGAGGATCGACATCCGGATGCAGCCGTGCGAGGCAAGGCTCCCGAGCGAGTCCTCGTCCGCGGTCCCGTGAATCCCGGCGCCGTTGTAGATCCCCATCCAGCGCGCCTTCAAGGGGTTGTCGGGACCGGGTGGAATCGTCTGCCCGGCAAGCTCGCCCGCCCAGTCGGAGTCGGGAACGCTCCAGGTCGGGTCCTCGGCCTTGTTTTGGATGTGGTACAGGCCCCGGGGCGTGTCGTAACCGAGTTGACCGAGCGCAACCGTGTAGGTCTCGGCCAACTCGAGGTTCTTGTAGAGCCGAAGCTTGAAGGAGTCGCGGTCGACGACGATGTAGGTCGGGTACTGGGCGACCAGGTCAGCGGTTGTCACGTCGGGCTCGACCTCATCGACCTTCGCCTCGACGTTGCGATCGTCGGGATCCTGAAGGGCCGCCAGGATCTGCTTCCGCAGCTCGGCCTCCTCCAAGGTGCGCCCGGTCTCCGCGGAGACCGGCTGGATCGAGGTCGCGGTCGGCTCGACCGAGGCGTCGACCGCCTCGCGATTGATGTTCGTGGCGACGCCGGCGACGAAGTCATCCACCGCCTGCTTCGAGAAGGAAATCGTTGGCTCGACACGGTGGTCAACCTCGCCGCCGCTGATCTCGCGGATCGAGCGAGAGATGATGTCGCCCTCCCGGGATGCGGCAATCGCGTCCTCGACCATCCCATCGACGTCCGCCCGGATCCTCAGCTGCTCCGGACGGAGCTTGAAGCGCTCATCCTCGTAGGTGACGACCACGTTCTTCTGCAGCGGCGTGACCAGACTCGCCTCGATCTGTGACGAGGCGGCCGCGCGCTCCAGGCCTCCGACATCGACGGTGCCGATCATCACCCCCTCGGCAATCTGATCGTCGTAGCTGGAGTCGAACCAGTAGAGCAGCAGCACGGCGGAGATCAGCGCCAGAACCGCGGCGACGACTGAGATTTGCACGTTGCGTGAGATGGCTCTGCCACTCCTGGGGCTGCGGTGGGGGGCGTGGGTCTAATGGTAAGTCTAAGAAACGGCCCAGACCGGCCGGGGCGTAGCGCCGAAATTGCAACCAGGGTTGCGCGTTCGTCGTTACCCGGGGTGGCCGGCCGGGGCGGTAAGCGGGCTGCGCCTGATGAACTCATCGACCTCCCGCTCATCCCCGGAGCGGAGCTCTGCCGCACGGCTGATTGGTGCCAGAATCTGCTCTTCGGCCAGGCTGAGCACCGCCTGTGCCGAGCTGTAGCGGTACTCATAGCCCTTCGCCTTGAGCAGGCGGTTGTCGAGGCCCCGGCCGAATCGCAGCTGGTTCCGCATCTCGGCCGGGATCGGCAGTCCGAGCGCGCTCAGAGCCGCGGCCGCCGCACCCGTCGCGTAGGGCGGCAGGATCGGAGCGGGCCTCTTGCCGAGCAGGGAGATCACCTCGGAGAGCGCCAGGACGCCGTCGCCAGCGACGTTGAAGACCCCGGCGATACCGCCGACCGCGACGAACTCAAGGGCAGCGACCACGTCGTCGCGGTGCGCGAACTGGCAGCGCGGGTCATAGCCGAGGATCATCGGGACCGCGCGCAGCCGGAACAGGCGGGCGTGGGAGGTCCGCATGCCGGGGCCGAGCACGTTCGCGCAGCGCAGCACCGTGACCCGGGTCGCCGGGTGTCGTTCGGCGTATTCGGCAACCGCGAGCTCGGCCTCGACCAGGTCCCGCTCGATCCGCGTACGAGGCGGGTGCGACCGGGGCATCGCCTCGGTAAAAAAGGCCGGATCGTCCTGCTCAGCGCCGTAGTAATGGCCCGAGGACTTGAACACAAAGCGGCGGACCGGAGTGCCGCCGACCGAGCAGGCCGCGAGGATGTTCATCGTTCCGATCACGTTGTTCTCATGGATCTGCCGGCGTCCACCGGCGCCCGAATCGACCACCATCCGGGTATCGATCACCGTGTCGATGCGGGCTGCCTCGATCAGCCGCTCGATCAGCGCATGGCGGTTCGAGACCCGAACGAACTCGGTCCGGCCCAGCTCCTCGGTCGGCTCGGCGGAATCGACGCCGAGGATCGCCTCGATCCCGGGGTTCCGCTCCAGAGACCGGGCCAGGCGAGTACCCCAGCGCGTCGCCAGGCCGGTCACCAACACGCGCCGCGCGGGACCCTCGACGGCGTCTGGCGCCGGGTCGGCCGAGCGGCCGAACAATGTGCGGGGAACACCCACCGCGCCGGATGATCGCAGCCGCCACACCCCGGCGCCGGCCTGCCCGGCCCTACTATTGGGGTGTGGCCGAGCGGACGCAGGAAGCTGAGCGCGGTCGCGTGGCCAGCCCCGAGACCGAGGGCCCCGACCTCGGGCCCCGCACGGTCAGCTATCCGTACCGGCGAATCCAGCGGCCGGCGGCGACCCCCACGGATGGCCCTGACCCCTACGGGAACCCAGACCCCGCGTGGCTGCAGATCGACTGGGGCCAACACCTGCGCACGGTGGAGGTCATGGGGAGCACGATCAACTACGCCGAGATCGGTGCAGGTCCGGCCGTGGTACTGGTGCATGGCCTCGGCGGCTCCTGGCAGAACTGGCTCGAGAACCTCCCGCACCTCGCCCGTTCGGGGTATCGGGCGATAGCGCTGGATCTGCCCGGCTTCGGGCGCAGTCCGCTGCCACCGTGGGAGCTCAACATGCCCGCTTACGGTCGCCTGCTCGATCAGTTCTGCGTCCAGCTCGGACTCGACCGGGCCGCGGTTGTGGGCAACTCGATGGGCGGCTTCATCGCCGCCGAGACCGCGATCGCTGCTCCAAACTGGATCGAACGCCTGGTGCTCGTCTCGGCCGCAGGAGTCAGTCACGCGACGATGAGACGCGAGCCGGTGATGGTCGCGGGTCGGATGCTGAACCTGCTGAACCCGATCGCGCTGCACGCGAACACCAAGGGGCTGCGCCGCCCGGGCATCCGTCAGCTCTCCTTCCAGGGCGTGTTCCGACACCCGCAGCAGATTCGGCGTGAGCTGCTCTACGAGTTCTCGGCCCACGCAATCGGTACTCCCGGCTTTCTGCCGGCACTCGGGGCGTTGACCGGCTACGACCTGCTGCACCGGCTGCCTCGGGTCGAGGTGCCGGTGTTGCTGATCTGGGGTCGCGATGACCTGGTCGTCCCGGCCTCGGACGCGGTCGGCTACCACCAGCGGCTCGCCGACTCTCGAATCGAGATCTTCGACGACTGCGGCCATGTGCCGATGGCGGAGCGCCCAGTGCGCTTCAACCGCCTCCTTGACCAGTTCCTGAGCGCGGCGGACCCCCGATGAGCGGTCGGATCGAGGCGATTGCCATCGCCGCGCAGGCCGGCGAGCCGCTCCGCTCGGTCGAGCGGGTCGAAGCGATTGCCGGGAAGGGGCTGGCCGGGGATCGATATGCGGAGGAAGCGGGTGAGTTCTCAGACGCGACCTCGGGTCAGCGCGATCTCACTCTGATCAGCGCAGAGGCACTCGAATCGATGGCCGCCGAGACGGGGATCGACCTGTCTCACCTCGACTCCCGCCGTAACGTCCTCGTTCGGGGGCTCGACGTGAACGAGCTCGTCGGCCGGCGCTTTCGCCTCGGGGACATCGAATGCGTCGGCAACGAGCTCAGTCACCCCTGCGCATACCTTCAACGACTGACCCACCCCGGCGTACTGGCCGGCCTCGTCGATCGTGGCGGCCTCCGTGCCGGAATAGTGACCGGCGGGCTGCTCGAGGTGGGCGACGCCGTCGAGCCGCTGGAGCCCGGCGGCTAGATTCCGGCACCGAGCGACGCTCAGCCGGTTACGGCCCCCTCGGAGGCGCTCGACACGGTCGCCGCGTACTTCGCCATCACGCCCCGGCGGTATTGGGGCTCGGGAGGCTCGTAGGCCGCGACGCGTTCGCTGATCCCCTCGTCTGTGAGGTTCACCTCGAGCTTGCGCCCATCGATGTCGATCGTGATCTCATCGCCCTCGCGCAGGGCGGCGATCGGGCCCCCCCTGACCGCTTCGGGGGCGACGTGCCCGATCATCATGCCGCGGGTTGCGCCTGAGAAGCGGCCGTCGGTGATCAGCGCCACGTGTTCGCCCAGGCCGCCGCCGACCAGCGCCGCGGTGACCTGAAGCATCTCGCGCATCCCGGGGCCCCCGGCAGGGCCCTCGTTGCGGATCACGACGACGTCTCCGCGGTTGATGCTTTGGGACTTGACCGCCGCGTAGCAGTCCTCTTCACACTCGAACACGCGGGCAGGCCCGCTCTGGCCCCGACGTTCGGTCCCGGACAGTTTCACGACCGAGCCCTCCGGCGCCAGATTTCCCCTCAGGATCGCCAGGCTGCCGTCGGCCTTGACGGGATCGGCCAATGGCCTGATGACCTCCTGGCCCGGTGACTCGATGGCAGCCTCTGCCACCTCGCCGATCGTGCGGCCGCTGACCGTCTTCTCATCCCGGTGCAGGATGCCCGCCTGATCGAGCCGGTTGAGCACCAGGGGCACGCCGCCCGCTCGATGGAGGTCGGTCGCGATGAACCTGCCACCCGGCCTCATGTCGGCCAGCAGCGGGGTCTGCTTCGCGATCCGCTCGAAGTCGTCGATCGCCAGCTCGATCCCGGCCTCGCGAGCAATCGCGAGCAGGTGCAGGACTCCGTTGGTCGAACCGCCGGAGGCCGAGATGCAGGCGATCGCATTCTCGATCGAATCCCGGGTGATGACGTCGGATGGCTTGATGTCCTCGGCCAGCACCCGGAGGATCAGCTCCCCGATCTGCTCGGCGACCGTGTCCTTCTCCGCGTCGGCCGCCGGCACCATCGCCGAGCCGCCCGGTGAGATCCCCAGGGCCTCCATTGCACAGGCCATCGTGTTGGCGGTGAACTGTCCCCCGCAAGCACCGGGACCGGGGCTCGCCACATCCTCGAGCTCCTGCAAGTCCTGATCACTGATCGAGCCCGCGGCGTGGGCCCCAAGCGCCTCGAAGACATCGAGGATCGTGACGTCCTTGCCATGCAACCTGCCGGGGGCGATCGAGCCGCCGTAGAGCAGCAGGGACGGGATATCAAGCCGGGCCAGGGCCATCGCGCAGCCCGGCATCGTCTTGTCGCAGGCGGCGAGCGCCACCACCGCGTCGAACTGGTAACCCCTGACGGTCAACTCGATCGAATCCGCGATCACCTCACGGCTGACCAGCGAGGTCTTCATGCCCTCGGTCCCCATCGTGATCCCATCCGAGATCGCGATCGTGTTGAACTCCATCGGCGTTCCGCCGGCGGCACGCACCCCATCCTTGATGTGCTCAGCCAGGCCGCGCAGGTGGAAGTTGCAGGGCATCGCCTCGATCCAGGTGTTGGCGATCCCGATCGTCGGCCGGCTGAGGGCGTCGTCATCGAAGCCGATGCCCTTCATGTAGGCACGGGCGGCGGCGCGGTCGGGCCCGTCGAAGACGGCGGACGAGCGGGGCCGGAGGGCTGCGGTGGGGGTGCTTGTTGCTGCGGTGGGGGTGCTTGTTGGGTTCATGGCCCGCAGTGTATGGCCGAGCCGCCGACGCTACTGGGTGGTCGCGCTTGCATCAGACGGACTGGTGGTCCACTCCCGCAGCCGAATCACATCCCGGCGCGCCTGTGCCGGGTCGACCTGACGACCGGGCGCGTTGATGTTGGCCGCGGCGAGCAGTCCAAGCTCGTCACCACGAATCGCCATCCACTTGGCGAGCACGTCGTCGGCGTCCGGCAACCGACTCTGCAGGGACTCCTGATCGGGGAAGCTCACGCAGAGCTCGTTCAGCAAACGGCCCGAGCGCGCATCGAAGCTGACGATCGGGCGGTGGGGGTAGATCAGGTATCCGTATCCGGGGCTGCCGTCGCCCTCCGGATCTCCGAAGGAGTGCAGGAAGCCGAGCGCCCGATACTGCTCCAGGCCGCCGGCGCCGACCACGTCGGCCATCAGCTTCTCGGCCTGCTGCTCGGCCGCGAGCTCCTCAGCGCTGAGCCGCTGCCCCAGCCGCGGCGACCCCGGAGGGCCTCCCCGGTGGGCCTGCAGCGCGGCGCGGAGCCCCGGACCGAAGGCGACCACGAAGAGGACCACCAAGATCACGGCACCAGAGATCGCGAGCAGCGCCTGCACGCTCAACCGCCTGCGGCCGGGGGAAAGAAGATGACCCGCTCGGCATCGCGGGGTACATCTGCGAAATCGCGGACCACAACGGCCTCACGCCGGCCCGCCTGATTGGTGGGCACCGCGGCCCACATACCGCGGTCGAGCTGGCGTCGGAATGCCTCGATTAGCTCCCGCTCCTGCTCGGCGATCTCGGGATCGCCCTCAGCGAGGAGCTGGTCTCCGTATCCCGGCTTCATCCGCACCAACTTCACCGCATCGATTATGGCACCGGCGCCGCTCGGCCCTGTCGTGTAGCGCCGATCTTGGGCTAGCTTCGCAGTGGCCGCAGGCCGAAAACGTCGACCGGGCCGGCCCCGCCACCGAGATCGCGCAAGCCGTTGGCGACCGCGCGGGCCGCAACTCGGCGAGCAACCGGTGCGGCCTCTCGCACCTCCAGCCCCCGGGCCAGAAGCGCAGCGACGGTCGAGGAGTGGGTACAGCCCGAGCCGTGCGCGGCGCCGTCGCCGTGCATTGGGCCGGGGATCAAGAGCGGCTCACCGCGACCGTCATCGAGAACGTCGGTCCCGCTCTCACCGTGGCCGCCGGTCACGATTACCGCCCGCGGCCCAAGGCCGCGGACCGCGCCCGCGAGCTCGAGCTGAGTGGCCCGCTCCCCGAGGCCACACAGTTCCCGGGCCTCGGGCAGGTTCGGAGTGGTGACCGTAGCCCTGGGCAGCAGCAGCTCGACCAGGGCGGCCCGACCCTCGCCGGAAAGCAGCGTCGCCCCGCTCTCGGCGACCATCACCGGGTCGATCACGATCGGGACCCCGGGGTCGAGCAGATCGAGGCCCTCGGTCACCGCGGCGATTGTCTCCGCGTCGCCGAGCATCCCGATCTTCACCGCGTCGACGCCGATGTCCTCGACCACGGCCCGAACCTGGGCAACGATGATCGAGGCTGGGATCGCGTGTACCGCGCTGACCCCGACCGTGTTCTGCGCGGTCAGCGCCGTGATTGCCGTCATCCCGTGAACGCCGGCGGCCGCGAACGCCTTCAGGTCGGCTTGAATGCCAGCGCCGCCGCCCGAGTCCGAGCCGGCGATCGAGAGCGCCGTTGGAGTCTGTCGTTGGCTCACAGCAGCATCGTAATCAGCGCCTGCAGCCGCCGGCTGCCGTGGGAATGGCGAGCGGCGCTCAGCCCGACCGAGCTTCGTCCGTGGGCTCCCTGAGGACGGTTCGGCGCACCCCGCCGGTCGCGTCGACCTCGACGTAGCCTGCGAGCTCGAGCTGCCCCGTCGCCTCCGCCGCCTCCGCCGCCCCCAGCGACGCGGCAACCACGACGATTCCCTCGTGTAGCGCTCCGGCCTCGATCGTGTCCAGCACGCGCCGCTCGCGAGCGCCAAGCGGTGGGCCGCGCCGCACCACCGCGGCCGCCCCCGCGCCGAGCAGCCGATCGAGGACGTCCTGGGGCTCCCGGATCACCGCAGCTCCATCGGCCAGCAGCATGTTCGTTCCCGCGGAGCGCCAGGAGGTGACCGGGCCGGGGACCGCGCCTACCGGCCGGCCGCAGTCGGCGGCCATCTCGGCGGTGATCAGCGACCCGGAGCGCTCGGCTGCCTCGACCACCACGGTGAGCTCGCCCAAGGCGGCCATCAGCCGGTTCCGGGCCGGAAACATCCAGCGGAAGGTCGGCGTAGCCGGGGGCAGCTCGCTCAGTACCAGTCCGTGGGCAACGATCTCGTCATACAGTCGCCGGCGAGCCCGAGGGTAGGCGCGCTCCGGGCCCGAGCCGAGCACCGCGACCGTCAGCCCACCGCCCTGCAGCGCGCCATGGTGGGCCGCGCTGTCGATCCCGAACGCCATTCCGCTGAGCACCACCAAGCCCGCGGCCCCCAGCTCCCGCGCAAGGTCGGTGGCCACCTCGATCCCGTAGGCGCCAGCTCGCCGCGACCCGATCAGGGTCACGCCGGGCCGCTGGTCGAGCGCTGCCAGCAACTCGCGTCTGCCTCGACCGAACAAGGCTCGGGGCGCGGAGTCACCAAGGACGACTAGCGAGGCGGGCCAGTCCGGCTCATGCCGACAGGCGGCCCAGCAGCCCAGCGGCCCGAGTTGATCGGCGAGATCTCGCGCGCGGGGCTCCGCAGCTCCCCCTACGCGTGGTCGCTCTCCGAGCCCGAGACCGGCGGCGGCGCAGAGCTCGTCGTCATCGAGCGCCAAGAGGTCTCGCGCCCGGCTGCCCCTGCCGCGGTCGACGGTTCGGGCCAGGCGAGGGGCGAGCTGCTGGAGCAGGAGGCCCCGCGTCAGGCACCGTGCACAGGCCATCAGACCTCCTTGGGCCGGCGTCGCAAGGAGAGGGCCGCGAGAACGTGCCGCTCCTCGACCGGGCCCGATCCCTCCAAGTCGGCCGCCGTACGCGCGACGCGCAGGGTCCGGGTCCAGCCCCTGCCGCTGAGTCCGAACCGGGATTGGGCCCGACCGAGGGCGACTCCGGCGGCCTCGCTGAGCTCCACGGCGCCGCGCAGCTCGGCGTCTCCGCACTCTGCGTTGGTGATCCCGGCGCCGAGTCGCCGCGCCTGCCGCTCCCGCGCGGCGAGTACGCGTTCCCGCACGGCGTCCGAGCCCTCGGCCTGATCGCCGGCCAGGGCGTCAGCCCCGGGCTGAGAGATCGCCAACGCGATGTCGAGGCGATCGGCGAGGGCGCCGCTGAGCCGTGCCGAGTACCGACGCACAGCGTCCGGGCTGCAGCCGCAGGCCGGGTCTGACTCCCCGCGGCCGCAGGGGCACGGGTTGGCAGCGGCGATCAGTTGAAACCGAGCCGGGAAACGAACCGCTCCCCGGGCGCGGGCGATGGTCACCTGCCCGGACTCCAGCGGCTGACGCAAGGCCTCGAGAGCGGCCCGGGGGAACTCCGCCAGCTCGTCCAGGAACAGCACGCCCCGGTGAGCCAGGCTGATCTCACCGGGTCGCGGCGGGGTCCCGCCACCAACCAGCCCGGCGGGAGAGATCGTGTGGTGGGGCGCCCGGAACGGCCGCCGGCCGCGGGCGG
>CAXMST010000009.1:0-10259 GCA_964196325.1 uncultured Acidimicrobiia bacterium
GCCGGACTAGGTTGTGGGCAGCGGCTGCCCGGGGGCGAGTTGCAGCTCGCCCGGCTCTGGCTCCGCCTCGGATGTCGTGGCTTCGACCGGGGGCCGCTTGCGGGCGAAGTGCAGCGCCACGAGCGCGCAGATCGCAATGACGAGGATGTGCGTCCGGTACCGGAAGGCCGTGCCGGCGTTACCCGCACTCAGTGAGTAGGCAACCAGGAGCGCGAGCCAAACGTAGATCAGCGGCCCCGCCCGGGCCATGATCGCGCCGCGGTTGAGCAGCAACTGGCGAGCCAGCAAGAACAGCGCCGCAAGAGTGATCAGCGCCCCCATCGCACCGAGCCTCTGGCTGATGTTCCCAAGCTGCCACGGGTAGGGCTTGGCGAGGACATCGATGACCCGCCTGTGGAGGTTGGTCACGATCGCTGCCCGAGTCGAGAAGTCGACCCGCTCGAGGCTGAGGTTGGCTTCCTCGTCGGCGGCGTTCGCGTCCTGGGAGCCCTGGACGTTCTGCTCGAGACTCTCGTCGGTGGAGGCCTCCAGCACAGTCGGCGCGGCGATCGCGCCGAACAAGAGGACGATTGCGATCAGGGCGAAGCGGCGGGTCCCCTCGGCAGATCCCTGACGGAGGCCCGCGTGGAGCATGATCGCCGCGCCGGCGGCGATCAGGAACCAGCCGGCGTACGGCCTCGTGGCGACCGCGATCAGGCAACCCGCGGTGATCAACGCCGCCCAGCGCAGCCGGCCGTACTTCCAGATCATCACCCCCGCGAACGCGACCATGCCGCTGGCGAGGATCATGTTCGGCTCTTTGTGCAGGTAGGTGGAGAAGAAGACGTTGGTCGGCTCGATCGCGATCAGCCACATCGCGACGAGCGCCGCACGGGCCCCCGCGAGCTCATAAACGGCGACCGCCAGAAGCATCAGTCCCAGCACCGCAATCGTGAGCTGGGTGATGCGCAGGGCCAGATCCGGGGAATCGAAAAGCGAGATCTGCGCCGCAAAGACGAACTCGTAGAGCGCCCCGGTCAGAGCGTCGAGCCAGGCTCCTGAGCCGAAACTCGAGGATGCCGTCTCGGCTGAGCTCGCGAGGAACCCCAGCTCATCGCCGCCACGCAGCGTACGCTCGATGCCGGTGAACGGCAGCGCCACCACCAGGGCGAGGCGGAGACCGAACGCCACCGCGATCGGCAAGCCGATGCTCAACCCGGGGCGCCCGCGCCGTAGCGTGCGGTAGAGCAGGATCACCACATAGCCGCAGAGAAGCAGTGTCACCAGCGTTGCCAGTGGATGGTGTATCGCTGAGTCGTCCATCTTCTGCCCATCGGGCGGGCCTTGCGAATGGTTACAGCTGCTGCTGCCGGGCGCTCGGTTGGACCTGCAGGGGCGCGCATCACGATGCGGCCCAATGCGACCCTTTGCGGCCCGTAAGGGAACCGAGCGAGTGGGATCCCGATACTCTGTTTCTCCATGGGAAAAGAGGATCCAGCGGGCGCCGACCTGAGCCACTACATCGAGCCGTACCGCCGGCGCCGCTGGCTCGTGCTCGGGATCCTGATTCTATTGCCGGCGGCGGTGTATGGAGTCTCAAAGCTCCTGCCGAAGACCTACGAGGCAGAGACAACTCTGCTGGTCCGAGCGACGTCGGTGAGCTCGTCGGTGTTCGGGAACGCGGAGACCATCACGTCGGGATCGGCGGCTGACACACTGACCTTGATCGGGACTACCCCCGTCGCCGAAGAGGCGGCAAAGGAGCTGGGAGATCCGGACGCCGGTTCGGCTCAGCTTCTTGGGCAGGTCAGCGCCGGCTTTGCCTCGGCCGAGTCGAGCGAATTCATCTCGATCACCGCTGAGGACGAGGATCCTGTCCGCGCCGCAGAGATCGCGAATGCGTTCGCGGTAGCGATCAGTGAAACTCGTGCCGAAGAGACGAGGACCGAGATCCAGAAGACGATCAGGCGTCTGGGAAGACAGGCTGATGAGATTGAAGCCGGCGACAAGGCGACCGAGGGGGAGTTGAGTACCCAGTTGCAGGAACTGCGCGGCCTACTCGCTTCGCAGCGCGGGTCGACCCAGGTGATCGAAGCGGCCAATGTGCCCGCTTCTCCCATCTCGCCGCGGCCGGCGCGGAACACAGCGCTCGCTTTCCTCCTCGCTGTGCTGCTCGCAGCGGGCGCGGTGCCGTTGGCTGACGCGCTCAACCGGCGGCTGCGGAACCCCGACGAGCTCGAGTCGCTGCTCGGCGTCTCGATGCTGGCGCAGATTCCAGAGCGCGCTTTCCCCGGAAACGTGCCCGGCAACGATGTACGGGAGTCCTTTCAGACCCTGCGCGCATCGCTCACCTACTTCAACCTCGACCGCGAACTCGAAATCATCCTTGTCACCAGCCCCGGGCACACAGAGGGTAAGACCACCGTGTCCACACACCTTGCGATCGCGGTGGCACGCGAGGGCCGCGATGTGATCCTGGTCGACGGCGATATGCGAAAGCCGCAGGCCGCCGCGCGTCTCGGGGTCGACCCGGCGCCAGGGCTCGAGCAGGTGCTCGTCGACGATGCGGATCTTGACGAAGCGCTGCAGCAGGCGGACATCGAGGGCGGGTCACTGCGGGTCCTGGGGAACCCCGGGCCGGCTCGGAATCCAGCGATCCTGCTCGGCTCACAACGGATGCGAGACCTGCTCGTTCGGCTTCGCGAGAAGTGTGACCTGGTCATTGTCGACACGCCGCCGCTGCTGGCTGTCAGCGACGCAATTCCGCTGCTGAAGCAGGCCTCCGGCACAATCCTCGTCGGTAAGCTCAACCACACCCACACCAGCGCGTTGAGCAAGACCCAAGAGGTGATCGCGGCGGCGGAGGGGACGCTGCTGGGGTCGGTCGCAACCGGAGCGAGCTCGGGCGGCCTCTACGGCTACGGCGGCTACGGGTATGGCGACGACGGCTATGGCGACAGCGCCGAGGAACAAGCGCCCGTGGCCGGCCGGCGGGGCGCAGAGGGTGAGACCGACTCGACCGGCCGCAGTCTTCGCGACCGGCTTTCCCGCCGCTGATAGAAAGCGGGGGCCCGGGTCCGGGTCGACTCAGCGGGAGCCCGGGTTGAGCAGCTCCCGGTAGAGGCGGTCGATGTCGTCAAGAAGACGCTCGGCGTCGAAGCGCCCGAGCGCGTGTGCCTGTGCAGCCTGGCCGCAGCGGGAGCGCCGCTCCGGGTCGCTCGCGAGCGCAAGGATCCCGGCGGCGAGCGAGGCCGGATCGGCGGCAGGAACGATCGCCCCCGAACCGGGGGCGAGTGTCTCGCGGACCCCGCCGACATCGGTCGCGACCGCCGGGACGCCCGCGGCCGCCGCCTCGATCAACGAGACGGGGGTGCCCTCGTTCGCCGAGCTGAGCACAGCGATGTCGCTCGCCGCCCAGACGGAGACCAGGTCCCTCCTGTAGCCGGCAAAGTGCACGGCGGAACCGATGCCCAGCCGCTCGGCCAGAGTCTCGAGCTGCGGCCGTTGCTCGCCGTCGCCGACGATCATCAGGCGGACGCGCTGGTTCTGCTCGCGGGCCTCGGCGATCGCGCTGAGCAGCAGGTCGAGCTGCTTGATCGGCACGACCCTGCCGACGAAGGTGCAGAGCACCTGATCGTCGCGGAGGCCGAGTTCCTTGCGCACGGTCTCCCTGAGCTCCTCCTCCCGATCAGCAAACCTGCCCAGATCGAGACCGAGCGGGACGACCCGGAACCGCTCACGCTCGGCGACCCCGAGGCGCACCAGGTCGGAGACCGTGGCCTCGCTGACCCCGATCAGCTGATCCGTGCGCTTTCCCAGGGTACGTTCGAGACCTCGGTACAGCTTGCTCTTGTTCGGGCCGAAATAGCCCTCGAGGACGTGACCGTGGAAGGTGTGGACGAGCTTCGGCCGGCGGGGGCCCGCCAGGAGGGCTGCCTGGCGACCGAGAAAGCCTGCCTTCGCGGTGTGGGTGTGGACGATGTGTGGGCGAAAGCGACGGATGATCCGGGCGAGCTTGCCCAGCGCGACGGGATCGTGGCGGGCGTGGACCGGCTGAACGAGATCGGGGAGATCGAGCATGCGGGCGCCCTCCCGTTCGGCGAGGTAGGCGGCCGACTCCTCACCCGGCGCCAGCTGTCCGTGGACGAGTAGCGTCTCGTAGCGCTCGGGGAAGAAGCGGCGACCGCTCAGCAACGCCGCCTGCTGCGCCGGCCCCCCCATGTTGAGGCGGGCGATGACGCGGAGGACGCGGATCCTGCTCAGACGGCCGGCTCCACGGTTCGCGGGGCCGGCCCCAAGCCCTCGAAAACTGCAAGCAGCCCGAGGCCAGCGGTGACGTAGATTCCGGTGGTGAGGAGCACCGCGGGTTCCGGCATCCGATACATCGCATAGGAGAGCCCGCAGAGGAGCACGGTCGCGGCTGCCAGCACCGCGCAGACCCGGGGCGGCGTGTCGAGCAGGGCGAGCAGGCGGTGGGTGCAGTGGTCACGTCCCCCGGTGAGAATTCCAGCACCGCGGCGGTAGCGGGAGATGACGACAAGGGTGGTGTCGAAGATCGCGCCGGCAGCCAGCGGCGCCGCCGCGAGGACCGCGACCTTGGGATGAGCGGTGGGTAGCAGCATTGCAAGGGCAGCGATCAGAAAGCCGACCGGCATGCTGCCACCGTCGCCGAGAAAGATCTTGTGGGATTCGGAGAGGTTGAAGAGAAGGAAGGCGGCGCAGGCACCGCTGAGCGCCCATGCGACGGCGGCCAGCTCGCCCGCGCCGGAGCCGAGGGCGACGGCGCCGATCCCAGCCGCGGAGACAGCGCCGACCGTGGCGGCTGAGCCGTCGATGTTGTCGAGCAGGTTGAACGCATTGGTGAGACCGACGACCCAGATCAGCGTGATCGGCAGGTCGAGGGCGAGGACGCCGAACGGTTCCCAGCGAATCCCATCCAGCCAGAGCGCCAGGGCGGCACCGACCTGGACGATGAAGCGGATCCCGGGGCCGAGCGGACGGCGGTCATCCGCCGTGCCCATCAGCATCAGCAGGGCGGCCAGAGCGATGACGCTCGGGATGCGGGAGAAGGCGTCACCGAAGATCGCGGCCGAGACCGCGAACGCCGCGAACACCCCGGCACCACCCAGATAAGGGACTGCGCCCGCGTGCTTCCTGTACTCGCGGGGGTGGTCGAGGAAGTCGGTCGCGAGCGCGGCTCGCCGCGCGAGCGGCACCGTGATCAGGGCCAACAGCCCCGCCCCGGTCAGGGCCAGCAGCGCCCGAACTCCGTCTTCGCCGTCCACCTCAGGCGGCGAGGGCCGCGGCCTCGCGCTGGTGATCGATGACGTCGCTGATCGCGGCCTCGATGCTGAGACGGGCACGCCAACCGATCAGCTCCTCGATCCGTGAGGTGTCTGGCCTGCGGCGACCGAGCTCCTCGAAGCCCTCGCCGTAAGCCTGCTCGTAGGGGGTGTGGCTGATACGGGAGCTGCTCCCGGTCATTCGCACTACACGCTCGGCCAGTTCCTGGATCGTCACCTCTGAATGGCGGCCAACGTTGAAGGGGTGACCGATCGCTCCTTCGCAGTCGATCAGCTGCAGCAACGCTTCGATCGAGTCGCACACATGGGTGAAGCAGCGCGATTGCCGGCCATCGCCGTAGACGGTGATCTCCTCGCCCGCAAGGGCCTGGCGGACGAAACGCGGCAGCACCATCCCATACCTCCCAGTCTGCCGGGGCCCAACAGTGTTGAAGAGGCGGACGACGATGTTCTCGGCGCCGCGCTGCTTGGCGTAGCCATAGGCGAGCATCTCGCCATGCACCTTGGCGTTCGCATAGGTCCACCGGGCGAGGCTCGGGGAGCCGAGCACCCTGTCCGAGTCTTCATGCAACGTAGCTGAGCTCTTCCCGTAGATCTCGGATGACGAGGCAACGAGCAGCCGCACGCCGGCGCCGGCAGCGGCCTCGATCACCGCCTCCATGCCGCGTGTATTGCGCTGCATGGACTCGAGCGGGGTATCGACGATCAACTGCACGCCGACAGCCGAAGCAAGGTGGAAGCAGCGGTCGGCAGCGCCGATCAGATCCTCGACCAGGGCGAGATCGGTGACGCAGCCCTCGACAAGATCGGCGCTACCGGCGTCGAGCAGATGCTGAACGTTGTCGAGTTTGCCGGTCGAGAGGTCGTCAAGCAGGACGACCTCGTCACCGCGTTCGGCGAGCCGATCGGCGAGGTGAGAGCCAATGAAGCCGGCACCCCCGGTAATCAAATACTTCACAGCGGAATCCCCGATCGCTTGACTGTGGGACGCCACCAACAGCGCCGAAGTCCCTGCAAAGTATCAGATAGGTGGACCAGGTGGGGGCGATTCGGCCGCCTCTCAGGCGCCCGAGCGTTCGAGACCGGCGTCCGCCTCAGTCGCGTATGAGTCGAAAGCACGCACCAGGCCCTGCTCGGCCGAGACCCGCGGTGCGTAGTCCAGGCCCTCCCTCGCCTTGGAGATGTCGGCCTGCGAATGCTTGATGTCGCCGGGCCGCGGGTCGATGTAGGTGGCCTCGATCTGCTTACCGGTGTAGCGGCGCAACTCGGCAAGCATCTGATTGAGGCTGATTCGTGCACCGCAGGCGATGTTGAACACCTCCCCGGCAACGTCTGACCCCGCATCCGCGGCGAGCAGGTTCGCATCGACGGTGTTGTCGATGAAGCAGAAGTCGCGTGACTGCTCGCCATCACCGTGCACGGTCGGGGCTCGCCCCTCGAGGAAGGCGGTAATGAAGTTGGGGACGACCGCCGCGTACTGGCTGCGTGGATCCTGGCCGGGGCCGAACACGTTGAAGTAGCGAAGCGCGACTGTATCCATGCCGTAGACGCGGTTGAAGCTCCGGCAGTAACCCTCTCCGGCGAGCTTGGAGACCGCGTAGGGGGCCATTGGCACCGTCGCCATGTCCTCACGCTTGGGCAGGTCGGGATTGGCTCCGTAGACCGAGGATGAGGATGCGTAGACGACCCGCCTCACGGCCTCGTCGCGCGATGCGAGGAGCACGTTCAGGGTGCCGGTGACGTTCACGGCCGTGCTCGTCAGCGGATCCTGGACCGAGCGTGGCACCGAGGGTAGAGCGGCCTGGTGGAAGACGAGATCGCATCCCCTGACCGCATTGTGGACCCGCTCGTAGCTTTGGATATCGCCCTCGAGCAGCTCGATCTCGGACTCGACGTCAGCGAGGTTGGAGCGCCTGCCGGTGGCGAAGTTGTCAAGCACCCGGACGCTGTAGCCGGCGGCGAGCAGCGCCTTGACGAGGTGTGAGCCGATGAAGCCGCTGCCGCCCGTTACCAGCACCGTTTCCGCCGAAGAGCCCACGGCGGCAGGGTATCGTTGCAGCGCGAGATGTGTGGAATCGCGGGCAAAGTGGCGGAGACCGAAGCGGTGCCGTGCGCGTTGTTGGAGGCAATGTGTGAGGCTCAGCGCCACCGCGGTCCCGACTCCCGCGGCATCTACCGAGGGGAGGGCGTCGCGCTGGGGGTCCAGCGGCTGCGGGTGATTGACCTCGAAACCGGCGATCAGCCGATCTACAACGAGGACCGGTCGGTCGTGGTCGTGCTCAACGGTGAGATCTACAACTTCCGCCGGCTCAGGGAAGAGCTGCAGCGAAAGGGCCACACATTCCGCACCGAGGGCGACACCGAGGTGATCGTCCACCTCTATGAGGAGCACGGCGAGCGCTGTGTCGAACGGCTCGCCGGCATGTTCGCTTTCGCGCTGTGGGATGAGCGGCGACGGCGGCTGCTGATCGCTCGCGACCGGGTCGGCAAGAAGCCCCTGCATTACTACCACGCCGGCGACGGGTCGCTGCGCTTCGCCTCCGAGCTTCAGGCCTTGATCGTGGACGGGGGTGTCCCCCGAGAACTCGATCCCTCCTCGCTGGATGAGTTTCTCGCCTACGGATACATCAACGCGCCCGAGACGATCTGGCGGCACGTCCGCAAGCTCCCGCCCGGCCACCTGCTCGTCTGGGAAGAGGGCGAGGTCGAGGTGCGCCGCTGGTGGCAGCTCGAGTATGCGGAGAAGATCTCAGCGGATCTGCCCGAGCTCGAAGGCGAGCTGCGGGCGCGGGTGTCGGCGGCGGTGCGGCGGCGAATGAGCGCCGACGTGCCGCTCGGCGCGTTTCTGTCCGGCGGGATCGACTCGTCGATCATCGTCAGCGAGATGGCCTTCCACTCCTCCGAGCCGGTCAGGACCTTTTCGATCGGCTTCGGGCAAGACGCCTACAACGAGCTCCCACAGGCACGGATGGTGGCCGAGCGATTCGGCACAGAGCACACCGAGTTCACGGTGACGCCCGATGCGGTCGGGTTGCTGCCGAAGCTGGCACACCACTACGGCGAGCCCTACGCGGACTCCTCTGCGATCCCCAGCTTCCACCTTGCCGAGCTCACCCGACAGCACGTGACCGTGGCGCTCAACGGCGACGGTGGCGACGAAAGCTTTGGTGGCTACCTGCGTTACGTGGCCAATGCGGCGAGTGGATGGCTCGACGCGATCCCGCGGCCGCCACGGCAGCTTCTGGCGGGCCTCGCCGGGAGGATGCTCAGCGCCGGTGAGCGCCGCAGCAAGTCGGCCTACGCGCGTCGCTACCTGACCGCGCTCGGGGAGGACGGGCCCGGTCGCTATGCCGCCCACGTGGGGATCTACGACAGCGCCGCCCGAGCGCGACTGCTCAGCGCCGACGTGCAGGCGGATCTCGACCCCACACGCGTGGCGCGGATGATCCGTGAACCATGGGAGGCGGCGGACGGCCCCTCGCTTCTCGACGTGATCCTCCAGACCGACGTCGAGACCTACCTGCCCGGCGACTTGCTGACGAAGGTCGACATCGCGACGATGGCCTACTCGCTCGAGGCGCGATCGCCGCTCCTCGATCACGAGGTGATGGAGTTTGCCGCGGCGCTACCGGCCCGCTACAAGGTTCGTGGCCGGCAGAAGAAGTGGTTGCTACGCCGCGCATACCGCGGGCAGCTTCCGGACGAGATCCTCGACGGACCCAAGCGCGGCTTCGGTGTGCCCCTGGCCGGCTGGTTCCGAGATGAGTTGCGCGGCTGGACCCGGGAGGTACTGCTCGCTCCTGAGACAGGTGGCGGGCTGCTCGAACCGACCGAGATTCGCCGGATCGTCTCCGAGCACCAGGAGGGGCGCGACGACCACTCCGCCCAGATTTGGTCGCTGCTCTGCTTCGAGTTCTGGCGACGCGAGTTCGCGGACGGCAGCGCCGGTGCGCGCCCGACGGAGGCGTCAGCCTCGGCCTGAGCGGACGCGGAGAACGAGCGGGCGAAGAAGGTCAATCGCCGCAGCCTGCGCGAGCCGCACGGCAGTGAGGCGCAGGGAGCCCCACCCGCGTTGCCGCAGGCGCCGCCGTACGTTCGTCGCCCGGCGACGGAGCTCGGCTCGATCGGGCTCGGCGCCAAGACCGCCCGCGGGGTTGAGGTAGTCGCGCACCGGCCGCGAGAGAAAGCGAATCCGCCCTGAGGCCGCCAGCGCGACCCCGAGCTCCCAGTCGTCGCCGCCGTCGGTGTCCCCGTAGCCGCCGACACCCTGCGCCGTCTCGATCCGCATCATCGCGCAACCCTGGATCGGGAATTGCGCCCAGGCCGCATGCAGGAACGCCAGGAGCGGCGGCAGCGGTGCGGCCCAGCGAGCTGCGGCGCGGGGCAGAGGGTGCGGCCGACCACCGTCTTCGATCACAGCACCGACGGCGGCCACCGTCCGAGGTTCGGAGCGGAGGATCTCGGCGAGCGACTCGAGCGCTCCGTCGAGGACGAGGTCGTCCGCGTCGGCGATGACGGCGAACGGGGTGCGGACACGGGCGAGGCCGGCGTTGCGTGCGGCGCCAACGGTGCGCCGCTGATCCAGGCGCACGACCTCCGTCCCAGCCAGAGGCGGTAGCGGCTCCTGCGAGCAGTTGTCGACGATGATGATCGGCGCCTGCGGCGACTGGCGACGGATCGAGGCAACGGCCTCGGGAAGGGCGCTCGCGTAGCGGGCCCCCCAGCAGGGGATGACGATCGAGTAGTCCGGAGGCCTCATTGCGCTGCCCAGGAGCATGAAGCAGCCTTGGCCGGCGCGCGGGTCCAGAGGCGCACCTTGCCGCCACGTCCGGCAGCGGTCGCTCGACCGTCGCCGGAAAACCGTCGCGCCGAGACGCTCGGCGAAGAACGGGAAGCGCCAGGCGTCGAAGATCCCCGTGGTCGTCCGATCGTGCGAGGAGCGCTCACCAACAAGTGCATCGCGGACTTTCGATGTCT
>CAXMST010000010.1:0-49179 GCA_964196325.1 uncultured Acidimicrobiia bacterium
AGGAGTACGGGATCGCCGAGTTCAACGCGCGCTGTCGCGAGTCGGTGTTCCGCTACGTCGGCGACTGGGAGCGCCTGGTAGAGCGGATCGGGCACTGGATCGACCTCGAGGACCCCTACGTGACCATGGCTGACGACTACATCGAGTCGGTCTGGTGGTCGTTGCGCCAGATCTGGGACGCCGATCGGCTCTACGAGGGCCATAAGGTCGTCCCCTACTGCCCACGCTGCGGGACCGCGCTCTCCTCCCATGAGGTCGCGCTCGGCTACAAGGACGTCGTCGACCCCTCAGTCTACGTCCGCCTCCCTGTGGCCGAGCCGCAGGGATCGGCGCCGCTGCGGGCCGGCGACAATCTGCTCGTCTGGACGACCACCCCATGGACGCTGATCTCACACGCGGCCGTGGCGGCAGGCGCGGAGATCACCTACGTGCGCGCCAGCCCGGCCGACGCGGACGAGGTGTTGGTCCTCGCCGAGGCACTGGTCGAGCGGGTGCTCGGGGAGGGAGCCGAGATCCACGACCGCTTCAGCGGCGCCGAGATGACGGACAGCTCCTATGAGGCACCCTTCGACTACCTCGCGGGCTCGGACTTCGGGCCGCGCGGGCACACGGTCCTGGTCGGCGATTTCGTCACCACCGAAGAGGGGACGGGCTTGGTGCACACGGCTCTCGCCTTCGGCGAGGACGACTACGCGCTCGGCCAGCAGTACGAGATGACGCTGCAGAACCCGGTCCGCCTGGACGGCACTTTCGACCAGCGGGTCCCCGACTTCCAGGGCAAGATCGTCTACGAGCACAACCCCGAGATCGTCGCTGCGCTGGAGCGACGCGGGCGGCTCTTCAGAGCGGTCGACTACGAGCATGCTTATCCGCACTGCTGGCGTTGCGACACGGCCTTGCTCTACTACGCGAAGTCGGCTTGGTACATCCGCACCTCCGAGCTCCGCGATCGACTCTTGGCCGAAAACGAGCGGATCGGCTGGCACCCCGACCACATCAAGCACGGCCGCTTCGGCAAGTGGCTCGAGGGAAACGTCGACTGGGCCCTCTCCAGGGCGCGCTACTGGGGCACCCCGCTGCCAATCTGGGAGTGCACGTCGGAGAGCTGCGAGGAGCGCTTCTGCGCCGGCTCGATCGCAGACCTGCGCGAGCGCGGCGGCGAGGTCTCCGAGGATCTGCACCGCCCCTTCGTCGACGAGATCGAGATTGACTGCAGCGCCTGCGACGGCCGCATGCACCGCGTGCCCGAGGTGATCGACGCCTGGTACGACAGTGGCGCGATGCCGTTCGCTCAGTTCCACTATCCGTTCGAGGGCAAGGAGGAGTTCGAGGCTCGGTTCCCGGCCGACTTCATCTGCGAGGCGATCGACCAGACTCGCGGCTGGTTCTACTCGCAGCTGGCCGAGTCGGTGCTGCTCTTCGACCAGACCGACTACCTGAACTGCGTCTGCCTCGGGCTGATCCTCGACCCCAAGGGCCAGAAGATGTCGAAGCGGGTCGGCAACCTGGTCGACCCCTACGAGGTGATCTCGGCGCACGGCGCTGACGCCTTCCGCTGGTACTACCTGGCCAGCCAGCAGCCCTGGGCCGGGTACAGGTTCAGTGCCGAGACGGTCGGTGAATCGGTGCGCCAATTTCTGCTCACGCTCTGGAACACCTACGCCTTCTACGTGCTCTACGCCAACGCCGAGGGGATCAGCGCCGAGGCAGCACCGGCGCCCCCCGATCACGAGGGCTACGCCGAGCCCGGCGGCTCGGCGGAGCGCCTCGACCGCTGGGCGCTCTCGCGGCTCGAGGCCACCACCGCGATCGTGCGTGAGGCGCTCGACGACTTCGACTCGACCACGGCGGGCAAGGCGATCTCCGCTTACGTCGATGAGCTCTCGAACTGGTATCTGCGAGTCAGCCGGCGCCGCTACTGGGACGGTGACCCGGCGGCCTTCGGCACCCTGCGCCACTGCCTGCTGGAGACGGCACAGCTGCTGGCCCCTTTCGTTCCGTTCACCGCCGACGCGATCTGGTCGAACCTGGCGCTCGGCGAGGGGGCCGGCAGCAATGACTCGGTGCACCTGACCGACTACCCGGTCGCCGAGGCCGGCCGCCGCGACCTTGCGCTCGAGGCCGGGATGGAGGCCGCCCGCCGGGCGGTCGAGCTGGGCCGAGCCGCTCGCGCCCACGCGAAGGTGAAGATGCGCCAGCCGCTCGCCAAGGCGGTGATCGTTGCGACCAAAGCGGAGCGCGAGACGATCGAGAGCTTTGCCGACGTCGTGCGCGCCGAGCTCAACGTCAGGCAGCTCGAGTTCGTCACCGAGGAGGGCGAGCTTGCCGACTACTCGATCAGGCCCAACTACCGGACCCTGGGTCCGCGCTTCGGCCCCGAGATGCCCCAGGTCGCGGCGGCGGTCGAAGCCCTCGATCCCGTCCACGTTCGTGAGATGGTCAGCGGCACGCGGATGATCGGGGTCAACATCAACGGCCACGAGCACACGCTGTCCGCCGACGACGTGAGCCTCGTGATGGAGCCGCTCGAGGGCTACATGGTCGAGTCGGTGGCCGGACGCGCCGTCGCCCTCGCCCTCGAGTTGGACGAGGGCCTACTGCGCGAGGGGCTCGCCCGCGAGATTGTCCGCGCCGTGCAGAACGCGCGCAAGGAGGCGGGCCTCGACGTAAGCGACCGGATCGAGCTGAAGCTCGGAGGCGACGAGCAACTGCTCGAGGCGGCCCGAGCCCATCAGAGCTACCTGGCTTCCGAGACGCTGGCCGAGCAGGTCTCCTATGAGGGCGGCGGCGACACCGCGGCCCGAATCAACGAGCTCGAACTGGCGATCGGCGTCGAGCTGACCGGCGTCCCGCGGTGAGCGCCGGACTCGGCAGCGACACGCGGGCGGTGCTGCTGGCAGCCGGCCTGATCTTTCTCTGGGCGCTGCTGCTCGGGGTCTGGAAGTACCGCCAGATGGCGGCGTCATCGGAGGGGCTCGCTCATCCGTATGTGGACGTCGCGCACAGGGCGGCTCTGCTTTACAGCTTCGCGAGCCTGTTGATCGCCGCGTTCGTCGAGCTCTCCGATTGGAGCACCGCGGTCAACACGGTCGCGGCCTTCGCGGCGATCGGTTTTTTCGTCGCCGCGATCGCGATCTACTGCTGGCACGGGTACACCCGTGACACTGACAACCAACTGCGTGAGCCGATCGCAGGCACGCATGCCTTCATGTGGGCCTTGATCATCGGGGAGGTCGGGGGCTTCAGCGTGATCCTTGCCGGCTTCATCAGTGCCCAGGTGCTCTAGATGGCGCGGGTGGACACAGACCTGGCTCTGATCTACGACGAGCGCTGTCTCGCCCACGACAACGGATCGATGCTGCTCGACCCGCGAGCCGACCAGTGGCTCGGCGTCGCCCACGTCGAGAGCGCTGAGCGGATCCGGCGCTCCTGGCAGCTGCTCGAGCGCTCGGGCGTGGCGGCCAAGCTCAAGACGATGCCCTCCCGCCCAGCTACCGAGGACGAGAGCAGGCTGGTGCACACCGCGGCGCACCTCGAGCGGATTGATGCGGCCTGCCGCCACGAGGCACCCAGCAGCGTCGGGCCGGGCGCGCTGGCCGGCAGGGCGAGTCGTGAGCCGATCCTGCTCGCCGCAGGCGCTGGTTCGTTGGCGGTCGAGTGGGTCCTGACTGAGCCCGCTCGCAGCGCGTTCGCCCTGATCCGCCCCCCCGGCCACCACGCCTCCGCGGACCGGGGAATGGGGTTCTGCGTGCTCAACAACGCCGCCATCGCCGCGCGGGTCGCGCAGCGCCAGCACGGCCTCGAGCGTGTCGCGATCGTCGACTGGGATGTGCACCACGGCAACGGCACCGAGGACGTGTTCTACGACGACCCCTCGGTGCTCTTCTGCTCGCTGCACCAAGACGGGCTCTACCCGGCAGGGCGGGGCCTGGTACGCGACTCGGGAACCGGCCCGGCCGCCGGCACGACGCTCAACGTGCCGCTGCCACCCGGCACCGGGGGCGCCGGCTACCTACTGGCGCTCGAGACCGTGGTCGAGCCGGCGCTGCGCGCGTTCGGACCCGAGCTGCTGATCGTCTCCGCCGGCCAGGACCCGGGCGCCGCCGACCCGCTTGGCCGAATGAGCGTGACGGCCCCGGAGTTCGCGCGGATGACCAGGCGCTTGCTGGAACTCGCCAAAGAGGTCTGCGACGGCCGGATGGTCACCCTGCAGGAGGGCGGCTACAACTCCGACCACATGCCGTACTGCAATCTGGCGATCGTCGAGGCGATGGCACGTCTGGAGCCGAGCTTCGCTACGGACCCTCTCGATATGGACGTCAACGGCTCGGTCCGCGAGATCGAGCGGGAGGCGATCGCCGCGGTGGCCGACAGCGGGCGCCGAGAGCAGACCTAGGCGCGCTCACCATGTTCACCCAGCCGTTCAGGCCAGTGCCGGCTCCAGTTCTGACTCGAGCTTCTTCTTCGGCATCGCGCCGACGATTCGCTTGGCGTTCTGGCCGCCCTTGAAGAGGATCATTGTCGGAATCGACAGCACCTCGTATTTGGCGGCGGTCACGTGGTTCTCGTCCACGTTCAGGCTCAACACCGTGAGGTCGTCGCGCTCGCCGTCGATCTCCTCGAGGATCGGATGGACTACCCGGCAGGGCCCGCACCAGGGCGCCCAGAAGTCCACCAGCACAGGGCCGGTGGCATCGAGCACCTCGGCCTGAAAGCTGTCGTCTGTGACCTGTGTCAGGGGATTCGCCACTTCGGGCCTCCTCGTTGGGTTTCTATCGTTGGAAGCGTCTGCTCCACTTGGTCTATCTGATTCGGACCCGGTCGGCGCCGTACGGTCGCAGCCACAGAGTCGACTAGTTACTATACAAAATGAAGTAAGGCTTGTCCAGCCGCAGGGCGCGCCTGCATCCATCAATCGTAGGGCGGTTGGCGAAAGCGCATCAGCGGCACCCGCCAGGCGGCCTCGGCAACGATTGCTCGGCTCATCTTCGACTCCCCGACACGCCGATCGTGGAAGTGGATCGGAACCTCAACGACGGTGAAGCCGGCGGAGATCGCACGGTAGGTCGTCTCAACCTGAAAGGCGTAGCCGAGCGAGCCGACCGCCTCGACCCTGATCCCCTCCAGCACCGGCCGCCTAAAGCACTTGAAACCTCCGGTCAGATCACGCACGCTGACCCCGAGCCAGGTGCGGGCATAGCTGCTGCCCCACCGGGAGATGCGCTTTCGGCGGGCACCCCAGCGCCCGACGCTCCCGCCCTCGACGTAGCGGGACCCGAGGGCGAGATCCGCGTCCACCGTCGCGGCGATCAGGCGCGGTACGTCGGCGGGGTCGTGGGAGAAGTCGGCGTCCATCTGCACGATCAGCTCGGCGCCCGCCTCGAGCGCATGGCCGAAGCCGGCGACATACGCCGGGCCGAGGCCGTCCTTGGTCTTGCGGTGCAGAACGTCGACGCCCTGGTGCATAGTCGCCAGGCGGTCGGCGATCGCACCGGTGCCGTCGGGGGAGGCATCATCGACGAAGGTGATTCGCGCCCGCGCCGGCAGCACGTCCAGCAGCGCCGCGGTCAACGGCTCGACGTTCTCGGCCTCGTCGTAGGTCGGGACAACGACGTGGATACGGGGCGCAGGCTCGCTCATCGCGAGCCGGGATGCTAGTTCACCGATTCGATCCCGCCAAGCCTGCGGCCGGGCTAACGTGCCCGTGATGCGCAACCCCAAGATCGCGGATGCCTTCGACGAGCTGGCGACCCTGTACGAGCTCGACGGCGCCAACCGGTACCGGGTGCTCGCCTATCGCGAGGCGGCCCGGGTGATTCGCGACTGCCCACAGTCTGTAGCCGAGCTGGCGGGGGAGGGCCGCGCAACGGAGCTGGCCGGGATCGGGGAGACCCTGCAGACCAAGATCCTGGCCCTGATCGAGGCAGGCGAGATCCCCGCCTCCGCCAAGCTCAAGGAGAAGCTGCCGGCGAGCCTCGTGGAGATCACCCAGATCCCGGGACTGGGCGCGAAGACCGTGCGCAAGATGTACGACGAGCTCGGGATCAGCTCACTGGAGGAGCTCCGCATCGCGGCGAGCGAGCAACGGCTGCGGGGTGTGAAGGGCCTTGGAGCAAAGCTCGAAGAGAACGTGCTCGCATCGCTGGAGCGAATCGAGGCCGAAGGTCACGAGCGGCGGCGGCTGTTGTCCGAGGCCCGCGAGGTGGCCGAGCAACTGCTCACCGCCCTCCGAGCCCATCCAGCCAGCGGGGAGGTCGAGATCGCCGGCTCGGTTCGACGCTGGGCCGAGACCTGCAAGGACATCGACATCGTGGCCACCGCGACGGACCCCGAGGCGCTGAGCGCCGCACTGCTCGAGCACGAGCTGGCCGAGGAGCAACGCTCGAGCGGGGGCGGGGGCGCCAGCATCCGCACCTTCAACGACATCAAGGTCGATCTGCGGATCGTGCCGCCCGAGGAATACGGCAGCCTGCTGCAACACTTCACCGGCAGCAAGGAGCACAATGTCGCCCTGCGCGAGCGGGCCCAGAGGATGGGCCTCTCGGTCTCCGAACACGGCATCACCGAGACCGAGACGGGGGTGGTCCATGCCTGTCGCTCCGAGGCCGAGGTTTACCGCCGGCTCGGCCTGATGCTGGTCCCGCCCGAGCTGCGACAGGGCGGGAACGAACTGGAGCTGGCCGCCGAGCGTGAGCTACCTCGGTTGGTCGAGGTTGGCGAGATCCGCGGCGATCTGCACTGCCACACCACGCTCTCGGACGGACAGAACAGCCTCGAGGAGATGCTCGGCGCGGCGCGGCGGCGCGGCTACCTGTATCTGGCAGTCACCGACCACTCCGCCAGCCACGGCTTCGGGAACGATGTCCCGGCTGGGGCCCTGCTTGACCGGGTCGCCGAGGTCCGGGAGCTGGACACGGCGACCAGGGGCATCAAGCTGCTGGCCGGCTCCGAGGTAAACGTGATGCCGAACGGCTCGCTCGACTACGAGGACGAGGTGCTGGCCGAGCTCGACTGGGTGATCGCCAGCGTCCACACGTCCTTTCAGATCGGCGCCGAGCGGATGAGCGAGAGGATCGTCCGGGCGATCGAACACCCGCTGGTCGACTGCATCGGCCACCCCACCGGCCGCCTGCTGCTCAAGCGGGCGCCCTACGAGCTGGCGCTGGAGCCGATCTTCGAAGCGGCGGCCGCGAACGGGACGATGATCGAGATCAACTCGAACCCACGCCGGCGCGACCTGAACGAGGGCAACGCGCGGCTCGCGGCCGCCGCCGGCGTCCAGCTCGTGATCAACACCGATGCACATAAGGTGGCCACCCTCGACAACATGCAGTACGGCGTGGCCACCGCCCGCCGCGCCGGCCTCGGGCCGCAGCAGATCGCGAACACCCGCACCTGGCGCCAGTTCGCGGGGTTGCGAAAGCGGATCTAGATCCGGGGTGGCAGGGCGCCAGACGCAGCCCCACGCATCAGGCCCGGCGTCCTGATCAACTTGATCGGCTCCAGCGCCGAGCCCTTCTCGACGAAGAAGCAGACCCCGTCCCGATCCTCGATCGCGGTCACCGCCGCCTCGCGCTTGCGCCAGGCCAGGGTCACGAGCAAAGCCATCCCGGCTGCGATCGCCGGAACCTGGGGAAAGACCGGCCCGAGCCCGCCGGCGAGCAGCGCGAACAGCGCCACCGGCCAGAGACGGGCCAAGGCGATCGAGGTCGGGCTGTCGGCGGGCAGCATCGTCGAGGTCTTAGCCGAGGCGAGTGGCGCACGCAACGTCTCCGCGGCCCGGCCCGCCCGACCCAGGTAGAGGCCGAAGGCGATCGCCAGCGACCACCAGCCGAGCGCGAGGGCCGCGAGGGCATCATCGCCCGCCTCGTTGATCGCGATTCCTGAGATCGCACCGAGCGCCGTCGCCTCGGCCGCGATCAGCAGCACCGTGCCGCGGAGCAGATCCTTGTATTGCATCAGGCGAGCGCCTCCAGCACAGCCACAAACCCATCTGGCCCGGGCACCGCCAGATCAGCCGCCTCGCCGACCTCGGGCGGAGTCTCTGCCGAGATCACCGCCACCCGCAGCACGTACGCCAACTCGCCCGCGGCGGCGAACTCACCCAACGCCCGGAAGGCATCGGCGTCCGTGCGATCGTCGCCCGCATAGAAGGCGGACTCGATCGGCTGCGCCGCGAGCATCGCTCGAAGTGCGACCCCCTTGTCGATGGCCACCGCAGGTCGCAGCTCGAGCACCATCCGCCCGCGGTGGGTAAAAAGGCCGGACTGCGCCGCCTCTGCCTCGATTGCGGACGCCGCCGACTCGGCGGCGTCCGGATCGGTCGCGCCGCGCCAGTGCAGAGCGATGATCGGCCCCTTGTCCTCAACCCGCAGCCCCGCCTCCCGCAAGCGCTCAGGGTCGATGCCCGAGGCGAACTCCGGCGCCGCATGCTCCCCACTGATCGCCGATGACGGAGCGGCCTGTCGAGCCCCAGGCGCCAGCTGCTCGAAGCCATGGTTGCCGACGTAGCTGAGCGCCTCGAGGCCCATGATCCGGCGAGCGTCGAGGGCCCGCCGCCCACTGATCACCCCTGCGATCCGGTATCTGCGCCCGATCCGCTCGACCAGCTCGCGAGTCCGCTGCGGTACCCGGCTGTCCTCGGGACGCTCGACGATCGGCGCCAAAGTTCCGTCCAGGTCGAAGAAAGCCGCGGCCCGGTCGGGCTGGGAGGCAAGCGGCATGGCCGCTGCGGCGATCGTCGCGGGCGATGCGTAGCTGGTTGCCATCGGCTCTAGTATCGCCGCCGTGCCTCGCGATCGTCTGGTCAAGCTCGGGACGATCGGCGTCGCCGCCGGGGTCTTCAGCTCGTTGTTTGGGGTCGGCGGCGGAATCGTGATCGTGCCGCTGCTCGTCTTCTGGCTCGCCTATGGGGAGCGGCAGGCGACCGCGACCTCACTCGCGGCGATCGTGATCATCGCCTGCTTCGCGGCGATCGGCCACGGCCTCTACGGCAACGTCAACATCGCCCAGGCCGCCCTCGTGGCTGGGCCCGCGGTGATCGGGGTATCGCTTGGCGTCGGGCTCCAGCAGCGGATCCCCGAGCGGGTGGTATCGCTGCTGTTCGTGGCGTTGCTGACGGCGGTGGCCGTGGAGCTGATCGTTCGCTGATGGCAGAGTTGCTCACAGCTCTGTTCGCGCTGGCGGGGGGAGCGGTAGCCGGCGTGCTCGGTGTCGGCGGCGGGCTCATCTTCGTGCCGGCGCTGGCAATCATCCTCGAAGAGCCGCAACTGCGCGCGGAAGCGACCTCACTGCTGGCAATCATCCCGGTCGCGCTCGTCGGTACCTGGCGCCAGCATCGCCTTGGCAATGTCCGGGTCCGGGACGGGGTGGTGGTTGGGTTCCTCTCAGTTCCGGGCGTCGCCGTCGGTGTGGTCGTCGCCAACCTGGTCCCCCAGAGGGCGCTGGAGCTCGGCTTTGCAGCGCTGCTCCTGCTGATCGCGGGACAACTGTTGCGGCGGGCGATGGCTCGCGAAGGCCGCTAGGCGTGGCCGAGCGGATCGAGCTCGGCCACGGCGCCTGGATCGACGCAAGAGAGATCGAGCTCAAGGCCTCGCGCTCGGGCGGGCCAGGGGGCCAGCACGCGAACGTCACGGCCTCGCGCGTACAGGCCCGCTTCGATGTCGCCCGCTCGGGATCGCTGACCGAGGCTCAAAAGTCGATGATCGCGGCCCGCCTGGGGCCGCGGGTGACGGCGATCGCCCAGGACACCCGGAGCCAGCTTCGGAACCGCGAGCTCGCTGTGGAGCGCCTGAGCGAGCGTCTCACCACCGCGCTGGCGCCGCGCAAGCGCCGGCGCCCGACGCGCCCCGGCAGGGCCGCGGGCCGACGGCGACTGCAGGCCAAGCGGGTGCGCTCGGAGCGCAAGCAACTGCGGCGCAAGCCGGACCCGGACGAGAGCTGAGCGCCGTCGGCTCAGACGCCGTGCTCGAGGGCGCCCTTTACTCCGGCGTCGAGCGAGTTCAGTCGATAGAGCGCGAGGGCCTCAGCCGAGGCGAACCCGCTCGAGCCGGGACCCGAGCGCCGGCCGGCGGCCTCTGGGCCGTGGTGGGAAAGGACGCAGTGCAGCAGCGCCAGACGACGCTCGCCTTCGAGATGCTGCGCGGCGGCGCCGACGATCTCCGCGCCGAGTGCGAGGTGGCCCAGGAGTCGTCCCTCCTGGCTGATTCCGAACTCGGCCCCGTAGGTGAACTCGCGTGTCTTGCCGATGTCATGGAGCAGAGCTGCGGCCATCAGGAGGTCGGAGTCGAGGCGGGGGTGGAGGACTGAGAGCTCACCGACCAGGGTCGCGACGGCAACGGTGTGCTCGAGGAGGCCCCCGAGGTAGGCGTGGTGGCCGGCCCGCGTGCACGGGGCCCGCGCCAGCTCGGCTGCCGCCGGCCCGCTCTCGGCCACGGCACTCAACACTCGCCGCAGGCCGGAATCATGGACCTCGCGACAGAGATGTTCGAAGAAGCCGAGCAACTCCTCGGTTGAGCGGTAGGCGGCGGGCAGGAAGTCACCGGGATCGAACGAGCCCGGCTCGAGCCGACGCAGATTGGTGACCTCCGCCTGCAACTCGCCCCGAAAGCGCTCGACCGCTCCTCGCACCTCGATCGCGTCCCCGCGCTCGAAGCGGGCGCCGAGCTGGTCGGCGTCGCGAAAGATCCGCGCCGGGATCGAGCCGCTGCGATCGCGCAACTCGAGGGCTATATATGGCGAGCCCTTGCGCGAGATCTGACGGTCCTTGCGGACCACGGCATAGGCCCCCTGAAGGGGCCGACCAGGGTGAAGGCTCGCGATCATCTCGCCACCCTCCGTCGCACTCTTGCTCGCCGCTTCCACGCTCTCCGGCGATGATCGCGAGCGCTCCGGACGGCCATCCACGATCACCGAGGGCGCCACGCCTATACCCTCGTTGGGCATGAACTCAATCATCTGGGAGAACGATGCGGCCGAGCTTCGCGACCCCGTGCTGGTCGCCTCGTTCTCGGGCTGGAACGATGCCGCGGCCGCCGCCAGCTCGGCGCTCGAGGCGGTCGCCGGATCGTTCGCCGTCGAGCCGGTCGCTCAGATCGATCCCGAGGAGTTCTTCGACTTCCAGGCGACCCGTCCGCAGATCGAGCTCAGCGAGGGCCGCTCCCGCGGGATCAGCTGGCCGCAGAACCAGGTGCTTGTTGGACGCAGCGAGCAGGTCGAACGCGACCTGCTGATGATCAGCGGTACGGAGCCAAGCACCCGGTGGCGCACCTTCTGCAACTCCCTGCTGGACATCGCCGAACGTTGCGGGGTCGACACGCTGGTCACGTTCGGAGCGTTGATCGCCGACGTCGCTCATACGCGACCAGTCCCGATCACGGGGCTCGCCACCAGCGACGAGTTGGTCGAGCAGCTCGGTTTCGAGGACGCCTCCTATGAGGGTCCGACCGGCGTCGTCGGGGTGCTGCACGACCTCGCGAGGCAGCGCGACTTCACGGCCGCGAGCCTCTGGGCGGCGGTCCCCCACTATGCGTCGGCGGTCCCTAACCCGAAGGCCGCGCTGGCGCTGTTGCGGCGGCTCGAGGGGCTGACCGGGATTCCACTCAATGTGACCGAACTGGAGGACGCCTCCGAGTCCTTCGAGTCCCAGGTGAGCCAGGCGGTCGCCGCCAACCCAGAGATCACGGAGCTGGTCGAGCGGCTCGAGTCCCAGCAGGACGACCTCTCCGGGCTGGCTCCTGAGGACGTTCCCTCCGGCGAGACCCTGGCCGACGACTTCCAGGACTTCCTGCGCCGTCAGGGCCAATGACGAGCTAGTGCTTAGGCCTCTGAGGCCGGGCAGATCAGGCGGAAGTCGCACCAGGAGCAGTTCTCGAAGGCGGGGCGCGGCTCGAAGTCCTGGGCCCCGATCCCGGCCGCGACCTCCAGCACCGTGCGCTCGACCCGCTCGAGATCGTCGGGCTCGCCGGCGACCCCGACCTTCTCGTCGTCGAGCACATACCAGTAGGCGCCGTCGGCGGCCTCCAGATCCCAGGCCTCGCGGGCACCAACCCGATAGAGCGGGATCTGCACGTCATCGCTGAGCTGCTCAGCGGTCTTGGGGGCGCCGGTCTTGTAGTCGATCAGCTCGAGGCTCCCGTCGGGGTGGCGATCGACGCGGTCCACCCGCCCACGAACGCTGTGCTGGTCGATCGTGAACGAGAAGGCCCGCTCGAGGTAGACGGGGCGCGCGGCGCTTGCCGCGTGTCGCTCGTAGTAGCGGGCCAGCGCGGCCACGGCGCGGTCGCGGTACTGGAGCTCGTCGTCGCTGAAGCCGAATCCCTGGCGGCGCCAGCCCCCTTCGAACAGAGTCAACAGCCGATCTACGCCGCCGCCCCCGGCCCCTTCGCCGGCGAAGCCCGCCAGCTCCTCCTTGTGGTACCGATCGAGCACCTGATGGACCAGGATCCCGAAGCGCATGTTGATCGTCGGCTCCTGGGGAATCGCGAAGACGCGGGCGAACTTGTATTTCAGCGGGCAGGTTCTGTAGAGGTCGATATCGGAAGCCGAGAGCGCCAGGCCGTCGCCCCGCTTCGGTAGGAACGCTTCGAGGCCGGGCTCGCCCTGATGACCCAGGTTCTCACGGCGGCGAACCCGCTCGCGGCCCTCCTCGACCACATAGCCGTCGAGCTGGGATTGCTCGAGCTCGACCAGCTGCTCGGGGCTGGCGACCCGACCGAGCAGCTCGTTCAGGGCGGCCAGCGCCTCACGCTCGGACTCCTCACCCGGTCGCTGGATCAAGGCCGAAAGCTTGAGCAGCTCGAGAAACCGAGCGACAGCCTGGTTCACGTCCGCGGCAGTATCGAGACGCATCTCCGAGAGCGCCGCCCCAGCCCGCCAGGACGCTTCGAGGACCTCGTCGCGGACCATTCGATAGGTGGCGTGGAGGCCCTCGGCTGGACCGAACAGCTCCTCGGTGTGGGCCTCCTCCTCGATGCCCAACTCGAGCGCCGCCCCATAGATCGGCGAGGGCGATCCAGCCGCCCCGTCGATCTCCTCCGGGTAGCTGAGCACCAGGGAGCTGCGAGCGCGACCGGCGGCCACGTAGGCCCTGCGGGCGCGCAGGGCCTCCCCCGCCTCGGATGCGGGGGGAGGCAACGGCTCGGTCAGCAGGCGATCCTCGATCCAGGTGGCCCGGCGGGCGCCGCCGCGATAGGAGCCTCCCTCGAGACCAAGCAGGTAGACCCGATCGAACTCCATGCCCTTGAGCTGCCCAGGTTCAGCGAGCAGGACGGCGCCCGGAGGCGGTGCGTCGAGCGGCCGGCTGAACCGCTGGCCCGCCTCGGCCACCGCGCTCAGGTAGCGGACGAACTCCCGGCTCGAGGCATTGGGCCGGCGGCGCGTCCAACTCCCAGCCAGATCAGCGAGGGCGGCCAGGTTGACGAGACGCTCGGCCGTCTCGGGGCTGGCCGCAAAGAGGCCATGGCGGCGGAAGCCCACACGCTCGATCAGTCGCCGCACGAAGACGTCAGCGGCAAGCTCGTCGAGCGCCTTGGCCGCGGACCGGTAGAGCTTCAGGAAGGCCCGGATCCGATCGTGGGAGGGCGGCGGCAGCTGCGGGCTCTCGAGCGCGGCCTCGACCGCCGAGATCATGTCGAGCTTGCGGCGTCTGGCGATCGTCGTGCAGCGGGCCAGGTCAACCGACGGTAGCTCAACGGGCGGCCGGGTCAGAGCCCGGACCACGGCCGAGGCGTCGCCCGGATCTGCCAGGGCGCGCAGCCAGGCGATCACGTCCCGCACCTCGGGCCGGTGGAAGAAGGCCGACGAGGCGCCGCTGCGGAAGGGCACATTGCGCTCCTCGAAGGCGGCGGCCACGAGCCGTCCCGCCCCGCCGGCCGGGCCGGTGATCACGCACAGGTCCTCCGGGTTGCAGTCGCCCGCGGCCAGCAGTCGCTCGATCTCCCGCGCGACGGCCTGGGCCTGGGCCCGCTCGTTCGCGCAACGCCACAGCCGCACGGAGTCGGGCTCGGCGATCGCGGAGCTCTGCTGCAGGGCGCCGACCCCGTTGGCGGGGCTCTCGCCATAGCCAGCGGGCAGCAGCTCCGCGATCGCTCCACAGACGCGGCTCGGCCCGCCCGCGCCGCGAAGGGGCTCGACCAGATCGAAGCGCTCGGCCTCGGGGTAGGTCTCGAGGAAGCGGGCGGGAGCCGCCTCACCGAAGGCCCGAAACGCGTGCAGGCCCTGATTGGGGTCGGCGACCGCGAGGACGTTGCCGTGCGGCGCCAGCAGGGGGATCAACGCGCAGCGGGAGGCACCGGCGTCCTCGAGCTCGTCGATCATCAGCTCCCCGAAGCGCTCGCCAATCGCGGCGCAAACATCAGCGCGGCGGGTCAGCAGACGGCCCAGCTCAAGCGATAGCTCGTGCTCGTCGACCGAATTGCGCTCGCGGAGGAGCACATCGTGGCGCTCGAATAGGTCGGCGAACTCCAGTTCACGCAGCGCCGACTCGCGCTCAGCCCTGCCGCCGGCGCCACGCTCGGCCGCTCGCGCGAGATCGCGGATCTCCGTCGGCCCAACGCCCTCGGCCTTGAGTACATCGATCCGCTCGAGCAGCCTGGCCAGCAATCCCGCCGCGTTGCCCCGAATCTCATGCCGGCGCAGCGGCAGATCGTCGAGCCGCTCGATCATGATCGCCAGCCGGTCGGCCGGGCCGACAACCTCGAAGAAGGGATCGATCCCCGCTTCGAGCGCGTAGTCCCGCAACAGTCGCTCGCCGAACCCCTCCCACGTTTCGATCCACAGCTCCTCGTAAGGGCGGCGCAGCAACGTCTCGATGCGCGCGCGCAGCCGGCCCCTGGCGGCTGGGCCGTGGGCGAGCACGGCGATCCGCTCCGCCCCGATCCCGCTCTCCGTAAGCCGAACGAAACGGCGGGCCAGCGCCTCGGTGCGCCCGCAGCCAGAGCCCCCCAGCACCAGCGCCGGGCCCCCGGTGTGGGCGATGGCGTCCGCCAAGGGCCCGTCCGATGGCTGCTGATCCTGCATTCCAGGACGGTAGCGAGGAGACGACTACGATGGGCGACGTGAACTTCGTCGACTGGACCGGCCTCTGTCGCCGGATCGTCAGCCGCCAACGCGAGCTGTTCGCCGCCGAGCGCGGGATCTCCGCACGAACCCGCTATGAGGGCCGCGGCGACGGCGGCGACTGCAGCCTGGTGCTGGACCGACGTTGCGAGGACATCATCTTCGAGGAGCTGGAGCGCGAGCTCGCCGGCGGGCCATCGGTCGTCGCAATCAGCGAGGAGCGGGGTCAGGTCGCGATCGGCGGCGGGGAGGCCGCACTGCAGCTGGTGATCGATCCGATCGACGGCTCGATGAACATGCGCCGCACGATCCCCTCGCATTCGCTCTCGTTCGCCGTCGCGGACGGCGATTCGATGGCCGCTGTCAGCTATGGCTTCATCCACGACTTCGGGGCGGACGAGGAGTTCGTCGCCCACGCCGGCGAGGGGGCGATGGTGGACGGTCGACCCCTGGAGTCCGATCCGCGCGACGGGTTGGAGGTGGTCGGTATCGAGTCGGCCCAGCCGGGGGCGGTGGAGGCCACGATCGCGGCGCTCGCCGGTCAGGTCTATCGGCTGCGTGTGGTCGGCTCTCTGGCGATCACGCTGAGCTACGTGGCCGCCGCGCGCTTCGACGGAATGCTCTCCGGCCGGGCCTGCCGCTCCGTCGACGTGGCCGCCGGCCAGCTGATCGTGCGGGAGGCCGGCGGCGCGGTCGAGTTCGCAGGGCTGGGGCTCGGCGACGCAGAGCTGGGCCTCGATGCCCGTTACCTCGTCGCAGCATCCCGCGATCCCGAACAGCTCGGGCTGCTCCTGGCGGCACAGGCCGCGGGGGCCGCGACCGCCTCTTGAGCGGCCTGGTCGACTGGGACCTCGCCGCGAGCATGGCCGCGGTGGCCGCCGGCGAGGCTACGGAGCGGGCCCCGACCGGGGACGACGACCTCCAGGCGACCGTCGAGGAGATAACCGTTGCGGTCAAGACCTACACTCGGCTCTCCCCGACCCAGGCGCCGCCCGCGCCGGAGTGGGTCGATCGACGGCAGTGGGCAGCGATCAACCTCGAGTCGATGCGCGCCTCTTTGGCTCCAATCGAGGCGCGGCTGGGCGGCGCTGAGCCGCGGGGCCCGGGCGCAGGCACCGCGCGGGCGGCGCTCGGAATGGTCGCGGGTGCACAGATCGGGGCCCTGGTCGGGTTTGCGTCCCGGCGGGTGCTAGGCCAGTACGAGTTCTCGCTGCTCGGGGCACCTGTGGAGCCCCGGTTGCTGTTTGTCGGCGCGAACGTAGCCGACGCCCAGCGCGCGCTCGGTGGTGAGCCCCGCACCGTGCTGCGCTGGATTGCGCTCCACGAGGTCACCCACGCGGTGCATCTGGGAGCTGCTCCCTGGATCCGCGAGTACCTGGGATCGCTGGCCCGCAGTCTGCTGACCGAGAGCGAGCTGCGCGTGGGCCTCGGCGAGGTCGGGGCCGCGGCCAAGCGAATCGCCACCAGTGACCCACGAGGCTGGCTCGAGGAGCTGGGGAGCAGCGACCCGCTGACGCTGCTGGCGCCCCCGGAGTCCCGCGATCTGCTGGCCCGGACTCAGGCGACCATGGCCGCCATCGAGGGGTACGCCGAGCACGTGATGGACGCCGCCGCGCCGGCGATCGGCGAACAGGTCGGGGAGCTGCGTGCCGCCCTCGAGCGGCGACGTGAGAACCGGCCCCCGCTGGCAAGGTTGCTGGCCTGGCTGCTGGGCTTGGAGCTGAAGCTGCGCCAGTACAGGGACGGCAAGCGCTTCTGCGACGCGGTGGTCGCCAGCACCGGAATCGAAGGTCTGAATCGCGCCTGGGACGATCCCGAGAGCCTGCCGACCACCTCGGAGCTGCTCGATCCCGAGGCCTGGATCGAGCGCACCGCTGTGTGACCAGAGTCACACTTGGCTCTGTAACGCCATCTGCCGGCCTGTGTAAGAACAGTTGTTCGGTGCTACACTGAATATCCTTAGAAGTAAGGAACTTACATTCACGGTAATTCACAGCAAG
The DNA here is from genome assembly GCA_964196325.1 of uncultured Acidimicrobiia bacterium. GTDB lineage: Bacteria > Actinomycetota > Thermoleophilia > Solirubrobacterales > 70-9 > CAXMST01. Next base: position 17,058 of record CAXMST010000010.1, read on the forward strand.
CTACTACCCACTGAAGGGGTTGATCAGAATGGCTACCAGCACGAGTAAGGGTCAGACCAAGAGCACGAGCACGACCGAGAAGCCGACGGCCGCCAAGCCGCCCGCCAAGAGCGGCGTCGAGAGCGCCCGTGAGCGAGCGTTGCAGACGGCTGAGACCGCCGTTGACGTCCCAGTCGGCGCTGCGCTGACCGTCTACGAGCGCGCCACCGAAGCGGTCGAGCCGCTCGTCACACAGGAGAAGCGCGACGCAGAGATGAAGCGTGTTCGCGCCCAGATCCGGCGCGAGATCAACAAGATCGAGCGCCGCGGCGGCACCGCCCGCCGGCGCGCACTGCAGAACGCCAAGCGCACCCGGAACCGGGTCGAGCGTGAGTTCAAGCAGCAGCGCCAGAGCCTGGAGAGCACGGTTCGCGAGAACCGTGAGCGGGCCGAGACCGAGCTGAAGCGGGTCGAGAGGGAACTCTCGAAGACCCGGAGCGAGACCGAGCAACGGGTTCGCAAGCTGGTCAACCGCAGCCAGGACTCGAGCGAGACCAAGGTCGCCGCTTAGAGCCCGACGCAAGCAGCACTTAGACCGAGTCGCCGGCTCCGCTCGGAGCGCCTCTGGAGAGGCGGACGACTCGGATGAATCTGCCCGCCTCATAACCCGCGGGTAGGCACGGTCCGGGGCCTTGGCCTCGCGACCACCTCTCCTCCCCGATTCGACGGGCCTTCGGGCCCGTCGAGTCATTTAAGCGCGCGGCGACTGTGGTCTGTGACAATGCGGTCATGAGTTCCCAAACCGCCGCCTCGAAGCCGAGCACCGAGCAGATCACCGAAGCCCTGCGGGCTGTGATCGATCCCGAGCTGCGTCAGTCGATCGTCGACCTGGGAATGGTCCGCTCGATCGACTTCGTCGACGGAGACCGGGTTGAGGTGACCGTTTCTCTGACCACCTCCGGCTGTCCCATCCGGGCCCATTTCGAGCAGGCCGTCGCCAAGGCGGTGATGGCGCTCGGCGGTGTCGCCGGTGTCGGCGTCAGTTTCGATGTCCTCTCCGACTCGGAGAAATCAAACTTGCAGCAGAAGCTGGGACGCCCTGGCGGACTTCCCGAGGGGGCCCTCGCGCAAGTCAAGAACGTGATCTGCGTGGCCTCCGGCAAGGGGGGAGTCGGCAAGTCGACGATGACGGCGAACCTTGCCGCCGCGCTGCGGGCCGAGGGCAAGAAGGTCGGGGCGCTCGACGCCGATGTCTACGGGTACTCGTTGCCACGGATGCTCGGTGTCAACGAGCGCCCGGAGGTGAACGCGGAGCGCAAGATCCTGCCGATCGAGACTGGCGCCGGCATCAAGGTGATCTCGATCGGATTCTTCGTCGAGGAGAACGCGGCTGTGGTCTGGCGCGGGCCGATGCTGCACAAGGCGATCCAGCAGTTCCTCGAGGACGTCGAGTGGGGCGAGCTCGACTACCTGCTTCTCGATCTGCCGCCCGGCACCGGCGACGTCTCGATGACCCTTGCTCAGCTTCTACCCCAGGCCAGGTTCCTGGTCATCACGACGCCCCAGCCGGCGGCTCAATCGGTTGCCCGAAGGGCAGCTGAGATGGCGGGGAAGGTGGATCTGGAGGTGCTTGGGGTGGTCGAGAACATGTCCGGGTTCACTACTCCCGACGGCCAGCGCTTCACGATCTTCGGGGAGGGCGGCGGCCAACAACTGGCCGATGAGCTCGACGTGCCGCTGCTGGGCAAGATCCCGCTTCAGGAGGAGTTGCGTGTCCACGCCGACGGCGGCTCACCGCTGGTTGTCGACGACCCGCAGGCGCCCGCCTCGGTCGCGATCCGCGAGACCGCCCGTGGGATCATCGCCGCGACACCGGTGGAGCTGCCCGTCATGCAGGCGCCGGCGGCACCGATGCCCGAGCCGATCGCCGCCGGAGCCACCGGAGCCACCGGGACCCCGCTGCCCGTGGTTCAGGTCGGCAACTAGCCCGACTCGCCGGCGATCTCGAGCACACCCGAGCCTTCGAGAGCGCCGCCGCGCAGATCGCCCAGCGCACGGTTGGCTTCGGTCAAGGGGTAGGTGCTGACCGTCGCTCGCACCCCCGCCTCCGCGGCGAGCGGGAGCAACTCCTCCCCGTCAGCACGGGTCAGGTTCGCGACCGAGCGCAGCTGCCGCTCCTCCCAGAGCAGGTCGTAGGAGAAGGCCGGAATCTGCGACATGTGGATCCCGGCGCAGACCACCCGGCCCCCGGGCCCGACCGCAGCGAGCGCTGCCGGTACGAGCTCGCCCACCGGCGCGAAGATGATCGCCGCGTCGAGCGGCTCCGGCGGGGGCTCGGCGGAGTCGCCCGCCCACTCCGCACCGAGCCGCAGGGCAAGCTCCTGGCTCGCGCGGTCCCCCTCACGCGTGAAAGCGAACACCCGGCGACCCTGGTGCAGGGCGATCTGAGCGATCAGATGGGCAGAGGAGCCGAAGCCGTAGAGTCCGAGGCTCTCGGGCTCCCCCGTCATGCGCAGCGCCCGGTAGCCAATCACGCCGGCGCAGAGTAGCGGCGCAGCCTGCTCGTCCGAGGGCGTCTCCCCGAGCGGGAAACAGTAACGGGCGTCCGCTACGGCGCGCTCAGCGTAGCCACCGTCCCGAGTGAAGCCGGTGAACAGCGCACGCTCGCAGAGGTTCTCCCGCCCGGCCAGACACTGCTTGCACTCGCCGCAGGTCCAGCCCAGCCAGGGCACCCCGACCCTCTGACCAGGCTCAAAGCCGTGCGCGCCAGGGCCCAGCTCCAACACGCGACCGACGATCTGGTGGCCGAGCACGAGTGGCAGCGCAGCGGGCCCACCGAGCTCCCCGTCGACCACGTGCAGGTCGGTGCGGCAGATGCCGCAGCACGAGACCTCGATAAGCACCTCGCCCGGGCCGGCGGATGGGTCTGGCAGCGCGCGCTCCTCGAGCGCCGCTCCCACCCTTTCCAAGACCATCGCCCGCATCGACGAGACGGTCCGCGGTGCCGCTACTTGCCGGCGAAGTACTCGACGTTGAGCAACGTGTACTTGTCCCACTCCGCAGGCAGCTGATCCTCGGCGAAGCAGGCGTCGACGGGGCACGCCTCGACGCACGCATCGCAGTCGATGCACTCGTCCGGATCGATGTAGAGCTGCTTGTGGGCCTCGTAGTCGGGCTCATCGGGGGTCGGGTGGATGCAGTCGACAGGGCAAACCTCGACGCAGGAGTTGTCCTTCTCCCCGATACAAGGCTCGGCGATGACGTAGGTCAAGGGTCGTTTCCTTCTTGTCGAGTTCGACTTTCCCGCCGCCGGGCAGCCGCGGGGAAGCGACAGTGTAGAGGCGCGGCAATCGGGGCGGGAAGCTGCAGGTAGGGTGCAGACCGTGATCCTGCTCACCGGGGCAACTGGCGTCGTGGGCTCGGCCCTGCTGGCCGAGTTGCTCGCCCGGGAAATGGAGGTGCGCTGCCTGGTTCGTGACCCCAAGCGCCTCGGTCCGGACCGCGTACGGGTCCAGCTCTCGCTGGCCGACCTCGGTGACCCTCGGGGGCTGCGGCATGCGGTCCGCGGCGCCGATACCGTGATCCACCTCGCCGCCGCGATCCGCGACCAGCCGCCACGGCGTCTGGAGGAGATCAACGCCCTCGGCACCTACCGCCTGCTCAAGGCGGCCGAGTCAGCCGGGGTTCGCCGCTTCATCTTCTTCAGCGCGATCGGGGCGACGCTGCACCAACGCACGCGTTTCTTCCGCTCCAAGGCCCTGGCCGCAGACGCCGTAGAGGCGGCGGAGATCGAGAGTTGCGTGATCTCGCCCTCGATCGTCTACGACCGTGGAGACCCGTGGGTGACGATGATGCGCCGCATGGCGCTGCTGCCGCTGCTGCCGATCTCCGGCAGCGGTCGAGCGGCTTTCGAGCCGGTCTGGGCGGCGGACGTCGCGAAGGCCACGATCGCGGCGATCGAGGCACCCCCCGGGCGCTACGAGCTTGCCGGGCCGGAGCGCCTCACCTACGACGAGATCGCGACGCTGATCGCAGCCGGCGTCGCTCGCCCGCGCCCGCGGCTGCACATCCCGCTGCCCTTCGTCAGAGCCGGGCTGGTCTGGCTGCGGCGACTCGCGGGTGAGCGAGCCTTTGCGACCTGGGAGGAGGCGGAGCTGATGGAGGTGCCGATGCTCGCAGCCCGGGGCGAAGCCGACATTCGCCGCCTTGGCGTCTCCCCCAGAGCGATGGCCTCCGTCCTTACCTCCTGAGGTTGCTCAGAAGACCGCGGGTGCGCCCGCCGGCTCACGAGCCGGCTCGTCAACCGTTGAGCGCCAGCCGGCGGCGAAGACGTGGCCGCCACCGCGGCGCTTCGCCACGTACAGGGCAGCATCAGCCTCAGCGAGGAGATCCTCAGAGCTGGTCTCGTGGCCGCTGCTGGTCGCGACACGAATGCTGGCCAGCAGGGCCAGCGGCGAGTCCGCGAACTCCTCCTCGATCGCGGCTCGCAGCCTGTTCGCCACCGCTGTCGCCTCCTGGGTATCCGCGTCCGGCAGCAGGATCCCGAACTTGCGATTGGGCAGCCCGGTGAGGTCATCGGTTGCCGCTGCCGACTCGAGCGAGCGGACCAACCCGTCGATCCTGGTCCGCAGCGCGAGCACGATCATGCCCACCCCGAGCACGGTCGCGGCGCCGTTGATCCAGAGCTCGATCGCTCCAGCGGGAGCGTCGAGGGCGACGGGGATCGCATACAGGGCGGCGATCCAGGCCGCGGTCGCGAGGGCCCACGCCGGCCGCAGGAAGTAGAAGGCGAAGATTCCCAGCCAGACGTAGTAGGCAAGGTAGGCGGCGGTCCGGTCGGGGACGGAGATCATCACGGCGGTGATCAGTGCCGCGCCAAACAGGGTGCAAAGGCGGATCACGGGCCAGCCGACGCTCTCCCACCGCAGCCAGAGGACGATGCCGCCGACGATCGCGATGCAGAACAGGATCGTGGGCAGCACGAAGTCCGTGCCCTCCGGGTGCGGGAACAAGTAGGTGCAGAACGCAACCAGGAGGCCGACGATCGCAATCGTGGTCAGCAGCGTCACCGCCAGCTCGCGGTCACTGGCACCGTCGATCCGGTCCCTCAGCGCCCCTATGGCCTTCTCGATCACTTCTCGCACGTTCCACACCTTCGCCCGCGGTTGTCTCCCCGTGGCATCAGCTCTGGATCGGCGCCGGGGCGGCCGAATTGAGCGCAGGCTCGGAGCCTGGACGGATGGCGGAAGCACGAAGGGCCCGGGATCGCTCCCGGGCCCTTCAAAGATCCTCCTGGTGGCCGGGAAAGGCCACCGTCAGGGAGGCTCGTTACATCATCCCGCCCATATCCGGCATACCACCGCCACCGGGCATGCCGCCGCCGCCCTCATCGGGCGGCTCGGCCACGATGCACTCCGTGGTGAGCATGTTCTTGGCGATCGAGGCCGCGTTCTGCAGCGCCGAGCGCGTCACCATCGTCGGGTCGATGACGCCATCGGCGATCAGGTTGCCGTAGTCGCCGGTGCTCGCATTGAGGCCTTCGCCGGCCTTCATGTCGCGCACCTTGTTGACCACGACCGAGCCCTCGAACCCCGAGTTCTCGGAGATCTGGCGGATCGGCTCCTCGAGCGCGCGACGGATGATCTCCGCGCCCGTGGCCTCGTCGGCGTCCAGACCCTTGGCGTCAACCGAGTCCTGGGCGTTGAGGAGAGCGACGCCGCCGCCGGGGACGATCCCCTCTTCGAGGGCGGCCCTGGTGGCCTGCAGCGCGTCCTCGACGCGATGCTTCTTCTCCTTCATCTCGGTCTCGGTGGCAGCGCCGACCTTGACTGCAGCGACCCCCCCCGCGAGCTTCGCCAGGCGCTCTTGGAGCTTCTCCCGGTCGAAATCGCTGTCGGTGTTGTCGATCTCGGAGCGGATCTGGTTGATCCGGCCCTCGATCTGGGCCTTCTCGCCGTTGCCGTCGATGATCGTGGTCTCGTCCTTGCCGACGACGACGCGGCGGGCCTTGCCGAGCTGGCTGATCTGGGTGTTCTCCAGCTTCAGACCCATCTCCTCGGTGATCACCTCGCCAGCGGTGAGGATCGCAATGTCCTCCATCATCCGCTTGCGGCGATCGCCGAAGCCGGGCGCCTTGACCGCCACACCCGTGAAGGTGCCGCGGAGCTTGTTGACAACCAGCGTCGCGAGGGCTTCGCCCTCGACGTCCTCGGCCACGATCACGAGCGGCTTGCCGCCCTGCATGACCGCCTCGAGCACCGGCAACATGTCGCGCACGTTGCCGATCTTCTGGTTTGCGATCAGGATGTAGGGGTCCTCGAGGACTGCCTCCATCCGCTCCTGGTCGGTGACCATGTAGGGCGAGATGTAGCCCTTGTCGAACTGCATGCCCTCGGTGAACTCGAGCTCCATGCCGAACGTCTGGCCCTCTTCGACATTGACGACGCCGTCCTTGCCGACCTTCTCGATCGCGTCGGCGATCACGTCGCCGATCTCGTCGTCAGCGGCGGAGATCGACGCCACCTTGGCGATCTGCTCTTTGCCGCCGACCTCGGCCGACTGCTTCTCGAGTAGGTTCTCGACGACCTGGCTTACAGCCGTCTCGATCCCCTTGCGGAGCGCCAGCGGGTTGGCCCCGGCGGCGACGTTCTTGAGGCCGGCGTGGACGATCGTCTGCGCCAGCAGAGTCGCCGTCGTGGTCCCGTCTCCGGCCACGTCGTTGGTCGCCGTTGCGACCTCACGGACCAGTTGCGAACCTTGGTTGGCGAACATGTCCTCGATCTCGATCTCACGCGCGATCGTCACACCGTCATTGGTGATCGTGGGCGCACCGAACTTCTTGTCGAGCACTACGTAGCGGCCCTTCGGACCGAGGGTTACCTTGACGGCGTCGGCTACCGCGTCAACACCGTCTTGCAGCGCTCCGCGGGCATCCGCGCCGTACTTCAGCTCCTTGTGAGCCATATCTGATTCCTCCTGAGTTTCGTTCGACTAAGGGGTTGGGACTGGGAAGGCCAGGACTACTCGACCTTGGCGAGAACGTCCTTTTCGCCGAGAACCAACAGATCCTCGCCGTCGACCTTGACTTCGGTGCCGCCGTACTTGCCGTACAGCACGACATCGCCTTTGACGACATCCATCGGCAGCCGGTCTCCGGCCTCGTTTCGGGCGCCGTCACCAACGGCGAGAACCTCGCCCTTCTGCGGCTTTTCCTTGGCGGTGTCGGGGAGCACGATGCCGCTGGCAGTCGTCTCCTCCTCGTCGAGCGCCCGAACAATCAGGCGGTCACCAAGGGGCTTGAGCTTCATTCGTCGTTACCTCCGTGGAATATGGGTTGCTTTTGAGGCCTAATACGCCAGGCCAGGTCGCTCGAATGCTTGTGGACCGGGGCCTTTGGCACTCTAGCCTCTAGAGTGCCAAGCGGCGTCGCGACCAATATAGCGGCCCGATTCCTGACGTCAAGTGATCTAAGCGTGAACCGCTTAGATTCGGCGATGCAGGGTCAGCTCGAAGCGAGCAGCGGAGCGTCGAGCAGCTCGGCCAAGGCTTCGCCACCTGCGCGCATCACGTAGTCGTGGTTCCAGCGAAAGACGGGATCCGCGATCGGTCCCAGCAACCTCATCCAGCGCTTCGTGCTGTGGACCTGCCATTCATAGAGAACAGCGGTGACCGCGCCCTGCTGGGACAGACGCCAGCGGCCGATCCCCTCGAGGTCCCCGCTGGACGCCCCCTGCAGCAGCGCCGGCCGCTCGACCCGGGTCGCGACGATCTCGAAGCGCACCGGGTAGGGGATCCGGCTACGCCATTCGTAGCGACCGCGGCGGCCGATCCCGTCGGCGCCGCCAGGCTCGAGCTGGACCGCCTCGATCACCCCCGGCCACCATTGCGACCAACTGTCGGAGTCCCAGAGAGCGTCGAAGACGCGCTCCTGCTCGGCCCGCAGCAGCCAGGCGGTGAGGAACCTGTACTCGCGGGGGCGGGCCATCGCGCCGGCTCAGCTCAGTTCTGTGAGGGCGCCTCGCCGTTGCCGAATGAGCCCACCGGGCGCTCGACGATCTGCGAGAAACGGAGCACGGTGACGATGTCATCCTCGGAAATCGTCCGGTCATAGATCTGCTCGAGGAACCTCCTCGACTCCTCGACTCGGCGGAACTCGGGGTTGTCATGCTCGATGTCACGCGGGCTCAACTCGTTGATCCGCTTGACCTCGACGTCGTCGATCACCGCCGCAAAGAGCTTCTCCCGAGGGCCGTGGCGACCTCCGACCGTAACCCAAACGACCTGGCCGCGATCGTATTTGCGCGTCTTGTCGCCAAGGCGGATCGTCGCCACCTTGCGCCCACGCTTGAGCTGGTCGACGAAGATCGGCGAGTAGAAGTTGAGCACGTAGAGGGCGCCGCTCATCGGAGTGGAGAGCCTAGCCGGATCCGGCCCGCGGCGCCGGGTATCCCTGTGCCCCGATCAGCGGCACAAAGCGGCAAAGTGCCAGGTCCTGTCGGGTAATCTGATCCCTGGCGCCCGCCGATGCGCGCCGGTAGCGGCTCAGGATCTCACCATCGCCGGCGGCGACCGGAGCAACGAGGCGGCCGCCCGTCGCGAGCTGATCGAGCAGCGCGGCCGGCGCGCGCGGGACCGCCGCGTGCACCGCGATCGCCTCGTAGGGAGCGCGCTCGGGCAGGCCCACGCTGCCGTCACCGACCCGCACCTCGACCACCGGCTCGGACAGCCCGAGTGCATTCAGTCGCTTGCGGGCGGCACCCGCGAGGGTCTCGATCCGCTCGACCGAAACCACTTTGGCCGCGAGCCGCGCCAGCACGGCCGTGGAGTAGCCGGTGCCGGTCCCGATCTCCAACACGGTCTCCGCACCGCCCAGCTCCAAGCCCTGGCAGATCGCGGCCACGATCCAGGGCTGGGAGATGGTCTGGCCGCAGTCGATCGCCAGGGCGCGATCCGCGTAGGCGTCGCCCACGCTCGACCTCGGGACGAACTCCTCCCTGGGAACCGACCCGACCGCCTCGAGCACTCTGCGGTCGGTGATGCCCCGCGCAAGTAGCTGCTCGGCGACCATCGCAGCACGCTCGCTTGCGCCCTCCGCCGGCACCGCTCAGAAGATGTAGGCGCGCAGGCGGGAGGGCTCGAGCACGGTGACTCGCCCGCGACCGACGCGGACGACGCCGGCCCGCTCGAGTACGGCGAGGAAGCGGCTGACACTCTCGCGGGAGGTGCCGGCCAGCTGAGCCAGATCCGCCTGGGTCATGCGAATCGTGACCCCATCGCGACCGCCGGCACCGACCCCGTCCTCGGCCACGAGCTGTGAGAGGACGCCGGCAACCCGACTCGGCACCGTTTGAAAGGACTGCCGCAGCACGCGCTCGTTCGTCTCGCGCAACCGGCGAGTCAGGGCGATCACCAGTTTCGCGGTGATCGAGCCGTTGCGCTCGAGCAGACCGCGCATATCAGGAGCCGAGATCGCCAGCAGCTCGAGATCGCTGAGTGCCTCCAGGGAAGCCGATCTCGCCTCCCCGTCGAGCATCGCCAGCTCGCCGACGATCTCACCCGGGCCGAGCGTCGCGAGCGCGATCGCCCGCCCGTCTGAATGCTCGCGCGTGACCCGCACCTCGCCGGAGCGGATCACGTAGCAGGCGTCACTCGGATCGCCCTCGTGGAAGACACGGGCCCCCTTCGGGAAGCTGCGTGCGACCGCGACCGTGGCGATCCGCTCGAGCTCCTGTGCGGAGAGACCGTCGAGCAGCGGAACGCGGGCCAGCAGTTCGATCGCCTCTGTGGGCTGCTCGCGCATGGGCTCCCATTATCCCGCCTTCAGCGGGCGCAGGGGCCGGATCAGAGCTGGCAGCCCCGACACCAGTAGGTGACCCGGTTGTCGTCGCCCTGCCCGCGCCGGCGGATTCGGCCCCCGCAGCGCGGGCAAGGTCGGCGGGAAAGCGCGCCATAGATGCTCTTCGGGCGGTGGCCGCTTCGCAGGTTCGTCTCCATGATCGACCGGGCCGCGACGACCAGCCCCTGGGCCTCGTCGGCCTCCAACTCTGAGACGGCTCGCCAGGGGCTGACTTGAGCCTGCCAGAGAGCCTCGATTCGGATCACGTTGCCGATCCCGGCGAACAGGCTCTGATCCAGGAGCGCAGCGCCAATCGGCGCCCCGGGCTCCGAACCCAGGAGTCTGGCCGCCGCCGCCTCGTCGTCGAAGCCTGGCGCGAGTGGATCGGGACCGAGGCCGAGCAGGATCGGATCGTTGCGGGCGCGGCGCGAGCTGGTCAGTCGCAGCAGCTTACCGCCGGTCATCGCCGCCAGCGCCGGGCCCGAGCCAAGCAAGAGCCAAGGGCGACCTCTGGGCCCCTCGTTATCGACCCGGACCAGCCAGCGGCCGCTCATGCCCAGGTGGCTGTGCACGACGCGCTCGCCCGAGAAGTGGAGCAGCAGATGCTTGCCCCGGGCCTCGGCTCGCTCCAGCCTGGCTCCCGCCAGCTCCTCGACCCGCAGATGCAGTGGCGAGCGCGGGTTGGGAGCCTCAATCCGCTCCAGGGTGCGACCGGCCAGGGCGGCGTCGATACGCCGCGCGACCCTGTGAATGGTGTCGCCCTCGGGCATCGGAGATCACGGCTTCAGCTTGCGGCCGCTGACGAACAGCCACTGCGACCAGGCCACGAACAGAACCGCGATAGCGGAGGTCACCGCGAACGAGAGCGGCACGCTTACGTCGCTCTGGCCGAGGAAACCGTAGCGGACGGCGTTGACGATGTAGAAGAGCGGGTTGGCGTGCGAGACGGCCTCCCAGAACGGGGGCAGGATCTCGATCGAGTAGAACACGCCGCCGAGAAACGTCAGAGGCAGGATCAGAATGTTGTTGACGAAGCTGGGGTGATCGAAGCTCTTGGCGTAGATCCCGGCGACGGTGCCGAGCGCCCCGAAGGAGACGATCAAAAGGACCACTGCGACGAACAGCGCCAGCGGCTGCTCCACGGGAGCGCCGGTCAGGGGGATCGCCAAGGCGATCAACGCGATGCCGATGACCAGCGCCCGGAACAGACCACCGACGGTCAGACCCAGGTTCATCTGCCAGGCATGCATCGGGGCCGCGAGGACATCGTTGATGTAGCGCTCGCTGCGGGCCTGCAGGATCGAGGAGGAGTTGTTGGAAAAGGCCGCCTGGGCCATCGCCATCGCGATCAGGCCCGGGACGATGAAGACCTCGTAGGGAAAGCCCTCGAACTCACGGATGCGACTGCCGAGCGAGAGCCCAAAGACGAGGATGAAGAGGAAGCTCGAGACGACCGGGGCAAGGATCGTCTGACTCCAGAGCTTGACCACGCGCAACGTCTCACGGCTCGAGAGCGCCAACAGGGAGCGCCAGGGGTGCGGGCCGCCGCCGCTCACGAGCTGAGCTCGGCGCCGAGGCGCTCGGCGCCGCCGCCGACGGCCTTCAAGTAGACCTGCTCGAGCGAACTCGCGTCGAAGTGCCGCTTCAGGTTCGCGGCGCTGTCGCGGGCAACGATCCGGCCGCCCGCGATCAGGGCGATATCCTCGCACAGCGACTCTGCCTCTTCCAGGTAGTGGGTGGTGAGCACGATCGTGGTGCCCCCCTCGTGCAGGCGACGGATATAGCGCCAGAGGTCATGGCGCAGCTCGATGTCGACCCCGGCCGTGGGCTCGTCGAGGATCACCAACCGAGGTCGGTGCAGGAACGCCCGCGCCAGGGTCAGGCGTCGCCTCATCCCGCCCGAGAGCTGTGGGGTGAGCGACTCCGCCTTGGCGCGCAGGTCAAACGCGTCGATCATCTCATCCGCCCGCTCGGTCGCCTCCTCACGCGGCATCCCGAAGTAGCCCCCGTGGTAGATCAGCGATTCGCGGACGCTCAGGAAGCGGTCCAGGTTCGGGTCCTGCTCGGCGACCCCGACGAGACGGCGAGCCTCGAGGCTGTCGTGGTCGTATCCGAACACGTCGATCTTCCCACCGCCGACCCGAATCAGGTTGCAGACCGCATTGATCAGCGTCGTCTTGCCGGCGCCGTTCGGACCGAGCAGGCCGAAGAACTCGCCCGATGCCACCTCCAGATCGAGGCCGGTCAGGGCCACGGTCCCGTCCTCATAGGTCTTCGCGAGGCCGTTGATCGAGAGCGCGGCTGCAGAGGTGGGCATCGGCGAGAGGTTAGGAGAGTGACTCGCCGGGCCACGCGAGCGGCCTCCGGGTTGGGGTCACCGGACCACCCGGTAGGCGGCCGAGCCGGCTGGCCCGGATCTCGGGGAACCGCCAGTGCTATGGAACCGGTGGTGGGAGCGCGGCGGCGAGCTCGTCGAACCGCGGTACACCCAAGCCGCTGGCCAGGTCATACCCGGGGCCGGCGGCGCGTGCCGCGACCCGAGCGTCATAGGCGTTGTTGCCCGAGATGACATCGAAGACGGTCTCGGGGGCTGCGGCGGCGAGCTCGTAGACGAGTCCGTTGACCGGGCCGAGCGGCGGCCGGCCCGCGCTGCGCTCACTCGCGCTCAACACGGCGAAAGCCCCCGCCAGAAGCGGCGAGGCGGCGCTCGTCCCTCCGACGGCGAGCCAGTCGCCACGGGCGACAACGGGCCAGCCGGGCAGCAGCGAGGCGTGCGCGGCGAGGTCGGGCACACCTCTACGCTTCCCGGCGGCGGCGAAGCCGTCCTGGTAGTCGGGGCGCCTGCTGGCGGCCGACAAACCGCCTCCGCCGGCGCCACCGCCATCGCTGCTCGGAAGCCACTCGAGGTCGTTCCAGACGACTTCGTCGACGCGGTCGTTGGCGCTGTCGAGGACGAGTCGGGTGCCGCCGACCGCGGTCAGGTAGGGGGAAGAACCCGGCCAGGCGACTCCCGAGACGGGCACACCGCTACAGGTCGATCCTGAGTCTCCTGATGCGGCGAAGACACTCGAGCCGACCAGTCCCAGTCGGACCAACATCGCGTCGAAGAGCTTTGCTCCCGCGTTCAGGCTGGGGCCGGCATCCTCACCTCGGATCTCGAGCTCGCAGGCTCCGTAGGAGATCGAGACGGCGTCCGGAGGCGAACCCAGGCCGAGCAGATCCGCGGGCCCCAGAAACCAGACCTCGGGGTCAGGCCAGACCTGGGAAACGGTGAGCGCGCTCAGCCCCGGGGCCGCGCCCCTGAGCATCGCGAGGTCGAGCGGGGGCTCGGGCGAGACGCGACCGAAAGCGCGCACCTGACCGTCGGTAAGCAGCGTGTGCGGGGTGAGCTCCGGCAGGCCGAAACAGTCGGCGTTGTTGCCGACGTCCCCGGCCGTGAGGCCCTCACCGACGCTGATCATGGCGACCGAGGCGCCGCTACCCGGCCCGAGCGCATCGATCCCGTAGGCACTACGGATCTGGGCGAAGCTGTAGCCACCCGTGCCCTCGGCCAAGGTGCACCCGTCGGCCCAGGTGCCGTCGTTGCCGGGCGGCGTGGCGGCCGAGCCGGCGCCCGATGCCGAGCTGCGCTCGCCGGGTCGCGCCGTGCGGACCGAATAGGGAACGACCTCGCGTACCAGCGGCTTCATCGACTTGGGCAGGCGGAACCGCGTCTCGCCCGTCGGTGAGTAGCTGACCGAGTCGGTTGTCTTGTCGTAGCGCTTGCGTAGCCGCACTCCGAATGCGCGTTCGAAGCGCCGTTCGCCCCCGGTAAGCCGAGCGAACACGCCCGAGTCGTCGAGCTTTGCCTGCAGCCCCAGTCGCCTCGTCGCCCGTAGGAACGCGGAGTCTGTTCGGGCGCTTGCCCCATAGCGCTTGGCCGTCTGATGCAGCGAGAAGAAGTCGCGATAGGCGGCCGAGTTCGGGGTTGAGGCCGCAAAGAACGCGGCCTTGGCCTTCGACTCGGGACGTTCAAGCCCGAAGTAGAAGGTGAGCTCCGCCGCCGGGGCCGGCGCTGGGAGCATGGCGGCGACCGCAGCGCTGAGGCCAAGCGTGAGAGTAACGAAAGCCCGCCAGCGCACCCGCAGACCGTAGCTGAGCCGCCGCGGGATATCGAGGCCCGACCGGCTGCGAAGATCGCTGCGAGCAGATGAGCAAGGCAGCCGCATTCCCCAAGCTCGTCGCCGGCCTGGCAGCGCTCGGCGCGATGCTCGCAGCAACCGCGGCAGCGCCCGCGGCAATCGGCGGCGGCGCAAGCAGCACGGCGAGCGCGGATGGGCTGGGTTTCAAGCTCATCGCCCACCGGATCGCTCCGAAGCGCCCGCTGTTCGATGGGGAGAAGCGGATCCGGCTGAGCTACCGCGTCGCCGGCCAGGCTGGGATCGAACTGCGGATCACCGTGATCGAGGTGAAGACCGGGCGGGTTGTCGCCGCGTGGCGCACGCGGGCCGCGGATGCCGGCGAGCTACGGCGGCGCAGCTGGGACGGACTGGACCGTCGCGGCGAGGCGGTGGCAGACGGCCGCTACGAGTTCCGCGTCGGGCCGCTGGGGGAGCGCGACCGCTACGCGGGGCGCCTGCGGATTCACGGACACGTCTTCCCGGTCGATGGGCCGCATGCCGGGCGGGGCGCGGTCGGCGAGTTCGGAGCGGGGCGAAACGGGGGGCGGGTGCACGAGGGCTTCGACATCGTCGCCGACTGCGGGACGGGGTTGCGGGCCGCCCGCGGTGGCCGGGTCAAGGAGGTCGGCTACGACCCGGTCCTCTACGGTCATTTCGTTCGGATTGCCGGCCGCAAGCTCGACGAGCAGTACTTCTACTCGCATCTGTTGAGCGCTCCGTCGGTTCGTGAGGGCGGCCGGGTTCAGACCGGCCAGCGACTCGGTCAGGTCGGCCAGACCGGCAACGCCCAGAGCACGCCCTGCCATCTGCACTTCGAGCTCTGGGTAGACGGGCGCCCGGTTGACCCCGGGCCGGAGCTGGACAGGTGGGATCAGTGGAGCTAGGCGCGGGTGCCGCCCAAACCCCCGAGCTGCCGAGCGAGTTCCGCACAGCCAATCTCAGGCGCCGCGGCCTGCAGGCGCTCGCAGCGCTGACGGTGCTCGCGGCGGTCATCCTGTTCGCGCCTGGCCTGGGTGAGATCCGCGCTGAGCTGAGCGGCGCCGCGCCGGGCTGGCTCGCCGTCGCGGCCGCGCTCGAGGGGCTCTCGTTCGGCTCCTACATCGTGATGTTCGCGCCAATCTTCTGCGGCCAGATGGGGTGGCGCCGCAGCTGGCAGATCGGCGGCTCCGAGCTTGCGATGGGGTCGCTGGTGCCGGCGAGCGGACTCGGTGGGCTGGCGCTCGGTGCGTGGGTCCTGCACAGCGGCGGCATGAACGCAAAATGGATCGCGCGCCGCTCGGTCGCATTCTTTCTGATCAAGAGCTCGGTCAACTTCGTCGCCGTCGCCGTGATCGGCACCCTGCTCTTCGTCGGCCTCGTCGGCCCCGAGCTCTCACCCTGGCTGACGATCGTGCCGGCCGGCGCCGCGGCGCTTGCGATCGGCGCGGTGCTCCTGATCCCTCGGCTTGGCCCCGGCTCGGATCCGGCGCCCGAGGCCTCACGGGGCCGCAAGGCCTGGAGCGCCTTCCGGCGCGCCCTGATCAGCGGCACCAGCGAGTCGATCGCGATCGTGCGCAGCGGCAACTTCCGGGTGATCGGGGGGGCGATCGGCTACTGGGCGTTTGACAACGCGGTGCTCTGGGCGACCTTCCGTGCCTTCGGAGTCACCCCTGAGATCACCGTGATCCTGATGGCTTATCTGCTCGGCCAGCTCGGTGGCCTGTTGCCCCTGCCCGGCGGAATCGGCGGTATCGATGGCGGCCTGATCGGAGCCCTGATCGTCTACGGCGTGCCCGCCGCGGCTGCCGCGGCGGCGGTCTTCGCCTACCGCCTGATCCTCTTCTGGGTACCGCTGATCGTCGGGGGGCTGGCGTTCGCGGCACTGCGGCGCGACATGCCCGGCCCGACCGAGCTGGCGCGCTGCCAACCCAGCTACGCCGAGTCGTAGGTTGCACCCGGACCGTCGCCCCCGCGGCGCGTTTGTACGAGAATGGAGCCTGGGCTCAATGGGTCAGCGCACCACCACCGACGACTTGGGGATGTCAGCTGACGCCGGGGATCACCGCGGAGGGGAGACCCGGAGGGCCGACCCGGAGACGGTGACCCGCGCGTGACGAGGCAGAGCTTGATTCACCAGCGCCAGGGGTCAGCGGCGCGCCCGCTTTGCCTGGGAAGCGGCACTCCGCACCCTCAGTGTCGCTTCGCCCGCAAAGCGGGAGCGCGGCGCCCGGCTGCTTCGCTCGGACACCACCGATGAGGAGGCACAGCGGGCGGTATCGCTGACGACGCGTCTCGACGCCCCCTCGTCACGCCGACGTGGCTGATTGATATAGTTCTATAGATGTCGAACTATCGAACTGACGAGCTGGAGCGGATCGCGGAGATGTTCGGGGCGCTCGCCAACCCCAAGCGCCTGGAGATCTTCACCCGACTCGCCTCGCTCTGCCGGCCCGGCACCGAGTGCTCTGGGCCGGAGTGCGAGACGGCGTGCGTGAGCGAACTCGGCCGGGGCCTCGGGATCGCCCCGTCCACCCTCTCCCACCACCTCAAGGAGCTCAGACGCACGGGGCTCCTGCGCATGGAGCGCAACGGCCGCAACGTCGACTGCTCGGTCGATCCCGGCTGCGCGCGCGTGTGTGCCGAGCTGCTCGCCGTCCCCGGTGAGCCGGCTCCGCGCGAACAGGGCAACCGGCGTGAAGAGCAACCAGAAGCCAAGACGAAGAAGGGATGATCGAGATGATCTACTCGAGTACCGAAGGCGACGTGTGCATGGGGGTGCGCCGATCGGTTGCGCCCCCCGGGACCGGCACCCGATGACGATCTACTCCGCGGCGCTGATCCTTGCCGACCAGGGGCACC
Source organism: uncultured Acidimicrobiia bacterium (assembly GCA_964196325.1). Classification (GTDB taxonomy): domain Bacteria; phylum Actinomycetota; class Thermoleophilia; order Solirubrobacterales; family 70-9; genus CAXMST01. The sequence continues at coordinate 33,870 of CAXMST010000010.1, forward strand.
TGGACGACTTTGCGTGGTGGATGATCCCGATGATGGTCGGCATGATCCTGTTCTGGGGGCTCGTGATTCTGGGCGTGATCTGGCTCGTGCGGGGCGGCCTCGGTCCGCATGAGGACGGGAAGATGAGCGCCACCGAGGTCTTGGAGCGCCGCTTTGCCGAGGGCGATCTCACGGTCGAGGAGTACCGCGAGCGTCGCGCTGTGCTCACGGGTCGCCCCGACGCCGAGCCCTGACCAGCCCCGTGGCGGGGAGTCCAACCGCTGGGCCTGGATTCGTCGACCGTCATCGCATATCCGCCGCGCACCAGAAACCAAGATGAAGAAGGGATGATCGAGGCGCATGGATGACTTTGGGTGGGTGATCCCGATCGTGGTGGTGGGCATGATCGTGTTCTGCGTCCTCATGATGGGGGGCAGGCGCAGGATGATGTGCATGGGCGGCGCTCGCAAGGTCCGCGAGGACAAGCGGATGAGCGGGATGAGCGGGATGAACGCCATCGAGGTCTTGGAGCGCCGCCTTGCCGAGGGCGATCTCACGGTCGAGGACTACCGCGAGCGTCGCGCCGTGCTCAGGGGTCGCGATGCGGACTCCTGAAGAGCCCCAGCCCTCCCAGCCTGGGCTCGAGCCTGCGCGAACCTCTTCGCAGGCGCGCCCGTCCGTAGTCAGCCTAGGCCAGGACAGGGCAGTCCACGGATGCGCTCGTGGCGGCGCGGGGCTAGCGTCTTGCGAGCTCCCGTAGGCCGCAGCGCGAGCGCGGCTGGACGGGACAGCAACTGCAGATCCGCCGGGGACCGACTGACCTCTCCGGCGAGTTGGTTGATCGAAAGGACACCGATGGAAGCAAAGAAGGTGGTCCCACTGGTGCTGATCGCCGGCGGCGTCGCGGTATTGGCCCGCAAGTTCGGTTCGCACATGGAGTCCCCTATGGACTGGGGCCAGATGATCGAGCGGATGCCCGACGACGCTCCACCGAAGTGGATGTTCAACAACATCACCGCGCTTCGCGAGGAGCACGAGCGGATCCTGGACGAGCTCGGCCGCCTGGGCGAGGAGCACGGTGAGCTGCTCGGGGCGCGAGGAGGTGGCGATGGTGGCAACGACTGAGGCGAGGCCCGAGGCAAGGGCCGAGCCGCTTCAGAGCGCGCTCGATCAGCAGCGGCGAAAGCGGGCGATCAAGCGCCTCAAGGAGAAGCGCGACTTCAAGTGGACGCTCGGCGTCTACCTGGTCTTCAACTCGCTCCTGGTCGTCGACTGGTTGATCTTCGACCGCAGCGAGGGGTTCTGGCCCGGCTGGATAATCGCGATCTGGGGTCTGTTCATGGTCGTCTGGGCCTGGAATCTCTACGGCGCCAGCCGCCCGGTGAGCGAGGAGGAGATCGAGCACGAGATGGAGAGCTTGCGCGAGTCCGCAGGCGAGGGCGATGACCGGGGGCGGCCATGTTGAGCGCCGAGGAGGACCGGATGACCAGCGGAGCCGAGACCGCGCCGAGCGCGTCCGAGCGGCTCCAGCGCAAGAAGGCGATCAAGCGCGCCCGAGACAAGCGCAATTTCAAACTGATTCTCGTCGCCTACCTCGTCGTCAACGCCCTGATCGTCGCCGCCTGGGCGATCTGGGACAGCACGGGGGACTTCTGGCCCGGCTGGTCGCTCGGGATCTGGGGCCTGCTCATGGTCTCCCGGGGTTGGGACCTCTACGGGCGGCCGCGGCCGGTGAGCGAGGAGGCGATCGAGCGGGAGATGCGCCGCGAGGCCCGCACCACGTCGAGTTCGGTCTCGGGCTAGCTCCCCGGCGGCCCGAAGTCCTCACCGGCTGACCGGCGCATCGCGGCCACCGCCCTCCGTGAGCGCCCGCGCCCACAGGCTTCGATCCACGAGCGGCTGCCCCCCTGCGACACGCGAAAGGAGCGACGACAATGGCCTCCGTCAAGATGGTTTCTGAGCAAGAGGCTACGGGCAGGGTGAGCGAGGTATACGAGGAGATCAGGTCTGTGCTCGCGAGCGACTCGGTCCCCCCTCTGTACCGGACGATGGCTGCCAGCCCGGCGATTCTGGAAGCGAATTGGAACCGAAAACGAGCGATCATGGATGAGCCGGGGAAGCTCGACAGCCTGACGAAGCACATCATCGCCGTCGCCGTGTCTGCGACGAACGGTTGTCACTACTGCACCGAGGCGCATCTCGGCGCGGTGAAGGAGCTTGGCCTGGACGACGAGGCCGTGGTCGAGTTGATGGCAGTCGTCGACCTGTTGAGCGGCTTCAACAAGTTCGTCGAGGGACTCCAGATCGGGCCGGACTAGACGACTGATTCCACGGAATCTCGCTCAAGCAAGCGGTTCCATGGGGCCGGGCCGGTGGACGAGGCGCATATCCGGGCCCACGACGAACGGTGGGTCTCCCCGCAGGCGTCAGTGCTAGAGCGAGTGGGCCTGCTGTCCCGCTCGGTGCTGGACTTCGCCCGGCTTCTGCGCCGCGCGTGGGCTGCGGAGCGCAACGCTTCTCGGTTGCATGGATTCCAGCACTCCGCCTCCTCAGTGCCCCTTTTGGCGCAGAGCAGCGCCTGCTCGGGTGGTAATTGCGCTGTTCCTGCGCATGAAACCTCCACGAACCATGATCGGCGGTTCACGGCCGAGGTCTGCGAGCGACGCGAAGTCGACGTGATCGACGCCGAGCGCAGATCGGCCAGGACCGTCACCCACCCTCGTCGCGGCGCTCCTCGTTGGGCGGGCCCTCCGAGGGGGCGCTCGCGTCGCTCGGCTGGGCGTCCGCCGCATCCGTGGCTGCCGAGGGGTCGAGACCGGTACCGCCAGCTTCACCTGATCGCTCTACCGGCCGCCGGCGCGATCCGAGGTAGATCAGGCTGCCCCCGCCAAGCAGCACCAGGGCGGCGACGGCAAGGACGCCGATCCCGGAGCCAACGCTGATGATGCCGACGTTGGCCCCGACGGCCATCTCCACGTCGACGCCGGGAGCGGGATCGGCGTTCATTCGACAACCTGGAAGTCTCCTCCCTCGACCTCCCACTCAAGTGACTGAGTCGCGCCTCCCTGCGTCGATGCCGCCCAGAACTTCTGCGAGGCCGGGGGCGTTGGAACCGTCTCTCCGGGCCGGCGGTTGTAGTCGGCGGAGAAGGGGTCGTAGCCGATGTCGGTGACGACGTCGTGATCGACGCCATCGAGATAGGCAGCCACGTCCACCTGCCTGCCGATGCCGATGCCGATGAAGATGTCCTCGCCGGGATCGTTGCTCGTGGCCGTCAGACGTATGTCCGGGTGAAGTAGCCAGCGCGGTCCGTCCGGGCTTGGCTGGTCGCCTGCCTCATCTAAGCCGGAGCCTCCTCTCTCCCTAGGTAGATGGCCTGGCGATTCGCTCTCGTCTTCGGGCGGTGGCGGTTCGGCTGGGTCAGGGTCACATCGTGAGATCTCCCAGCTGCGCCGCCAGAAGTAAGGGCACCATCCCGAGAGTTCGTTGTCCTCTGCCAAGTCGACTAATGCGTTCCATACGTTCCTCGAGAACGACTCAACGTGTTGACGATCCTCCAGTTCAAGCAAGGTCGGGTATTTCGGCAGCAGCTCCAAGACCTCGAGGTCCTCAACAAAATGAAGCTTCCCTGCCCTCATCGTGCGGCTGATCGCGAGCATCTCCAGCTGTGCTGAGAGAGGGTCCCTCGACGGGAGCATCGGGCCGACCAGCTGCTTTAGGTAGACGATGCCGCGGTCCTCTTCAACTTCGTTGCTCTCCAGCCAGTCCTCGTAGAGCCAGAAGGCGGGACATTCAGGGTAGAACGCGATCCCGTGCCCGAGCTCATCGGGAAGCCCAAACGGCGCCCGCCTGCGGAGCGCATCCCGAGCTGCGGAGCGCCGGTCCTCGGGGATCAGGGCGAACTTCGTGATCCGGCCGTCGAGCACTCCGTTAACGCCGGACTCAACGAACTCATCGAGAACCTCCAGGGGTCCGTACGGCGCAGCTCGCTTCCCTGTCTCGTGGACGGCCGCTGCAAGCCACAGGCACTCAGGCAGACCGGTGTGGCCAGCTCCTCAGATGCACGTTCGGCAGCGTCAGCAACGGTGGCGTCAGCGTCTTCTTGTGTCCCGCGTGCTCCCCCAGCGCTGCTGACGCCGGGGATCACAGCCGGAGGCGGTGATCCACGCGTGCGGAGTCAGAGCCTGATTGACCGGGGCGGGAACCGGGGCGGCGCGCGCTGCTCCCTTCCACGGATCTCGACACTCCGCGCCCGCAGTGTCGCTTTTGGAGGCGGGGGAAGCGAGATTGGCGCCCCGCCGAGTCTGCGCCCTCGTCGTCACCAAGCAGAAGCGTGCAGCCGATCACTGGCTGCCCCCCCCTGGACAGATGGGAATCTGGTCGCCGGCACGTTCGCCCACCTGATTGTGTCCGGCGTCAGCCCCGATCTGCTCTGGCGCCGGCTCAAGGCGGGCTCGGTGCTTTCGGAGGTGGAGGTGCACCCGGAGAGGTCGGGCTGGGGGCGCCTAGGCCGAGGCGACCATGCGCCTCGGCTGCCGCGAGAAGCCGGCCTCCGCCAAGACGAGCTCGAGCTCGGAGCCGATCACCGGCTCGCCGTCAACGCGTTCGATCCCGAGCCTCGGCAGCACCCCCTCGCCGGCAGCCTCGGTCAACGCCCCGAGTGCCTCCGCAAGCTCGGCCTCGCCAAGGCGGGCGAGGCGCAGGATGCCCTTCCCGCCCCGCTCCACGTAGAGCACGGGCTCTCCGTCGCGCTGTAGCACGTAGGCGCCGGCTACCCGGCTGGGACGGCGCCCACCGCGGCGCTGCTCCGAATCGACGTCATCGGCATCGCGCAGGATCGGCTTCGGCCAGGGGAGCTGCGCACCGTAGGGCTGCGCGGGGTCGGTCGCCGCCAGGAGCAGATGCTCGCCCTCGACCCGCGGCATCGAGCGCAGCCGCTCGACCGCGCCGGCGAGGGCGAACTGGGCTCCGCCGAGACCCTCCACGAAATAACCGCGGCGGGCGGTACCGAGGATCTCCAGGTTCGAGAGCTCACCGTAGAGCGTCGCGAAGCCACCGGGGATGCCCTCCGAGAGCACGGTCTCACGGGTCACGATCCCATAGCGCTCGAGCATCAGCTCGGCCTGGGCCCGCCAACGCGGCCCCTGGGCCGGGGCGCCCGCGAGCAGCTCGGCGACCAGTGACCAGCGCCCCTGCAGGGCCGGGCCGGTGGCGGCGCGGCGCGAGGAGAAGCGGCGCTGGCGGCGGCTCTCGGAGCTGCGTACGGCGCGTAGCCGCGGCGCTCGCAGCGGGGCGAAGGCGTCGTTTGTTACCTCACCGGCCCAAGCCAGGTCCCAGAGCGCCCCGTGCAGCTCCTCGCGCTCGACCCCGGCCAGCTCGGACTCGATGTCACCCCAGAACCGCGGTCGCAACTCGAGCAGCTCGCGGAGGCGGTCGTGCAGCTCGCCGCTCGGCCGCTCGAGCTTCGCGTTGGCCGGCGGCGGACCCGCGACCCGGACATCGTCGCGAAAGTAGAGCGTGACCCGGCCGCTACGGCCGAGGGGGCCGGCCCCGATCCAGACGATCTCACCGCCGGTGCTGAGCTGATCCATCCAGGCCTGGGAGTACGCGCCGAGCCGCCTCGGCAGGACGTCACGCTCCCAGACCTCCGGCGTCAGGGCAACCCCCTGCAAGGGCACGAGGGCCTCGCGCAGGCGGTCGGGACCGGCGCCGGCAGGGCGATGAGCGTCGACGTTCTGCCAGGAAGGAAGGAACCGGGCCAGCTCGCGCACATCGGCCGCCTCGACCTCCTTGCGCAGCACCGCGAGGCTGGCCCGCCGCACCCGCCGCAGGACCTCGGGGTCGCACCATTCGCGCTCGGAGCCGCCCGGCAGCAGCTCGCCCCGGACCAGCTCGCCAGCCGCCTCCATCTGCTTTAGCGCCGCCTCCACATCGACGCCATAGCGATTCGCGGGCTGGGCGGTTGGGAACGGCCCGTGGGTGCGCGCGTAGCGACGCATCAGCGCGACCATCGGCTCCGGCACCGGCTCGAGAAACGAGTTCGGAAGCCCGGAGGGGACCGGGACCCCAAGCGCATCGCGGTACAGGCCCCCATCCGGAGCCGCAATCCAACGCTCCTCGCCCGCCAGCCGAACCTTGACCGCGCGGCGCTCGGCCTCGAGCTTGGACAGCATCGAGCTCGCCGAGTAGCCGTCGGCAACCCGTTCGGCGGCCTCGTCGTCGGTGAGGTCGCCGAGCCGACGCAGAATCTGCTCGAGATGATCGCGATCGGCCGCGCGGGCGCCCTCGGCTCGGTGCTGGAGGGAGTCCTCGAGACCGTCGAGCGCGGCGGGATCGATCAGCTCGCGCAGCTCCTCCTGACCGAGCAGCTCGCGCAGCAGGTCGCGATCGAGCGCCAGCGCCGCCGCTCGGCGCTCCGCGTTCGGCGTGTCGCCCTCGTACATGTAGGTGGCGACGTAGTCGAACAGCAACGAGGAGGCGAACGGGCTGGCGCTCTGGGTCTCGACCTCGACGACGCTGATCCGCCGGGAGCGGATATCGCGCAGGATCTCGGTCAGCGCCGGCAGGTCGAGCACGTCCTTGAGCACCTCGCGATAGGTCTCGAGCGTGACTGGGAAGCGCGGAAAGTCCTTCGCGACCTCGAGCAACGACTGGGCGCGCAGCCGCTGCTGCCAGAGCGGCGTGCGCTTGCCCGGGTAGGCCCGCGGGATCAGCAGGGAGCGTCCCGCGGCCTCGCGAAAGCGCGCTCCGAACAGGGCCGAACCGCTGAGCTCGCCGACGATCAGGTCCTCGACCTCATCGGGCTCGAGGGTGACGATCTCGGGACTCGGCGCCTCGTCGGCATCGGGAAGGTGGACGACGATCCCGTCGTCGGACCAGATCGCGTCCGCCTCGAGCTCGAACTCCTCCCGGATCCGTGCGCTCAGGGCCAGCCCCCAGGCGGCGTGGACGCGACCGCCGAACGGGCTCAGGATGCAGAGCCGCCAGTCCCCGATCTCGTCCCGGAAGCGCTCGATCACAATCGTCTCATCGGAGGGCACGACCCGGGTCGCCGCCTGCTGCTCGCGCAGGTAGGCGACAAGATTCTCAGCAGCGAGACGGTCGAGGTCGTAGTCGCGGGCGAGGTCCGCCGGATCGGCGTTGACCGCTTCGCGGGAGAACTCGCCGATCGACCGCCCGAGCTCGACCGTGCGGCCAACCCCATCGCCGCGCCAGAATGGAACCGCCCCCGGAACGCCCGGAGCCGGGGTGACGATCACGCGATCGCGGGTGATCTCACCGATCCGCCAGGTGCTCGCCCCGAGCAGGAAGACCTGGCCCGGCCGAGCCTCGTAGACCATCTCCTCGTCGAGCTCGCCGACCCGGCGGCCATCGGGGAGGTGGACTCCATAGAGGCCACGATCGGGAATCGTGCCCGCGTTGGTGACCGCGAGCTGGCGGGCACCCTTGCGACCGCGAATCGTGCCCGCGGTCCGGTCCCAGACCAGCCGCGGCCGCAACTCGGCGAAACGCTCCGACGGGTAGCGGCCGTCGAGCATGTCGAGTACGTTCTCGAACTGCTCGCGCCCGAGCTCCTCGTATGGCTCCGATGCCTTGACCAGGGACTCAACCTCATCGACCGACCACTCACGATCGGCAACCATCGAGACGAGGTGCTGGGCGAGGACGTCGAGCGGGTGCCGCGGGATCACGGTCTCCTCGATCTGGCCGGCTCGCATCTTCTTGGCGACGACCGCGCACTCGAGCAGGTCGGAGCGGAACTTGGGAAAGATCCGCCCCTTGGAGACGGCGCCGAGCTCATGGCCCGCGCGGCCGACGCGTTGAATGCCGCGGGCGACCGACTTTGGCGACTCGACCTGGATCACGAGGTCCACAGCCCCCATGTCGATTCCCAGCTCGAGGCTGCTGGTCGCGACCAGGCAGGGGAGGTTGCCGGACTTGAGCAACTCCTCGACCTTGGTCCGCTCCTCGTGGGCGAGCGATCCGTGGTGGGCACGCGCGATCTCGGGAGCCGGGCTGTCGTTGTCGGGGTTGGCCTCCTCGTGCTCGTCGGCGACCATCTCGTTCAGGCGCTTGGCGAGACGCTCGGCACCGCGGCGGTTGTTGACGAACAGGATCGTCGAGTTGTGCTCGCGGACGAGCTCGAGCAGGCGCGGGTAGATCGCCGGCCAGATCGAGCGACGGTTGGGCTCACCGGCCAGCTGCGGGGCGATCCGGTCCGTGCCGGTGGGAGGACCCGCGGCACCGGCGCCGTCGGGGCTGCCGACCGCAGCGGGAACGGCGGCGCCCGGGTCGGCCATGTCCTGGACCGGGACGACGATCTCGAGGTCCAGCTCCTTGCGGACGCCGGCGTCGACGATCTCACAGCGGCGCGCGGGCCCGACGAGGAACTTCGCGATCCGCTCGAGCGGCTTCTGGGTGGCTGAGAGCCCGATCCGTTGCAGCGGCTTGCCGGAGAGGGTCTCGATCAGGCCGTCGGCAAGCTCGAGCTGCGAATCGTGCTCGGGGTCCTGGACGTGATGGTCGAGCCGCTCGAGGGTCAACGCCAGGTGGGACCCGCGCTTGGTCGGCGCTACCGCGTGAATCTCATCAACGATCACCGCTTCGACCCCGGCCAGGATCTTTCGCGCCTGCGAGGTCATCATCAGATACAGCGACTCCGGCGTCGTGATCAAGATGTCGGGCGGCCTACGCAGCATCGCCTGGCGCTCCTTCTGCGGCGTATCGCCGGTGCGTAGGCCGACCGAGACTTCGGCGCCGATGCCCGCCAGCGGCGCCCGCAGGTTGCGCTCGACGTCGTAGGAGAGCGCCTTCAGAGGCGAGATGTAGACGATCTTCGGGCCGCGCCCGAGCTGCTCGGGCCGGCGCGCGAGCGTATCGATGCCCCAAAGGAACGCCGCCAGCGTCTTGCCGGACCCGGTCGGTGCGCAGATCAGTGTGCTGGCCCCACTCGCGATCTGCGGCCACCCCGCAGCCTGGGCCGGGGTGGGGGCCTCGAAGGAGCGCTCGAACCAGTCGCGGGTGGCCGCGCCGAACCCGGCGAGGGGGTCCTCATCGTCCGTCCGCTGAGTCGAGATCGCGTTGCCGGCCAAGCCACCGATCATACGCCGCCGGCCCTCGTCCTCCTGAGCGCGCTACTCGACGGACTCGCTGCCTGGCGCGAGCGCCCGAGCTTCGCGGCGACCGCGAGCTAGATCCGGAACGGGAGCGAGTCCGCGACCTCGCTGAGCGGGGGCGCGGACTTGTCCCGCTCCGAGAGCAGCGGATCGGCAAGCGGCCACTCGACCCCGATCTCGGGGTCGTCCCAGACGATCCCGGCCTCGGTCTCGGGGTCGTAGACGGAGGTCAGCTTGTAGGTGACGTCGGCGACCTCGCTGAGCACCTGGAAGCCGTGCCCGAAGCCGACCGGCACCCAGAGCTGACGGTGGGTTTGATCGTCGAGCACGTGGCCCTCCCACTGGCCGTAGGTCTCCGAGCCGCGGCGCAGATCGACGGCGACGTCAAAGATCGAACCGCGCACGCAGCGGACCAACTTCGCCTGGCCCGGGGAGGTCTGGAAGTGCAGGCCGCGCAGCGTGCCCCGCTCGGTTGAGCGCGAGTGATTCTCCTGCAGGAACGGGCCCTCGATCCCGAGCTCGCGCCAAGCGGATTCGCTGAACGTCTCGAGTAGAAAACCGCGATCGTCGCCATGCACCGCGGGCTCGACGGCCACCACGTCGCGAAGCTCGGTCGGCACCGACGAGGCCATCGCGCTCAGCCGCCGAGCTCGACGCCGTACTGCTTGGCGTAGTACTCACGGTACTCGCCGGAGCGGATCGGGCCCCACCAATCCTCGTTCGCCCGATACCAGTCGACCGTGCGCTCGATCCCTTCGTCGAAGCCGACCGCGGCGCGCCAGCCGAGCCCCTCGCTCTTCTCAGAGCCGAGCGAGTAGCGGCGATCGTGCCCGAGGCGGTCGCCGACGTAGGTGATCAGCCCCTGGTCGCGACCGCAGAGCTCGATGATCCGGCGGACCACGTCGAGGTTGGTGCGCTCGTCGGGACCGCCGACGTTGTAGACCTGTCCGGCCTCGCCGCGCTTCAAAACCGTGTCGATCGCCGCCGCGAAGTCCTCGGTGAAGAGCCAGTTGCGGACCTGCATGCCGTCGCCGTAGACCGGAATCTCGTCCCCTGCAAGGGCGTTGAGGATGCAGAGGGGAATCAGCTTTTCGGGATGCTGGAAGGGGCCGAAGTTGTTCGACGCCCGGACAACCAGGGCGTCGACACCGTAAGTCCTCTGAAAGGCTCCGACAATCATGTCGCCGCCGGCTTTGGACGCCGAGTAGGGGGATGAGGGGTCGATCGGGGAGGCCTCTGTGAAGCTGCCCTCCTCGATCGAGCCGTAGACCTCATCGGTGGAGATCTGCAGGTGGCGAATGCCGGCGTCGCGCGCCGCCTCGAGCAGCACGTAGGTGCCGTAGACGTCGGTCTGGATAAAGGCGCCCGGGCTCTCGATAGAGCGGTCAACATGGGATTCGGCGGCGAAGTTGACGAGGGCCTGACAACCCTCGATCGCGGTCGCCACGGCGTCGCCGTCGACGATGTCGCCCTCGATGAAGGTGAGCCGATCCTGATCCGCCCGGTCCAGGTTCTCGCGCCGGCCGGCGTAGGTGAGCTTGTCCAGGACCACGACCTCGTTCTCAGGGTGCTCGGCCAGATGCCGGCGCACGTAGGTGGAGCCGATGAAGCCGGCGCCGCCGGTAACCAGGGTTCTCATCCCCTCGCCCCCTCCAGCTCGCGATCGGCCAAGTAGCGACGCAGCGATCGCTGCCACTCCGGGAGGGTGAGCGGGTCGGGTCGTTCGCTGACCAGCACCGAATAGGCCGGACGCGGCGCCTTGCGGGCCATCATCTCGGTCGTCGTCGACATCACCCGAGTCTGAAGACCGGCCTGGTCGAAGATCTCGGCGGCGAACTCGAACCAGCTGCAGCTGCCGCTGCCGGCGATGTGGTGGATCCCATACTCATCGCCCTCGACGAGCTCGACCATCGCGGCGGCCAGCGGAACGCAACTGGTCGGGCACCCGCGCTGGTCGCTGACCACCAGGACCTCGGACTGCTCGCGGCCGAGCTGGAGCATCGTCTCGACGAAGTTCTTGCCGCCCTGGCCGTACAGCCACGAGGCTCGGACGATGAAGTGGCGCGGGTTCGCTACGGCCACCGAAGTCTCGCCACCGAGCTTGCTGCGGCCGTAGGCGCTGATCGGAGCCGGCAGGTCCGACTCGACATAGGCGGAGCGCTTGGTCCCGTCGAAGACGTAGTCGCTGGACGGGTAGACGATCTTGGCGCCGACACGCTCGGCGGCTGCGGCGAGCAGAGCCGCGCCCTCGTCGTTGATGCGCATCGCCCCGCGCTCGTCGTCCTCCGCCCCGTCCACGTCCGAGTAGGCGGCGCAGTTGATTACCGCCTCGGGGGCGAGGCCGCCGACGGCCGCATCGATCGAGCTCGGGTCGCCGATATCGAGCTCCCTTCTGCCGAGGGCAGCGACCTCATGGCCGCGCCGCTGGGCCGCGCCGATCACGTCGCGGGCAAGCATCCCGTCGGCCCCGGCGATCAGGACTCTCACGGCAGCGTCAGGTTGGAGTTGTCCCCGACCATCATCCGAATCGTCTTCGGCAGCCCCTCGGCCCGGGAGAGGCTCACGTTGCGGCCCAGGAGGCTCGCTTCCATCCGCGCGGCGAGCCCGCGGACGCTGGCGCCGCGCAAGAGGATCGAGTACTCGACCTCTGAGCCGGTGACAACGCAATCTTCGCCGATCGCCGTGTAGGGGCCGATGTAGGAGTCGGCGACCCTCGCGCCCGCCCCGATCACGGCCGGTCCTCTGACCGTGGTCCGTTCGAGCACCGCGCCGGCGGCGACCGCAACCCGGCCCTCGAGCGTGCAATCAATCAGCTCCCCCTCCATCGACGGCTCGATGTCCTCGAGGACCAGGCGATTGGCGGCGAGCATGTCAGCCAACTGCCCGGTGTCCTTCCACCAGCCCTTGACCCGGTGGTACTCGACCGGCTTTCCCTCCTCGATCAGCCGCTGGATCGTGTCGGTGATCTCAAGCTCGCCACGGGCGGACGGCTCGATCGCCCGGGCCGCGGCGAAGACCGACGGTCGGAACATGTAGACGCCGACCAGGGCGAGGTCGGAGGGGGGTTCGGTCGGTTTCTCGACCAGGCGCACGATCCGCTCGCCGTCGAGCTCGGCCACCCCGTAATGCTCAGGATCAGGAACCTGGGTGAGCATGATCAGCGCTTCGGGCTCGTTGCGCTTGAAGGTCGCGACCAGTTCGCTGATTCCATCGCGGAGCAGGTTGTCGCCCAGGTACATGACGAACGAGGAGTCGCCGAGGAAGTCCTCGGCGACGAGCACGGCGTGGGCCAGGCCGAGCGGCTCGGCCTGGGGGATGTAGGTGATCGACGCCCCCAACTCGGAGCCGTCGCCCACGGCGCTGCGGATCTCATCGCCGGTCTGGGGCGCGATCACGATGCCGATCTCGCTGACGCCGGCCGCAACCAGCGCCTCGATCCCGTAGAAGAGCACGGGCTTGTTGGCGACCGGGACCAACTGCTTCGCCGAGGTATGGGTGATCGGGCGCAGCCGCGTGCCGGCGCCACCCGAGAGGATCAGGCCCTTGAGATTCTCCATGGGAGCGGCAGGCTAGTACACCCATCCGCAAATACGATCACCCTCGCGCGGCGCCTTGGCGGCGCCGGGACCGCTCATCAGTAGGTGCCTCCAAGCTTGCGGTGATCCCAGCTGGCCACCCGGATCGGCTCGAAGCGGAGCACGGCCCTTTTGGCCGCTTGGGCCGCAATCGCCGCCGACGCGCTCTCGTCGGGCTGGGCTCCGTCCGAGTAGCGCCGGGTCAGCGCCAGGCCAAACTCCAGCACCCGGTCGGGTTCCCGAATGATCTCCGTCTCCGCCTCGATCTGCAGGCCCCGCAGCTCCTGGTAGTCGTGCCCGGCCTCAACCAGCACGGTCGCTCGTGGATCCCGCTCGATGTTCTTGACCTTCTGCGACTTGGCGTACGTCCAGATCCAGATCTCACCGTCGTTGACGACGAACCACATCGGCATCGAGTGCGGCCAGCGGCGTGGACCGTTGCTGGAGACGATCGCGACGCGCTGCTCGTCGAGCAGCGCCTGCTGCTCGGACGCGGTCATCGTGATCAGGTCCCGGCGGCTCAAGGCGGTGGCTCGGTCAACTCAGAGCAGGCTCGACCAGGAGCGTCTCGAGATCGCCCTCGGCATGCATCGGTTGCGTGCGCCCCGCAGACCAGTCGGCCATCAGGTCATCGTAGTGCGGACTCCCGGGCTGACCGGACTGGCCCGTGAACGCCTGCCATTGGGAGGCACCGGCATCGGCTGGATCGGCGATCATCCGCCAACACGGAGCCCAGACCGCCTTGTAGGGGTTCCCGGGGTCGAAAGCGACCTGCTTGACCGTCTCCTGGGCACCGCCGATCGGCAGCGACCGGTTGAACAGGCGGGCCAGGGCGAGGTTGGATTCACCGAGCGCGTGTGGAAACTCGATCTGGTGCACACGCCCCCAGCGCCAGCGCTCATGGTCGTGACCGAAGCGTTCCTCGAGGTCGTCGAGAGCGCCGCGCAGGCAGTCCAGAACATGCTCGGGCCACGGTCCCCCAATCAGCTCCTCGTCCGCCTCATCCCAGAGCTCGAGCAGGTGGGACTGCCAGCGCCAGGGGCAGGTCACATGCTCGAGGAAGGGGTTGGAGGAACCGTCGAGCCAGCGCCGGGCCAGGTCGCGGTCCCCGATCGCCAGGCGCGCGGTCTCGCGCGCCAGCCGCAGCGTCAGCGCTTGGTAGATCGTCGCCGCGACCGAGTCCTCCGACATGCGTCCATTCCAGCTCCGCAGGCGCTCGATCGCCCGCACCTCGCGCTGACCCTTCGCCAGGTGCTCGATCCGGGCGAGTCGATGCACCGTGGCGACCCCCGGTATCGAGTACTCGTCGATCTGGATCCGCCGGAAGCTCTCGAGATCGTGGTCCTCACGCTTGCGGAGCAGCTGCTCGATCCGTGCGGCGCGGTAGCCGTCGAGATAGTGACTGGTGATGTGGTGCGGGTAGTCCTCCCCCACGATCTGGTTGTTGGCCGTGATCAAAAACCCAGACTCGGGATCGATCAGCTCCGGCAGCTCGTCATAGGGCACCCAGCCCTCCCACTCGTGCTCCCCGGTCCAACCCGGGCGCGGGAGGTCGGGGACGCCGCCGCGGCGGCGGGGAATCCGGCCGATCGCCTTGTACCCGATCGAGCCGTGACGATCAGCCCAGATCATGTTCGAGACCGGTGTGCACTGGTCGGCCAAGAGCTCGACCAGCTCGGGTCCGCTGCGGGCCTCGAGGATCCGCACCTGCGCCTGACCGATCGCCGGCAGGGTCAGCGCCGAGAAGGAGAGCGCGAGGGGCTCGCTGCGATCGGAGCCGAGCACGTCGTTGACGATCGGCCCGTGGTGCGTCCAGCGCACCTCGAGGCTCTCGGGCTCCGCACCCTTGACCTCGATCCGCTCCTCATGGATCTGTAGCGGCCGGCGCTCGCCCTCGAACTCGTAGGTGCCAGCGCTGATCCGTTCGACGAACAGGTCCATGACGTCGGCCATCGCGTTGGTGAAGGTCCAGGCGACATCGTTTCCTTGGCCCATGAAAACCCCCGGAGTCCCGGGAATCGAGAGTCCGCGGACGAACCGTCCGCCGGTCTCGAGGTCCATCTGGTAGCCGATCCCGGGCATGCTCGGTGGCAGGTGTGGATCGCCGGCGAGCAGCGGCATGCCGGAGGCAGTGAGAGTTCCCGCCACGGCCCAGTTGTTGGAGCCGCTCGCGGTCGGCGGCAGCCCAAGCGCCTCGCGCACGGCGCCGATCTGGCGCGCCAGATCGATTCCATCCCCCGACCACTGCTGCCCTGGGCTCATCACGGCGGGATTGGTGCCCGGGTAGAGCGGGTCGAGGCGCTCCGTCAGCTCGGGCCCAAGCGCGCGCACCATCTCGGCCCGCAGCAGCTCCTGCTCCCAGTTGGTCGAGAGCCCGAAGGTGAGCAGCTTCAGAGCGGCAAGCATGTCGGCCACCCGCCAGGCCGCGAAGCCGGTCCGGGTCAGCTGAAACTCGACCGGCAGAGCCTTTGTGCCGTGGACCAGCGAGTTGACTCCGGCGCAGTAGGCCTCGAGCTCGGAGCGCAGGCCGTCCGGGAGCTCGGCGGCCTCAACTTCGGCGAGCCGGGCAAAGCCCATCGTGCGCATCATCCGATCGACGGGCAACGCCTCTCGGCCGGCGATCTCGGCCAACCTCCCGGC
>CAXMST010000011.1:0-4788 GCA_964196325.1 uncultured Acidimicrobiia bacterium
TGCTCGAGTCTGAGAGCGAGCAGCCCGCATCCGTATCGGGGATCAGGACCGTCTTCTCCGGGGCGAGCACCGAGGCGGTCTCCGCCATGAAGTGAACACCGCAGAAGGCGATCACCGACGCGCCCGCGGCGGCGGCCTGGCGCGAGAGCCCGAGCGAGTCGCCGACGTAGTCGGCAACGTCCTGCAGCTCGGGGAACTGGTAGTTGTGGGCGAGGATCACGGCGTCGCGGGCCCGCGCCAGTTCCCTCACCTCGGCGCTGATCTCGGTGATCTCGGCAGCGGTCAGCCCCGATAGCGGCAGCGCCTCGATTGTCGGGAGCTCTTGCATGAGCCTGGCTCCATTCCGTGGCCTCTATGTTCGCCAGCCGATTGCGGACGGGCGAATGACGTACAGGCAGTCTAGCGCCGGCAGCGTCTCGCGGGCTACCCTCGGCAGGGATGCCGGAGCTACCAGAGGTCGAGATCGCGGTGCGCCGACTCAGCTCAACGCTCGAGGGTGCGAGCGTGGAGTCGGCGCTGGCGCCCGGCATGGTGGCACTGAAGACCGTCCAGCCGCCGCTGGAGGCGATCGTCGGGGCGCGGATCACGGGGCTCCGGCGGATCGGCAAGATGCCGGTGATCGACTTCGACAGCGGCGGGCCCGAGGGGGGCCCGCTGGCGATGCTCGTCCACATGATGTCGGCCGGACGCCTGCAGCTGTTCGACCAGCGCGCCACCCTGCGCGACAAGCGCTCCCGGATCCTGATCCGAATCGAGGAGGGCGGCGAGCTGCGACTGCGCGAGTTCGGCAGCAAGCAGCGCGCCTGGGGCAGGCTGATGGCGGCCGACGAGATCCCGGGGGCCGAGATGGTCGCCACGCTCGGCCCCGAGGCCTGGCCGGCGCCGGCGCCGACAGACTTGGCCGAGGCGCTCGACCAGCCCCGCCACCTGCACCCGCTGCTCCGCGACCAGCGCACGATCGCCGGGATCGGCCGCTCCTGGGTGGATGAGGTTCTCTGGGAAGCTCGGCTCTCCCCATTCAAGAAGGGTGCGGACCTCGACCCGGGCGAGATCGAGCGCCTGCACGGCGCGCTCGCGGTACTCGGTGGCGTAATCGAGCACTACGAGGAAGTGATCGGCGAGAAGGTGCCGGACAAGATGCCGATGCCCCTGCAGGTGCACCGGCGCGAGGGTGAGCCCTGTCCGCGCTGCGGCGACGAGATCGCCGCGATCCACTACTCCGAGCGCATCACCTGCTATTGCCCCGCCGAGCAGAACGGCGGCAAGCGCTTCGCCGACCGCCGGCTCTCCCGCCTGCTCAAGTAGCGCCGCCGGTGGGCCGCGCCGGACCCTACTTTTTGACGTTCACCTTGAACTCTGTCTGACCGGTGGCGTTACCGGCGGCGTCGGTAGCTGTGACCTTCACGGTGGCCTTCGAGGCCTTCTTCTTGAGCGCCTTCTTCAGGGCCTTCTTGCCCTTCTTGTCGAGCTTCAGCTCCAGCTTCGCGGTGCTTCCCGCGGCGGCGCCTTGCCGGCTCGCGCCCTTCAGCTTGAACTTCTTCGAGCCCTTCGCCTTGCCGCCCTTGATCTTCGGGATCTTGATCGTGCCGGTCGCCTCGAGATCGCAGGCCTCGTTCTCGCAGGTCGCCTCGACCACGACCTTGCTCTTGCTCTTCTGCTTCTTCTTGCCGCCGAGGCGCAGCGTGGGGGCGGTCGTGTCAGTCGCGGTCGGGGTCGGGGTGGGTGTTGGGGTCGGGGTTGGGATAGGCGGTCCACCGGGCTGGCCGGCAGCCGGATTGGTGACCGTCTCGCAGGCGACGTTGGTGTCCTGGACGTCGGCCGCGGCGCTGTCGGTTCCCCGGCCCGCATTCGTTCGTGTCCGCAACGCCGCCGTCCTGGGACTTGTGAGTGTCGTTGTCGGCCCCGCCCCGCAAGATGTCAGAGCCGGCCCCGCCGGTGAGGGTGTCGTTGCCACCGGCACCGCTGAGGTCGTTGGCACCCCCGTCCCCGGTGAAGGTGTCGGGGAACGCGGAGCCGAGTGGGTTCTCGACGCCGGTGACGCGGTCGCTCCCGAGGCCGGCCGCGGTCTCGGCTGCGAGGTTCACCTGCGTCGGGCCGGTGGCCGCGCTCATGTCGACGGCGTCGGTCCCAGGGCCGCCGATGATCAGATCGTTGCCCCCGCCGCCGTCGATCGTGTCGGCCCCCGCGAGCCCGCAGATCACATCGTCACCGGCGGTCCCGTCGAGCGAGGGATCGTTGCCTGGAGTGCCCACGATCGCGGCGGCCAGCAGAGCGCTCGAGGAGAGCGGGTCCGAGGCGTCGCAGTAGCCGTGCTGCAGCGGCGGCGAGAACTCGCTCGTCTGCACGGGGTCGCCGCCCGGACCGGTGAGCTCGGTCGCGGTCACCGACAACGTCTCGCCGGGATCGAGCGTGCCGTTCACGGTCTCGTTGACGACCACACCGGCATTCGAGGTCGAGGAGACCTCGAAGGAGTCGACCAGCTGCTCCCCGTCGCCGAAACCCATGAGATGCGGCGACGGGTTGGTGAAGACCTCAACGCGAAAGTCGCCCGCCCCCGAAGTCTGGAGGCCGCCGATGAGCCGGATCGAGTTGGTCTCGGCCACCATCGCAAGGTCGACGAAGTTCTGCAGGTCATTGGCGCCGGCATCGGCGTCCTCGAAGTCGTTCGCGGTCAGGCCGAAGACACTGCCCAGCTCCTCGAGGTCGATCCCGAGGCCGCCGTTGTCGAAGATCTCGTTGCCGACGATCGGGTTGTCGAGGCTGGCGAGCCCGGCCCTGACGCCGTCGGCGCCGTTGTTGGCAATCGTGTTCCCCTCGCCGGCTCCCGGGTCACCGCCGATCTCGACGCCGTCGCCGTCCTGCAGCTCGATCCCATGGTTGACGTTGCCGAGGTCCTCGCCGCCCGCACCGACGCCGATCAGGTTCGACTGGACCGTGCCCCCGGTGACGCCCGTCGTAAACTGGATACCGGCCACCGACGCCGACCCAATCGTGTTCGGGCCGGCCGGCGTGCCGATCACGACGTCGTCGGCGCCGGTCACCGTGACGCCGTGACCCGTGATCGCCAGCGGGCCCGTCCCGGCCTGGTTGACGCCTATGTGGTTGCCGCGGATCTCGGTCAACGTGACCTCGTCGTGCAGGATCGAGATCCCCGTTCCGCCGAAAACGTTGCAGAAACCGCCGCAGGCGCCGGGCGCCCCATCGCCGCCGATGATCGTGCCGGTCGTGCCCTCGCCGTTGACGCTGGCCAGGGAGACGCCGGGGCCGATGTTGGGGATCACCGCTGTCCCGGCGGGATTGGTGCCGATGCGATTACTGCGGATCGTCGCGTTGTCCGGGCCGGCGCCAGCGCCGGTGGCAGTGTCGTCGAGCGCGATCCCGGTGCCGTTGGCGGAGATCGTGTTCGCCTGAATGTTCGTCCCGTCTACGTCGCCGCCGATACTGACGCCGGTCCCGATGTTGCCGAGCGGCGTCCCGTCGGTGCCGAGGCCGATGACATCGTTCCGGACCGTGACGCCAGTCGTCGCGTCGCCGTCGATCCCGACCGCGCGGATCGCCTGCGTGTCGCTCGCCGTGATCACGTTGCCGTCGGCCGGCAGGGGACCGCCGATCGTGACCGTGTCGACACCGTCGGAGACGAAGATGCCCTGGGTGTTGCCGAGCGCCGTGGTCCCGGTCGGGCCGGTGCCGATCAGGTTGCCCCGGATCGTGGTGTTCTGGGTGGCATCTCCCGCGACCTGGATCCCGGTGCCGTTGTCAGCGATCACGTTGCCCTCGATCACGGTCTGGTCGGGATGACGCGTTGGGTCTGCAAGCGGTAGTCCGACCGCGATCCCGACCGAGAAGTTGCCAAGCCCCGTCGTCCCAGCCTCGTCGGTGCCGATGAAGTTGTCGACCACCTGCACACCGTCCGCCGGGGCGGTGCCGAGGTTGTTGGTGTCGATCTTGATCCCCGTCTGGTCCCAGTTGGTGATCGAAAGGCCCTTGATCAGGATGTTGTTCCGGCGCGGCTGCATTCCGTGATCGGCGTTCGGGGCCAGAGCCGAATCCCCGTCGATCCGCAGCTCTCCGGCCAGGCCGGATGCGTCAATGAACATCGGCTGGTTGAGGATGAAGTCCCGCACAGCGTTGATAACGAACGGGGGCGCCAAGTTCTCGGCCAGCAAGGCGGTCTCGTCGAAGACGATCGTGTCCATCCCCGGATCGCTCGAGTCCACGCAATCGCCTCGCGCAGCGAGCACTTGGAATCGCCCGTGATCGACGGTGAGGCGTCGTCGGTGGTGTCGACGATGATCGTCGCCGCCGAAGCGCCGGCGGGAACAAGCAGCAGGCACAACGCAGCCACAAACCCGGCCGAGCCGCTATGGGAGACGTCGATCACGTCGGCGCCGCTTCCGCCCTCGATCGCCGAGCGCGGGCCCGGCGGCATCAACGCGGGGCTCTGGCACGCGACCAGCGAGGCAGGCCCGCGCACCGGAGTGCTGACCGCGATCGAGGATTTCGAGAGCGAGGCCGATAGCGATCGCCCCAAGCTGGTCGTGGTCCCCGCTCGGGCTCGCCGTGCTCGCCGGCGCTGAGCGGCTCGCGACCCGCCATTGCGGGCTGCCGGGCGAGCCGGCCTGAAGCGCAGCTACCCTTGTCGGCTCTGACCCCACGAAAGGCCTCTTAGAAGGATCACGATGCGCGCTCTTGTCATCTCCGACACCCACCTCGGCGCCTGGACGGGCGAGGATCTGCTGTCCGAGGACAGATATCTCGAGCGCCTGCTCCCGCACTTGGAGGAGATCG
>CAXMST010000012.1:0-4194 GCA_964196325.1 uncultured Acidimicrobiia bacterium
CGCTCGCGGTTGAAGTTCTGCATCTTCTCGAACATGTAGCGGTCCTGCTGGAGGACCGGTCCGCGGGTCC
This sequence comes from uncultured Acidimicrobiia bacterium, assembly GCA_964196325.1. Taxonomy (GTDB): domain Bacteria; phylum Actinomycetota; class Thermoleophilia; order Solirubrobacterales; family 70-9; genus CAXMST01. The sequence goes on from CAXMST010000012.1 coordinate 71, forward strand.
CGACCGTGATCGAGTGATCGTTGTTGGGGGCGGGCGTGCCGTGGTGGTCGGTGCGGGGCTCGCTGGAATCACTCATCTGGGGGCTCTCCTCGGGTGGTCGATCGGGTGCTGGTCCCGTTGGCTGGAACTCACCCTCCAGTTTAGATGAAATCCGATCTAGGAGTTCCTCGGAGATTGGAGCACATAGCTTCCTGGGAGCCCTCTAGAATCCCGCGGGTGAGTAACGGCTCCCCACGGGCCACGGGCACTGCGACGATCAGCGGCGCGGCCGGACAGTTGCGCGAGCATGGGCTCCGCGTGACCCCGCAGCGAAGGGCGATTCTCGTCGTGTTTTCGGGCGACGCAGGCCACCTGAGCGCCGACCAGATCTTCGAGCAGGCAACTGGCGAGGTGCCGGAGCTCGCCCGCGCCACGGTCTACAACACGCTGACCGAGTTCCTCCGGGCGGGCATCGTCCGCCGGGTAGTGGGCCTGGGCGCGGTCCTCTACGAGCTCGACGCCGACGCCGGCCACCACCACTTTCGCTGCAGCGCCTGCGGCGAGCTCTTCGACGTCAATCCAGAAGGCGCCGCGGCCCTGGATCTGCCCGGGGGCTTCGAGGTCGAGCGAACCCAGATCATGTTCGAAGGCCTCTGCGAGCGCTGCTCGTCCGAAGGCAACTAGCAACGCGCCTCGTTTGACGTATCTGGGCTCAATAGGTCAGCGCACCACCAGCGACGACCTGGAGGATGCCAGCTGACGCCGGGGATCACCGCGTGGGGGAGGCCCCCAAGGGCCGAGCCGGAGACGGTGATCCGCGCGCGATCACGCCCGGGCTGGCGCCGGAGCGCAGCAGCCGCCCCCAGCGCTCCCGTAGCTCCGGGTCGTCGGCCTGGCTCGGCGCAAAGTAGCGAAGTGCGTCCGGGTCCCCCCAGTTGTTGGCGAGGGCTCGCCATGCTCGCCGCAGCCGCTCGACCGGCACTCCCTGTGGATAGTCGTCGGCGAGCGAGAGCCGAGCATAGCTCGCATAAAGCGCCATCGAGCTGACTCGCTCGGGATGCGCCGCGGCGAGCATCACCCGACGCCGGGCCGCCCTCCGAGAAGGCGATCGAGGTCTCGCCGTTGCGCGCGTAGCGAACCCGGTCCCATGTAGCCATGGCCCGAGGCTAGCCCGCGTGGAGGGTGAACGGAGGCTCGGTGCGGCGCTCAGCGGGCGCGGCCGACGCGGCGCTCGGGAACCCGGCCCGCGGGCTGGCTCGGCGGATCGAGGCGGGGCGGGGCGGGAATTGGCATCGCCACCGCCTTGCCCGGCTCCAACGGGACCGGCTCGCCAAAGTGGGTGACTGGGAGCGGATCGGCGTCCGCAGCCAAGGTGTATCTGGCCTCCTTGCGGTCGACCTCGATGTCGAGGCGGTTGCCGCGGGCGCTGAGCGGGAAGGCGAGCCGCTCGATCCCGTCGGGCAGCCGGGGCGCGAACCTGATCTGGCCGTCCCAGGTTCGGAGCCCCGCCAATCCGGCGGTGGCCGCGATCAGGGCGCCGGCGAGCGAGGCGATGTGGACGCCGTCGAGGACGTTGTGCTCGAGGTCGTGTAGGTCCATCAGCGCCGCCTCGGCCAGGTAGTCGTAGGCGAGGTCGAGGTGCCCGACCTCGGCCGCCGCCACGGCCTGGATGCAGGCCGAGAGCGACGAGTCGCGCACGGTCAGCGCCTCGTAGTAGTCGAAGTTGCGCCGCTTCTCCTCCGGCGTGAAGGCGTCCCCGCAGACGAACATCGCCAGCACCAGGTCCGCCTGCTTGACGATCTGCTTGCGATACAGGTCGAAATAGGGATAGTTGAGCAGCAGCGGGTAGTGCTCGGCCGGCGTCCCCTTGAAGTTCCATCGCTCGTGCTTGGTAAAGCCTTCCGACTGCTGATGGACCCCCAGCTCCTCGTCGTAGGGCATATAGACCTCTTCGGCGGCGGCCCGCCACTCGGCGATCTCGCTCGGCACGACCCCGAGGCTCTCGGCGACGTCCGCGTGCTGCGTCGCCGACTCGGCTGCCGCGCGCAGGCTCCTCTGCGCGGCGAGGTTCGTGTAGACGTTGTCGTCGGCGATCGCCGAGTACTCGTCCGGGCCGGTGACCCCGGCGATGTGGAAGCTGCCGTGTCGGTCGAAATGCCCGAGGCTCGTCCACAGCCTGGCAATCTCGACCAGCAGCTCGAGCCCAGCCTGACGCTCGAACTCCTCGTCCCCGGTCGCGTTGATGTAGCGGCTGACGGCGATCGCGATCCCGGCGTTGACGTGAAAGGCCGCGGCCCCCGCCGGCCAGTAGCCCGAGCACTCCTCGCCATGAATCGTGCGCCACGGGAACGCCGCGCCCCTGAGGCCGAGCTGTTCGGCGCGCGCCCGCGCCGCATCGAGAGTCGAGTGCCGCCAGAGCAGGGCGTCGCGGACCGAGTCTGGAGCGATCTGGGTGAGCGGCAGCAGGACGAACCCTTCGGTGTCCCAGAAGGCATGGCCGTCGTAGCCTGGGCCCGTCAAGCCCTTGGCCGCGATCGGCTTGCCCTCAGCGCGGGCGGAGGCCTGCAGCAGCTGGAACTGGGCAAAGCGCAGCGCCTGCTGAATCTCAGGATCGCCGTCGATCTCGACGTCCCCGCGGTCCCAGAACTCGGTCAGGATCTCCTCTTGAGACTGAGCCAGCCCGTCGAAGCTCTCAGCCACCGCATTCTCGAGGCTGGCGTCGACCTGGTCGCGAAGCCACTCGATCGACTCAATCGACGACCAGTGGTAGGCGAGCAGCTTGACTACGCGCAGGGGCTTGCCGGGGGTCAGCCGGGTCGAGATCGTGACCCGGCCGAGATCGGGCTCGGACTCGGTCCGGGTCTGCGGCTCGTCCTCGGCGTCGATCACGTGCTCCATCCCGGCAGCCAGCGAGAGGCCGCTCGAGCGGGTCGTGTGAGCGAGCACCACGCGCAGCCCGTCCTTCTTGTGCAGCTGGCTCTCGAGCGCCGCGCCGAGCGCCTTGCCCGAGCGCGGGTCATCGCCGGCCACGCTCTCGGTCTGGTTCGCGATCAGGTTCGACTGGATCGCGACCCGCAGCGGTTCCTCCAATGCCTCGACCTCGTAGCTGATCGCGGCGACGCTGCGATTCTTCAGCGAGACCAGCCGGCTGCTCGAGACCCTGACCCTGCGCCCGGCGCTGGAAGCCCACTCCAACTCACGCTTGAGGATTCCGGTCTTCAGGTCGAGAACCCGCTCGTGGCGCTCGAGCGTTCCGCGGTGGATGTCGAGCGGGTCGTCCTCGACCAAGAGCCGGATCAGCTTGCCGTCGGTCACGTTGATCACCGACTGGCCGTCCTCAGCGAAGCCGTAGCCGCCCTCGCCGTAGGCGATCGGGAACGACTCATAGAGGCCGTTGAGATAAGTGCCGCTCAGCGCCCGCGGCTCACCCTCATCAAGATTCCCCCGCAGCCCGAGATGCCCGTTGGCGAGGGCGAAGATCGACTCCGTCTGCGCGAGCACCTCGAGGTCGAGCTCGGTCTCGCGGATCGCCCACGGCTCGACCGGGAAGTGCTGGTGACCGATCATGGGTAGGGCAGCAGCTCGGCGAGATCGTCGACGACGATGTCGGCTCCGTGCTCGCTGAGGGCAGCGGCCTGACCGACTCGGTTCACCCCGACCACGAGCCCGAAGTCGCCGGCCCGCCCCGCTTCGACCCCAGAGAGCGCATCCTCGAACACGGCGGCGTTCGACGCGGGCGTGTCGAGCTCCTGAGCAGCATGCAGGTATGTGTCTGGCGCCGGCTTGCCGGCAAGCTTCTCGCTCGCCAGCGTCTTCCCGTCGACCCGGACATCGAGCAGGCCCTCGAGCTTGGCGGCGGCGACGATCTCGGCGCAGTTGGCGCTCGAGGAGACGACCGCGATCTTCTTGCCTGCCACGCGGACCGCCTCGAGCAGGCGAATCGAGCCGGGATAGGCGTCGACGCCGTCGCGGCGGATCAGCTCCATGACCAGCAGGTTCTTGCGATTGCCGAGTCCATCGATCGTCTCCTCGCCGGGTTCATCCTCGGGCGTTCCCTGCGGCAACTCGATCCCGCGCGCGCCGAGAAACGACTTGACCCCGTCGTAGCGGGGCTTGCCGTCGACGTAGGTGTTGTAGTCGTCATG
>CAXMST010000013.1:0-9162 GCA_964196325.1 uncultured Acidimicrobiia bacterium
GTCGAGCTTCAGCCGAGCCAGGTGACCGAGGCCGCCGGCCCCGACGCCGCGGAGCCGGCCGACGTGAACTACTCGGGTGGTACGGACGCCGATCAGCCGTCAGCCCTGCGTCGAGCGGCGGCCGGCGCGGCCGGCGCGGCCGGCGCCGCGGGTTCCGGCGCTGCCGCCGGCGCCTCGGCCGAGGACGCGGCTGCCGCCGCGCTCGGGGGTGCGCCGGGCGGGGACAACGGCGCTCCCGAGAACCCCGCCACGGTGGTCAAGTCCGAGCGGGAGAAGATCGGACGCAACGATCCCTGTTGGTGTGGCTCGGGCAAGAAGTTCAAGAAGTGCCACGGGGGCTGAGCGACCGAATCACCCGATCGCCGTGATCGTCTACGGCGTCGACGTCTCCTACTTCACCGGCAAGTTCGAGGCCTACCTCCGCTACAAGGAGATTCCCTACGAGGCCCGCGACCTCGACGTCTACCACTACCTCTGGAAGGTGCCCCGTGCGCTGGGCGCGACCCAGTACCCGTCCGTCGAGCTGCCCGACGGCCGTTGGATGAGCGACACCACGCCGATGATTGCCTGGCTCGAGCAGCAGTATCCGCCCTACCCGGTGATCCCGGCCGACCCCTTGCAGGCGTTCATGGCGCTGCTGATCGAGGACTTCGGCGACGAGTGGCTGTGGCGGCCCGCGATGCACTACCGCTGGAGCAACCCCGCCGACGCCCGACTGGCATCGACCAAGCTCGCCAAGGGGGTTCTCAGCCTGCCCCTGCCGCTGGCGTCACGGCGGCGCTGGATCGCCTATCGCCAGACCCGTAAGTTCGTCAAGGGCGACGGCGTCGAGGCGCGCACGCGGGCGCACATGGACGGCGCCTACCTGCGGGTGCTGGACCGGCTCCAACCCGCCTTGGACCAGCGACCGTTCCTGCTTGGTGGACATCCGACGATCGCCGACTACGGGCTCTACGGCTCGATGTTCCGCCACTTCAGCCACGATCCGACCCCCGCCCGGATCATGCAGGATCGGGCCCCGGCGGTCTGGGAGTGGGTCGCGCGTGTCTGGAAGGCCCGCGGCAGCAGCCTCGCCGCCGAGTCGCTGCTCGACGGCTTCCCCGACGACCTCGGCGGTCTCCTAGATGAGATCGGCGAGACCCACCTGCCGGCGCTTGTCGCTAACGCCCGCGCCCACTCCGAGGGGCGCGCCAAACATGGCTTCACCGTCCAAGGCGTCGCCTACCGGGACATCCCCACCAGCCAGTACCGGGTCTGGGTTGTCGAACAGCTCCGCGCTCGCGCCGCGGCGTTGGCGGGCGAGGCCCGGACCCAGGTCGAGCGGCTGCTGCGAGCGCACGGCTGCTGGGAGCCGATCTGGGAGCCGCCGACCATCTCCTCCGGTCACGACCCCGAGGGCACCGCTCCCTTCTGCCGGGTCAGCCGCATGGTTCGGGACTGACCGCCGCCCCGGCGGGCCTCGTCGGGATGGGTCGGGATAATCTGAGTCTGTGAGCGAGAGCCGCGAGCGGCGATGACGGATTTGCGGCCGGGGCAGGAGTTCGCCGGTCATCGGATTGAGGCCGAGCTCGGCCGCGGCGGGATGGGGGTGGTCTACCTCGGCCGGCACCTGGCGCTCGACCGTCTGCGGGCGCTCAAGGTGCTCGCCGGCGAGCTTGGACGGGATCGGGTCCTGGTCGAGCGCTTCCGTCGTGAGGCCCGGCTCGCGGCGGCGATCGAGCACCCCAACGTGGTCACCATTCACCACGCCGGCGAAGAGGGGGGCCGGCTCTATCTGGCGATGCAGTACGTCCAGGGATCGGATTTGCACACGGCCCTCGCGGCGGGGCCGATGAACGCCGCCCGGGTCGCCGCGGTGATCGCCGACGCGGGGGCGGCCCTCGACGCCGCCCACGCTTCCGGATTGATCCACCGCGACGTAAAGCCCGCCAACGTCTTGCTCGGCAGCGTCAATGGAGCCGAGCGCGTCTACCTGACCGATTTCGGGATCAGCCGCCTGACCGCGCCCTTGCAGCCCGACGCGACGACAGCTCCCGATCACGCCCCGTTGACCAGCACCGGCACCGTGCTCGGGACGACTGACTACATCAGCCCCGAGCAGATCGACGGTGGTGTGCTCGGCCCCGGGGCTGACGCCTACTCGCTGGCCTGCGTCGCCTTCCACGCGCTCACCGGGAAGCCGCCCTTCCGCCGCGACACGGTGATCGCCGCGCTGATGGCCCACGCGAAGGCGGAGCGTCCGAGCGCCGCGGCGCTCAACCCGGCTTTGACACCGGCCGTCGACCAGGTTCTGGCGGCCGGGATGGCGATCGACCCGGCGGGCCGGCCGCCGAGCGCCGGTGCCTTCGCCGATCAGCTCGCAGCCGCGCTCGGAGGGGGCTCCCCAGGGCCCCCTCCGGTGCCGACAGCGCCGACGCGGGCGACGCCGTCCGTTGCTCGAGCCGGGCGGGATCGCCTCCTGATCGGCGGGCTCGCGGCGGTCGCCGTCGTGGCGGCGATCCTGGTCGGCGTCCTGGTGCTGGGGGGCTCGGATGGGCAGCAGCCACCCCCAGCAGCGGCTCCCGAGGACGATGGGCGGCCGCTTGCGGGGTTTGACAAGGTCGACCCCGTCGCGATGATCGAGGTAGGGGCTGAGCCTGGCGCCGTCGCCGTCGGTGATACGAGGGTCTGGGCCACCAGCCGAAGCGCCGGGGCGGTCTATCGGATCGATCCCACGACCGATGATCTTGATGGCGAACCGATCCTGGTCCCCGGCGCGTCTGCGGTTGCCGTTGGATTCGGGTCGATCTGGGTGGCAGGCACGGAAGGTGTGACGAGGCTCGATCCTGGGGAGGGGGGGCGGGTTGTGATCCCCGGGGAGTTCGTCGAGATCGAGGACCTGACCGTCGACAAGGACTACGTCTGGGTTACCGACAGTGGAGTTCCCGGGCGAGAGGAGGCGGGCGACGGACGCCTGGTTCGGATCGATCCGGCCACCGACCAGATCAGCGGCGAAGCTCCGGTCGGGCTCGACCCGCGCGCGGTCGCCAGCGACGGAGAGTTCGTCTGGGTCGCCAACGTCGAGGACGGGACTGTGGACAAGGTTGGGCGAGGCGGAGGCGTCGCTCCCCAGACAACGATCAAGCTCGGCCCCGGCGCGCGCCCGACCAACATCGCAGCCGGGGAGGGCGGAATCTGGCTGACCGACTTCACCGGCGAGGAGCTGCTCCAGATCGACCCCGCGGAGAATCAGCTCGTCGGCGACCCCGTCGGAGTCGGCCCCCGGCCGCGGGGGGTCGCGGTCGGCTCCAGCTCGGTCTGGGTCGCCAGCGGCGGCGCGAACCGCGTGATCGAGGTGAACCCGCGCACGCTGGAGGTCCGAGGGCCGCTGCGCCGAGTCGGAGACGACCCAGCCGCGATCGCTGTCGGTGCTGGAGGCGTCTGGACGGCCGACTCGGGCGAGGATACGGTGACCCGCAGCGAGCCCTGAGAGCTACAGGTCGCTGGGCCTGACCGCGCCGGACTGCAGCGCCAGCTCGGCCAGGCGGAGGCGTTTCTGGTTCTGCGGGAGCTCCCCCAGCTCGAACTTCTCGAACAGCACCCGCAGGTGGCCTTTGACCGCGTCCACGGAGAGGAACAGCTCCTCGGCAATCTGCTTGTTGGTCGCCGGGGCCGCGAAGCCTTCCCCGCCCGAGAACGGCCGGCAGAGCGCGATCAGGACCTGCCGTTGGGTCGCGGTCAGCTCGCGCGCCGCGGCGGTCGGGGCCGAGGCCCGGGTCCGCTCGGGTGCCTGGGGGCCGGGGCTCGGCAGCTCGGAGGCCGGATCGCGGAAGAGGATGCCGCTCTCTCCCACCCCGATCAGATCGTCGTTGTGCAGCCGCTGGCGGGCGCCGACCCGCTCGCCGTTGACGAAGGTCCCGTTGGTCGAGATCCCATCGTCGACGACGACCCACGCGCCTCCGACCCGCTGCAGCTCGGCGTGGGCGCGTGAGACCTGCTCGTCGCCCTCGAGATCGATGTCGACGTCCTCGCCGCGGCCGATCGTCAGGCGTTCTGCGCTGAGCTTGAGGATCTGCTGCTCTCGGTCCGGGCGGCGCCAGATGATGTAGGCGACTCCCTCGCGCGCGGCCTCGAGCTGTGCCTGCAGCTCGGTTGCCGACTGCGGTGCGGTCGGGTTGGCGTGGGCCATCGGGCGAAGATAGTCCACCCGCGTTCAGGGGCGGGGCTGTAGCCTCAGGCCTCGATGGCCGAGGCGCTCGATATCGAGACCCGCATCGCGGAGGTCCGCGAGCAGTTGACCCTGCTCCGGGACTATCTTTGACCCCGCCAAGCTGAGCGAGGAGATCGAGCGGCTCGAGGCCGCGATGCAGGCGCCGGGCTTCTGGGACGACCAGGAGACCGCCGCCAAGACGTCCGCCGCCCACACCCGCAGCAAGCGCAGGCTCGAGCTCTGGGCGGGGATCTCCACCGATGTTGAGGACCTTGGCGAGTTGGCGGAGATGGCGCGCGAGGATGAGGAGATCGCGGCGGAGCTGGACTCCCAGCTGGGCTCGATCGAGGCGCGTTTGGGAGAGCTGGAGGAGCAGCGACTGTTCAGCGGTGCCCACGACGCGGGCGATGCGGTCGTCACCGTTCGGGCCGGGGCCGGCGGAACCGACTCCCAGGACTGGGCTGAGATGCTGGTTCGCATGTACCTGCGCTGGGCCGAGCGCCGTGGCTTTTCGGCGGAGATGAAGGAGGCGTCCGAGGGCGAGGAGGCCGGTGTCAAGTCGGCCACCTTCCTCGTCCACGGCGAGAATGCGTACGGGCTGTTCGCGGCCGAGCGCGGGGTGCACCGCCTGGTCCGGATCTCGCCGTTCGATGCCCAGTCGCGGCGCCATACCGGTTTCGCCCAGCTCGACGTCGCTCCGCTGGTCACCGACGACGTCGAGGTCGAGCTCGACGAGGCCGACATCCGGGTCGACACCTACCGCGCCTCGGGGGCCGGCGGCCAGCACGTCAACAAGACCGACTCGGCCGTGCGGCTCACCCACGAGCCGACCGGGATCGTCGTCCAGTGCCAGAACGAGCGCTCCCAGACCCAGAACAAGGCGACCGCGATGCAGATGCTCCGCGCCCGCCTGCTGGCCGAGCAGGAGCGCAAGCGGGCCGAGCAGCTGGCGGCCGAGCGCGGCGAGCAGAAGCCGGCCGAGTGGGGCTCCCAGATCCGCAGCTACACCTTGCACCCAACGACCCGAGTCAAGGACCACCGCACCGGCCACGAGGTCGGCGACGCCCAACGCGTCCTCGACGGCGACCTGGACGAGTTCATCCGCAGCTACCTGCTGGAGGCAGCGGCGAGCTGAGCCGGTGGCGTGCAGCACCTCAGCGGCTACCGTTGACCGATGCCCCAGCGAGTATCGGTCGGGCTCTCCGACCTACCGAACACGATCGACGCCTTTGCCGCTGCGGCTGAGGTCGCGCGCTCGGGTCTGAACGGGCCTCCGGATCTGTGCCTGGCCTTCATTGGCGCTCATCATCTGGGCGAGAGCGATGCGGCGCTGGTCGAGATCGCCGCGCGGCTCGAGCCACGCGCGATGATCGGCTGCGGGGCGGCGGGGGTCGTTGGGCCCGGCCGTGAGCTGGAGGCCGGTCCGGGCGCCGTGGTCTGGGCGGCTGAGCTTCCCGGGGCCGAGATCGAAACCTTCGAGGTCAGCGGCGAGCCGGGTACCGACGCGGCCGAGCTCTCTGGGCTGCCCGATCCCGAGTCTGCGGCCGACGCGGTGATCGTGCTCGCGGACCCCTACAGCTTCGCCGCCGACTCGCTGCTCGAGCGGCTCAACAGCGAGCGCCCGGGCACGCCCGTGCTCGGTGGCCTGGCGAGTGCCGCCGTCGAGGGCGTGGCGCCGCTCTTCCGTGGCGGCGAGAGGAGCGCGGCGGGTGCGGTCGGCTGCCTGCTCGCCGGTGTACGCCTGACGCCCTGCGTATCGCAGGGTGCGACCCCGGTAGGTCCGGAGATCGCGATCACCAACGCGCAGGGCAACGTGATCACGGAGCTCGCCTTCAAGCCCGCCCTGGAGCGGATCAGCGAGATCGCCGCGGGCCTCGAGCCGGATGAGCGCGAGGAGGCCGCGGCGGGGTTGCTGATCGGCGTGGTGATCGACGAGAACCGCCCCGATCACGTGCGCGGGGACTTCCTCGTGCGCCCGATCCTCGGCGCTGATCGCGGCTCCGGCGCAGTGGCGGTCGGCGAGCGGGTCCGGGTCGGCCAGATCGTGCGACTGCACGTTCGCGACGGGGTCTCCGCCGACGCCGACCTGCGCGAGGCGCTGGCGCTGCAGGCCGGGGCCGTCGGCACCGAGGGCGCCGCAGGCGCGCTGATGTTCACCTGCAACGGCCGCGGCCGCGACATGTTCGGGGTCTCCGATCACGATGCCGACGCCTTCGAGGACGCGCTTGGCGCGCCGGTCGGCGGCTTCTTCTGCGCCGGTGAGATCGGCCCGGTCGGCGGCCGCAACTTCCTGCACGGCTACACCGCGACCCTCGCCGTCTTCGCGGCCTCCTGATCCGATGGGCGAGCCGAACGCCAACGCGCTCGAGTCGCTGGTCGCGCGAGCGCTGGAGGAGGACATCGGCACGGGGGACGTGACCAGCGAGGCGACCGTGCCCGCCGAGTCCAGAGCCCGAGCGCGGATGATCCAGAAGCAGCCCGGGGTCCTGTTCGGGATCGGGGCCGCCCGGGAGGCCTTCCGCCAGTGCGGGGCCGGCGAGCTGGAGCTGATCGGCCTCGAGGGTCAATGGCGCGACGGCGTTCCAGCAGACGTGGCTCATATCGCCGGCCCGGCCCGGGCGCTGCTCGCCGCTGAGCGGGTGGCGCTGAACCTGCTCGGCCACCTCTCCGGCGTCGCCACGCTCACCGCCCGTTTCGTCGACGCCGCGCGCGCCGACGGGGGGAGCGCTGCGATCCTCGACACCCGTAAGACGACCCCCGGCCTGCGGGCGTTGGAGAAGGCGGCCGTCCGGGCCGGCGGCGGTCAGAACCACCGTATGGGCCTCCACGACGCCGTCCTGATCAAGGAGAACCACATCGCGCTGGCGGGCGGGCTGGGCGCCGCGGTCGAGTCGGCGCGCGCCGCGCAGCCGGCGATGCCGGTCGAGGTCGAGTGCCGGGATCCGGCTGAGGTGGAGGTGGCGCTGGCCGTCGGGGCGGATCGCCTCCTGCTCGACAACATGGACACGGGCGAGCTTGCAGCGGCCGTCGTGGTCCGGGATGCGGCGGGATCGCAAGCGGCCCTGGAGGCCTCCGGCGGGGTCACCCTGGAGACGGTCGCCCCAATCTCGGCCACTGGAGTCGATTACGTGTCCATAGGCGCCTTAACCCACTCCACGCCGACGCTCGACCTCTCGCTGCTGCTCGACCCCGTCTGAGGGCCGCCCGCTGCCGGGTAGGGCGGGGAGGGTGAGGAGGCGGAGCCGGCATCGGGATCCGCCCGCACAACAAGGGAGCTGCCATGCTCATCGAGGGATCCGACCAAGGACTGAACACAGGACCCCGTGGGCGGCCGCTCACGACGAACGCTGCTGGCGCTGATCGCGGCCGTCACCCTGCTGATCGCCGGGACCCTCGCCGCAAGCGCCCGGGCGCCGTCAGCCCTCGGCGTCGTTGGGGTTGAGCGGCGGCGCGGCGCTCTGGGTCGGGATCCCGGGCCCGCCGACGAGCGGGTTCAGGTTCGCCAGCGGGGCGATCAGCCGCGGCGCCTCCTCCTCGGAGTCGATCACCACACCGGTGCCGGGCCAGCCGTGTCGCAGGTAGCGGACGTAGGCGTCGTGGGAGCCGAGATCGGGCTCGTAGATCCACGAGCCGGTGTTCCAGTAGCGCACCTCGCCGGTCAGCGCGACCCGCTCGTCCTCGACCGGCTGGTGAGTGTGGGCGAAGACGATCTTCTTGGCCTGCTTGTCCCAGCCGAGATTGCGGGCGACCTGGGCGATCGCATCGAGGGCGGGTTGGCGGGGGTCGCCGGCATGGATCGTCCGCGCCAGCGTGTAGCCGGGCAGATCCTGGGCGGCGCCGGGGGCGGAGCGCCGCGTCCGGCGCTCGGCCTCGTCGGCCTGCTCGCGGAGGAAGTCGGCGTAGCTGACCGCGTCGGCGGCGGCCTGCGCGGGCAGCGGTCCGTGGCGCTGCTCGCGCGCCCAGCCGACCAGGCCCTCGAGGGCTCGGATCGGGGCGGCGACGGCGTGGACGCCGCGCGCGATCGTGCCCTGGGTGCGGAACACGTTGCGCTCCGCGGTCGTCCCGTGCGGAAGCTGGGCGATCGTGTAGAGCATCTCGGTCAGCAGGGTGATCACCGACTCGTAGTCACCCTGGGTCTTCGGCGCTTCGGGACCGCCGGAGGCGATCGCCCACAGGGCCCGGGTCAGCAGCCGGGAGCCCAGCGGCCCGGCGAGGCGCGCATGCGGGTCGAGGTAGTGGCCGTGGGTGAGGAGCACGTCCTGGTACATGTAGGCGGGGTAGCGGATGTCGATCTCGACGCCCTCGAGCCGGTGCTCCAGGAAGCGCCGGAAGCCCTGGCCGGCGGCGACCTCCTTGCGCAGCGAGTCGGCGGCGCCCCCGGTCGCAAGCTCCATCTCGAGCAGGTCCTCCATCTCGCGCACTACAAAGCGGTGGTCGTGGTTGCCGGCGAGGAAGACGAAGCGCTTGCCCTGCATGCGCTCGCGAACCGCGTCGAGCAGGCCGGAGGCCGCGCCAAAGGCGTCCGCGATCGAGCCGAACAGCAGGTCAAAGAGATCGCCGAGCAGGATCAGCTCATCGATTTCCTCCAGGTGCGGGAGCAGGCGCTCGAGATATCTGTCCTCGGACAGCAGATCCTCGCCCGTCCAGGCGCCGAGGTGGGTGTCGGAGATGACAAGAGCGCGCATCGTGATCCTTCTAAGAGGCCTTTCGTGGGGTCAGAGCAGACAAGGGTAGCTGCACTTCAGGCCGGCTCGCCCAGCAGCCCGCAATGGCGGGTCGCGAGCCGCTCAGCGCCGGCGAGCACGGCGAGCCCGAGCGGGGACCACGACCAGCTTGGGGCGATCACTATCGGCCTCGCTCTCGAAATCCTCGATCGCGGTCAGCACTCCGGTGCGCGGGCCTGCCTCGCTGGTCGCGTGCCAGAGCCCCGCGTTGATGCCGCCGGGCCCGCGCTCGGCGATCGAGGGCGGAAG
>CAXMST010000014.1:0-1571 GCA_964196325.1 uncultured Acidimicrobiia bacterium
CGCGCAGCGGCTTCGCCGCGATTGCGTCTCGGGGCACGATCGTCGCCTTTGGCGGCGAACAGCTCGGCCTCGGTGATGCGACCACGATCGCGCCGGTCGAGCAGTACAGGCCTGGGAAAGATCGGTGGAGGTCGCTGCCGCCGATGACGACTCCGCGGCACGGGCTTGGCGGCGTCGCGCGCAAGGGTCGCATTTTCGCCCTCGAGGGCGGTCCGAAGCCCGCCCTCCACTACAGCGCCGCGAACGAATACCTCGATCTGCCCTGAGCATGCTCAGCAAGCTCGCTAGGCTCGATCAGAGCATCGATCCCGACTGGGAGGAGCGAGGATGAGCAGCGTGGACTGGACTTTCGGGGGCACCTGGCCCTACGAGCCCAAGTGGTTCGACTCGGCCGACGGCCGCATGCATTACGTGGACGAGGGCCCTCGGGACGGGAAGCCGGTGGTGATGGTTCACGGCAACCCGACCTGGGCCTAGCTGTACCGCAACTTCATCGGGCCGCTCACCGAGGCCGGCTACCGGGCGATCGCGATCGATCACCTTGGCTTCGGCCGCTCCGACAAGCCCGACGAGCCGGAGCTCTACACGATCGCTCGCCACATCGATCGCGCCGAGGCGTTGCTCGAGTCGCTCGACCTGAGCGATGCGACGCCCGTCACCCAGGACTGGGGCGGACCGATCGGGCTCGGCTGGGCGACCAGGCATCCAGAGCGGATCCGCTCGCTGATGATCCTCAACACCTTCGCCCATCGGCCGCCGGAGAAGGTCAAGCTGCCGCCGCCGCTGGTCGCCTTCCGGATGCCGGGGGTCGGCGAGGTGATGGTCAAGGGCCTGAACCTATTCACGCGTGTGTTCCTGTTCCGGGCCGGGGTGACCAAGCACGAACGGCTCACCGACGACGTCCGCGAGGCCTACCTGGCCCCGCACCCGAGCTGGTCGAGCCGCACGCCGGTGCTCGTCTTCCCGCGCCAGATCCCCTCCGGGCCCGAGGGCCCGGTCTCCGATCTGCTGGCTGAGATCGAGTCGGGCCTGCCGGCCTTCTCCGATCGTCCCGTCTCGATCTGCTGGGCGATGAAGGACATTGCTTTCACCCCCGAGATCCTCGACAACCTCTGGCTCCAGACCTATCCGGACGCGGAGGTCACCCGGATCCCCGACGCCGGTCACTACCTGCAAGAGGACGCGTACGAGCTGATCGTCCCCGAGCTGCTCAAGCTCCTCGGGCGTTAGGCCTCGGCCGTCTCCATCGCGGGTTCCGTGCTGAGCGCTCCGGCGCTGGCCGCGACAACCAGCCCAACCGCCACGACCTCGCGCGTCAGAAGGCCTTGGTCCAGCGCGATATAGCCGACCAGAGCGGCGAGGGCGGGCTCGATGCTGAGCAAAACCCCGAAGGTTCCGGCCGGCAGCCGCGTCAGGGCCTCCATCTCGGCCAGGTAGGGAATCGCCGAGCTCAGCATCGCGATGACCACCCCGAGCGCCAGGAGCCGGGGATCGAGCAGCTCGGCGCCGCCGTCGGCGATCCCGATCGGGAGCAGGATGATCGTCGCCAGGCCCATCGCCACGGCCAGGCC
>CAXMST010000015.1:0-5270 GCA_964196325.1 uncultured Acidimicrobiia bacterium
GGTCTCGTCCGGGATCGACATGGCGTTGAGGCTGGTCGAGGAGATGGAGGGGGAGCAGGCCGCCCAGGCTGCCCAGCTGGGGATCGAATACGACCCGGATCCCCCGCATCGCACGGGCTCGCTGGAGAGCTCGCCCCCGGAACTCGTCGACGCGGTCAGGGAACAGCTGGCCGCCGAGGGTGCCCGCATCGCCGAGCGGCTGGCCGCCGGCTAGGGGTCGCCGACAGGTAGGGCGGGTAGATTGGCGACCATGAGCGCCGCCGACAGCAGCCCTGCCCGGATCTTCAGTGGGATCCAGCCGACAGGGCAGAAGCATCTGGGCAACTACATCGGCGCGATCACCCAATACGTAGAGGGTCAGCGGCGGATGGCCGCGGGGGAGGCGATCTACTGCATCGTCGACTTGCATGCGATCACGGTCGACTACGACCCTGTCCAGCTGCGTGAGCGGGTCTACGACACGGCGGCGATCCTGCTTGCGGCGGGCCTCGATCCCTCGCGGTGCATTCTTTTCCGCCAGGGCGACGTCCGCGAGCACACCGAGCTCTGCTGGCTGCTCTCGGCGGTGACCGCCTGGGGCGATCTCAACCGCATGCACCAGTGGAAGGCGAAGCGCGAGATGCTCGAGAGCAGCCAGGGAGCCTTCGTCTCGGCCGGGCTGTTCAACTATCCAATCCTGCAGGCCGCCGACGTGCTCGCCTACCGGGCGACCGAGGTGCCGGTCGGCGATGACCAACGCCAGCACATCGAGCTGATGCGGGAGATCGCGCGGCGCTTCAACGAGCGTTTCGGGCCGACCCTGGTGGAGCCCGAGCATCGCATCCCGCAGACCGGCGCGCGGATCATGGACCTGCAGGATCCAACCTCGAAGATGTCGACGACCGGGGGGGCTGAGCAGGGAACCGTCTACGTGCTCGACGAGCCCAAGGTCGTGACCAAGAAGCTGAAGAGCGCGGTCACCGACTCCGGACGCGAGGTGCGCCGTGGGGAGGACAAGGAGGGGATCGAGAACCTGATCGAGATCCTTTCGGTGGTCCGCGGCTCCGACGCCGAGGAGATCGAGGCCGAGTTCGCGGGCGCCGGCTACGGAGATTTCAAGGGCGCGGTGGCTGAGGCCGTGGTTGAGTATCTGGCGCCGGTTCGGGAACGCTATGGCGAGCTACGTGCCGACCCGATCCGGCTCGAGCGGATCCTGATCGACGGCGCCCACAAGGCCCGCGCGATCGCCGCGGAGACCCTCGCGGACACGCGGGCGGCGATGGGCGTGGGCGAGCCCGGACGTCCAAAGTAGATCATCGCGCTGAGGCTGATCTCAACGGTGGCAGCGCCGGCGCTGGAGCCGGTCGCCGGTGCGACCGCCGACGCTCGTACCCTTGTCCGATCCGCTCCGCCGATCTAGAGCTCGACCTTGACGTGTTCGCGGGTCCGTTCGATCTGCTGTTGGCGATCGTCCTTCGCGAGGAAATCAGCCTGCTCGAGGTCGAGCTGGGCGCGGTCTGCGCCGCCTACATTGCCCGGCTCGAGGAGACGGGTGAGCTCGATCTCGAGGCGGCGACCGAATTCCTGGTCCTGATCGCGGCCCTGCTCGAACTCAAGTCGCGGCTGATGCTGCCCGAGGAGCAGGAGATCGAGCTCGACCTCGGTCCCGAGGAAGCGGCGGAGGAACTGCTGGCGAGGATGCTCGAGTACCGCCGCTACAAGCGGGCGGCGGCCGACCTGAGCGAGCGCTTCGAGGCGGAGCGCCCCTACCTCTACCGCTCGGCGCCGCTGCCCGAGCGGCTGCGCCGGGTTTCGCTGGACGCCGCGAGCGCGGTCTACGACGCCGACCAGCTTGGCGCCGCGCTGGGTGAGCTGCTGCGCGAACCGCCCCGGCTCGACACCTCCCACATTCGGCCCACCGTGTCACTGGAGCGGCGGCTCGACCTGCTGCGCGAGCTGTTGGCGGCCCGCAGCCGGCTGGATTTCGACGAGTCCTTTGGCGGCGAGGATCGACAGACCCAGGCGGTGACGATCTTCGCGCTACTCGAGCTGCACAAGAAGGGTGAGGCGACCTGGAGCCAGCGGCAGAACTTCGGGCCGATCGAGATCGTCGCCAGGGGAGCGGGCGCGCGGCGACGGGAGCGGAGTCGCCGATGAGCTCTGCCGCCGACCTCGCCCGGACGATCGAGGCTCTGCTCTTCCTCTCGCCGGACCCGGTCGCGGTCGAGGATCTGATCGAGGCCTGCGAGGTCCCCGAGGTCGGCGTCCGAAACGCCCTTGACCTGCTCGCCGACGACCTCGCCCCGGGCCGTCGAGGCCTGGTCCTGAAGGAGGTCGGCGGGGGTTTCACGCTGGCCACCGAGCCCGATGCCGAACTCCCCGCGCGCAGGCTGCTCTCGCGCCCGAAGACGCCGCCGCTGACCCCCGCCCAGGCTGAGACCCTCGCGATCGTCGCCTATCTGAAACCGGTCTCTCGGCCGGAGATCGCCCGGATCCGCGGGGTCAGCTCCGAGTCGGCCGTACAGACTCTGAGCGAAAGGGGGTTGATCGAGGAAACGGGCCGCTCCCGATTCGGGGCGGCGATCTACTCGCCCACCGAACTGTTCGAGCGCCTCTTCGGCCTCAGCGGCCTCGATCAGCTGCCGGATGTGAGCAGGTTCGACCCGACCCCCGGGGACGCGGCCGAGCTGCGCGAACGCTTGCTCAAGGCCGGGGAGCAGCGCAGCGGCGACGGTGGCTGAGGCCGCCGGGAGCAGCGGTGCCGAGGGCTTCGAGCTGCGGGTGCTCGGGGCTGCGCACGCAGTCTGCCGCCTCGAGCCGGCCGCCTCGCTGCCCGCCTGGGCCAGACCGGCTCCGGACGCGATTCTTTCGGTCACGCGCACCGATCGGGAGCTCTCGGTCGTCTGCGCCGAGTCGATCGTGCCGACCGAGGTGCGATCCAGCCGCGGCTGGCGGGTGCTGATGCTGACCGCCGACCTCGAGCATTCACTGACCGGGGTGCTGGTCTCGCTGGCGGCTCCCCTGGCCGAGGCCGGGGTGCCGATCTTCGCGATCTCCAGCTTCGACACCGACTCGCTGCTGGTGCCGGGAGCCGAGCTCGGCAGGGCGCTTGACGCCCTCAGAGCAGCCGGGCACCGGCCGGCCGGCTGAGGGCGGAGAGATGCGACTGGTCAAGTACCTCGCGCACAGCGGCGTCGCCTCTCGGCGAGCCTCGGAGCGACTGATCGCGGCCGGCCGCGTCCGGGTCGGGGGAGAGGCGGTGCGAGACCCGGCCCGCGATGTCGATGCCTCCAGTCAGGTCGAGGTCGACGGGCGGCTCGTGCGGCCCGAAGGACGAGAGGTCTGGATGCTGAACAAGCCCCCGAACGTCGTCTCGACCGCAGCGGAGCCCGGCAGGCGGCGGTCCGTCGTCGATCTGATCGCATCCGATCGGCGCCTGTATCCGGTCGGCAGGCTCGATGCCGACTCCAGCGGGCTGATTCTGGTCGCCAATGACGGTGAGCTGGCCAACAGGCTCACCCATCCCCGTTTCGAAGTGCCGAAGCTGTACCTGGCCCGGCTGCGAAGAATCCCCACCGACGCCCAGCTGCAGCGATTGAGGGAGGGGGTCACCCTGGAAGACGGTCCGACGCGCCCGGCGGACGTTCGTCGCCTGGAGGGGCCCGAGATCGAGCTGACGATCCGGGAGGGGCGAAACCGCCAGGTGCGCCGAATGGCGGAGGCGGTCGGCAGCCAGGTTGCCTCCTTGCACCGGATCGGGTTCGGCTCGTTGCGGCTCGGGGATCTACCCCAGGGCAGCTCACGGCAGCTCGTGAGATCGGAGCTGCGGCGGCTCTGGAAGGATGCGGGGGCGATGGATGAGCAAGCCGAGGGCGACAGCGGGTGAGCGCCGATCAGCGCGTCTTCGCCCTGCGCGGAGCGGCTCAGGCGGAGCGCAACGACCGTGAGGCGATCCTCGCCGCGACCGATGCCCTGCTGGTCGAGCTGCTCCGACGCAACGGCCTGGAGCCCGAGCAGCTGATCAGTTGCATCCTGACCACCACCGAGGACCTTGACGCGGAGTTCCCGGCGGTGGCGGCGCGCGAGCGCGGGCTACGGGCCGTGCCCTTGCTGTGCACCCGTGAGATCAACGTGCCGGGCTCGATGCCCCGGGTGGTCAGGGCGCTGGTGCACTACTACGCGGCGGCTGACCACCGGCCCAAGCACACCTATCTGGGGGTCGCTCAGGCCTTGCGGGCTGACCTAGACTCTGCTCAGTAGGAGCCCTGCAGATGAGCATCCGGTACTCCAAGAAGGTGGACGAGCTGCCCAGTTATGAGGGTGGCATGGACCTGGAGCGGGCCCGGCGGCTGTACGAGTCCGACGAGGTGATCAAGCTCGCCTCGAACGAGTCCCCCTGGGGTCCGCATCCGGCCGTGCTCGAGGCGATTGCCGAGGCGGCCGGACGCTTGAACCGGTATCCGGATCAGTATTCGGCGCTGCTGCGCGGCAGGATCGCCGAGCGCTTCGACCTCGACCCGGCCGGGATCGCCGTCGCCAACGGCTCCTGCGACATCTTGCTCGCGGCGGTTGTCGCCCTCTGTGAGCCCGGCGCCGAGCTGGTCTACGCCTGGCCCGCTTTCTCCATGTATCCGCAGCTGGCGCCGCTCAGCGGCGCCAGGGAGATTCGCGTGCCGCTCGCGGGCTATGAGCACGACCTCGAGGCGATGCTGGTCGAGATCACCGCCGCCACGCAGCTGGTGCTGGTCTGCAATCCGAACAACCCGACCGGTACCTACATCGACGCAGATCGGATCGCCGCCTTCGTCGAGCAGGTGCCCGCGCACGTAACGGTGATCCTCGACGAGGCGTATATCGAGCTTCAGGTCACCGACGATCACTTTGCGAGCGTTGACCTGCTGCGCCGCTTTCCGAACCTCGTACTGCTGCGGACCTTTTCGAAGATCTACGGGCTGGCCGGCCTGCGGTGCGGTTACGCACTTGGCAGCTCCCGCTTTCGTGCAGCCGTTGACGCCGTTCGACAGCCTTTCGGCGTAAGCCTCCTCGCCGAGGCCGCGGCGGCCGAGGCGATCACCCATCAGGACGATGTCGACCGTCGGGTCGCGCTCAATCTGGCCGAGCGGCTCGAGGTCGAGGAGGGACTGCACGAGCTCGGCCTGACGACCGCGGAGACGCAGACGAGCTTCTCCTGGATCAACCTCGACGGGCGCGACGATCTCGAGATCGTCGAGGCGCTGGGGCAGGCGGGTGTGATCGTCCGCGGGGGCACGGCCCTCGGCGGCCCCGGGCAT
>CAXMST010000016.1:0-48126 GCA_964196325.1 uncultured Acidimicrobiia bacterium
CCTGCTGCAGGCCGACGCCCCACGCGTCGTCAACGTCGCCAGCCTCGCCCATCGCCAGGGCAAGATGGACTTCGATGACCTCAACTGGGACCAGAGCTACTCGCGCTGGCCCGCCTACGGACGCTCGAAGCTCGCCAACCTGCTGTTCACCTTCGAGCTCGACCGGCGCCTGCGGGCAGCCGATGCCAAGGCGATCGCCGTGGCCTGCCACCCGGGCTACTCGGCGACCAAGCTGCAGTCCAGCGGTCCCGGCAGCGGCGTCGTAGGCAACATCATGAAAGCGGTGATGAGCGTCACCAACGTGGTGCTCGCCCAGAGCGCCGACAAAGGAGCGCTAGCTACGCTCTACGCGGCGACGGCGCCCGGCGTCGAGGGCAGCGACTACATCGGCCCCGACGGGCGCGGCGAAGCCCGCGGAAACCCGACCAAGGTCAACTGCAGCTCCGCGGCCCGCAACGCCGACGACGCCGGCCGCCTCTGGGACGCCTCGGTCGAGCTGACCGGCGTCGACTACGCCGCCCTGGGCTAGGCCCGAGAGCCCTGGGCCCTAGAGCCGCTCGAGCTCGGCCAGGAACTCGGGGGAGAACTCGCCGGAGAAGACCGGGCTCGCGGAGCCGGTGAGGCGGATCTCGAGGCTCTCGCCAACCTCGACCTCGAGCTCGCCGCCGTCGAGCTCTACGGTGATCGGGCTCGGCAGGCCGCGCAGGTGTGCCGCCACGGCGGCACCGCACGCACCGGTGCCTGAGGACAGCGTCTCCCCCACCCCGCGCTCGAAGATCCGGGCTCTGATCCGGCCCGGGCCCGAGCGCTGCCAGAAGCTGACGTTGCTGCGGTTGGGGAACAGCTCGGAGCCCTCGATCGCCGGGCCGACCGCCGGGAGATCCAGCTCCTCCAGGCCCGCTTCGATCTCGATCGCGCACTGCGGGTTGCCGATCGAGACATGCTGGAACTCACGCGGCTGATCGCCAACCGCGATCGTTCCGAGCCCGCCGGTGGGGCCGGAGGGATAGTCAGGGGATCGGGTGCTCGCCGCTCCCATCGCGATCGAGGCGGCGCCGGGGCCGGTCAGGGTCGGCTCGATCACGCCCGACGGCGTCAGGACCGTGAACTTGTCCTGGTCGGTCCAGCCCGCGCGCCTTAGGTACAGCACCGCCTCCCGGGCGCCGTTGCCCGAGAGCTCGGCTTCGGAGCCGTCGGGGTTGAAGATCCGCAGCTCTGCGACGTGACCCGGATCGTCGCTGCGGCCAACGAGCACGATGCCGTCGCTGTCGCAGCCGAAGTGCTTGGCACAGATCGCCCTGATGCGCTTCGCGGTCAGCTCGAGCTCAACCCGATCGGCTTCGAGCACGATGTAGTCGTTACCCAGCGCCTGCCACTTCTCGAAGATCATCGCCCGGCAGTATCACCGAGCAGCGGCAGGATCCGCTCGGCGGCAGCCTCGGCGTCGCCGTCGTCGTGATCGATCAGGTTGATCTCGGGCATCTTTCGCAGCCAGGTCATCTGACGCTTGGCGTAGCGGCGGTGGGCGGCCTTGGCCGAGTCCAGATCACCACGCAGGAAGGCGTCGCGGCCAAGCGCCGCCGCGGCCGTGCGGGAGGCACCCGCGGCCTCCAACGCCCGGGCCTCGTCACCGGCGCCGGCGGCCGCCATCGCTTCTACCCGTGCGTCGATCCGCCCTGCCAGCGTCTCGCGGGCGCAAACGAGCCCGACCAGGGCCGTCGGGCGGCGCAGCTCCTCGGTCCAGAGGCGATTACGGCGCTCGGGCGGGTCGAGGCCCGCCCGGAGCAGCTCGGTGGCCCTGGCGATCCGCCTACGATCGTTCGGGTGGACGCCGGAGCTCACGTCCTCGGGGAGCTCAGCGTGCAGCGCGGCAGCACCGCGCTCTGCGAGCTCGGCCTCGACCGCCGCCCGCAACGGCGCGGGGACCGGCGGCTGCAGCTCGAGATCGGCGAGCGCGGCCCGCATGTACAAGCCGGTCCCGCCAACCACTATGGGCAAGCGACCGGATGTGATCGCCGTGTCGATCTCGCCTCGCGCCAGGCCGGCAAAGCGCCCGGCGCTGAATTCCTCGCTCGCCGCAACAACCCCGACCAGCCGATGCTCGAGCGCTGCCCGCTCGGCCGCGTCCGGGGCCCCGCTGAGCACCTCCAGGCCGCGATAGAGCTGGAGCGCGTCGCAGGAGATTGCGACCGGCTCCACCCCATCCTGTCTCAGGCGCGCGGCGAGGGCGATCGCAACAGCCGTCTTGCCGACCGCGGTCGGGCCGAAGATTGCCAGCAGCTCAGGGGGCGGCACGTTTGGGCTGGGCTGCTCGCCCCGAGCCTCGCTCAGAGGGCCCGGCTCAGCAGCCGCTCGGCGCCTCGAAGCGTGGTCGAGGTGGCGGCCTCGACCTCTACTTCGACCAGCTCCCCCGGTGTTGCCGTTCCCTCGAAGTTGACCGCCTTGTTGTGGCTGTTGCGACCTCGCAGGCGGGTCAAGTCGGTTCTGCTCGGCCCCTCGACCAGCACCTCGACGCTGCGCCCGACGAACCGCTGTGCCCGCTCCTTGGCGCGGCGCTGAACGGCCTCGACGAGGCGCTCCATACGCGCGACCTTGACCGGGTGGGGCACGGGGTCGCCGAGCTCCGCGGCCTCGGTCCCGCGCCGGGGGCTGAAGACGAAGGTGAAGGCGCCGTCGTAGCCGACCTCCTCGACGATCTCCAGGGTCTCGGCGAAGTCCGCCTCGCTCTCCCCCGGGAAGCCGACGATGATGTCGGTGCTGAGCGCGACGTCGGGCAGGTGCTCGCGGATCAGCGCAACCCGGTCCATGTAGCGCTCGCGGGTGTAGGTGCGTCGCATCGCCTTCAGGATCCGACTCGAGCCCGCCTGCAGCGGCAGGTGGATGTGATCGCAGATCGCCTCGCATTCGGCGTGCGCGGCGATCACGTCCTCACGCATGTCCTTTGGATGAGGGCTGGTGTAGCGGACCCGGGAGATCCCCTCGACCGCCGCGACCTCGCGCAGCAGGTCGGCGAAGCTGAGCCGATCGTCGCCGCGCAGATCGCGGCCGTAGCTGTTCACGTTCTGTCCCAGGAGCGTGACTTCGCGGACTCCTTCGACTGCCAGAGACTCGACCTCGGCCAGCAGCTCCGGCGCCGGCCGACTGACCTCGCGGCCGCGGGTCGAGGGCACAATGCAGTACGAGCACACGCAGTTGCAACCCTGGGATATCTGTAGCCAGGCCTGAAAGGGGCGCTGGCGCTTGGCGGGCAGATGCCCCGCGAAGTCCTCGAACTCGAAGAACCCCTGTGCGGTCAGCGAGTCGGAGGTGAGGAACTCGGCGAGTTTGTGGATCTGGCCTGGCCCGAACGCCACGTCAACGAATGGGAAGCGTTCGAACACCTCCTCCTTGACCGACTGCGCCCAGCAGCCGCCAACCCCGATCACACGCTCCGGGTCCTCGCTCTTGAGCCGCTTCGAGTGCCCGAGGTGGGCGAGGAAGCGGCTGTCTGCTGACTCCCGGATCGAGCAGGTGTTGAAGAGGATCAGATCCGCCTGCTCGCGGTCCGGCACCTCGGAGTAGCCGAGGCCCGCGAGCATCCCCTTCATCCGCTCCGAGTCGTGCTCGTTCATCTGGCAGCCGAAGGTGGTGACGTGGAAGCGCTTGCTCACGGAAGGGAGGGTAGCGTCGGCCGGCCGAGCCCCGTTTCGGTGGGGCTAGTTGCCGGCGGCTTCAGCCAGGTAGGCGGCGAGCCCATCGAGCTCGGCCGGGCTGAGCTGGTCCGCATAGGTATCCGGCATGGTCCCGTCGGCGAAGCCTTCGGAGATCGTGTCGCTGGGATCGACGATCGAGAGCCTGATCGCCTCCACATCCTGGCCGGGCAGCACCTGATCGAGCTCGGGGCCGATCATGCCCGTGGCATCCGCGTCCGCGAGTGTGTGGCAGCCGGCGCACCCCGTCTCCACGAACACCATCCTGCCGAGGGCCGGGTCCCCGGCACCGGCGTCGGCACCTTCCTGCGCGGGCGGGGGCTCACCGCCGGCTGTGTCCGGCACGGCCGCCTCGCCTTCAGTCAGCGGCGCCAGATCCTCCTCGTTCTGCTGGGTCGCCTCCTCCTCCTCCCTGGCGGCCTCCCGATTCTGCTCGTTGCGCTCCGCCTGCTCGAAGCGCGCGTCGAGGATCGCGCCGGCGCCCGTACAGGCGACGAGCACGACCGCGACCGCACCTAGGCCGCGAAGCTGGTTGCGGCTCGGGAAGTCGGGGTTGCGCATCCCAAGAACGGCGGCCGCAAGCGCGGTGGCGATCAGCAGTCCGGCGGAGATGTAGAGGAAGGTCGCGTCGAAGAAGCCGGCGCCCTCGGCAGCGAGATACAGCGTTAGATCCATTGCGGGCGCGAGCTTATCGTTCAGGCTGACCGGAACGTCAGTCGGCGTAGGCCGAGGACCGCGTCTCGCGGATCACGGTGATGCGGATCCGGCCGGGAAAGTCGAGCTCCTTGCCAACGGCCTGCGCGGTGCGCTCCGCGATTACCGCGGCCTCCTCGTCGTCTACCGAGCCCGGATCGACCATCACCCGGACCTCGCGGCCGGCGCGCATCGCGAACACCCGTTCAACGCCAGGATGGCGCCCAGCAATCGCCTCGAGATCCTTGAGCCGGGCCACGTACTGCTCCAGGGCCTCCCCCCGGGCCCCGGGACGGGCTCCCGACAGGGCGTCGACTACCTGCACGATCACCGCTTCGACCGTGCGCGGCTCGACCTCGTTGTGATGGGCGGCGATCGCGTGGACGACCGCCTCGCTCTCACCGTGGCGCCGGGCCATAGTCGCGCCAACGGCGGCGTGCGAGCCCTCGACCTCGTGGCTGACCGCCTTGCCGATGTCATGCAGGAGCGCGGCGCGCTCCGCGGTCTCGACCGAGGCCCCGAGCTCAGCCGCGATCACCCCGGCGAACTTCGCGCATTCGACCAGGTGGTCCAGGACGTTCTGCCCATAGCTGGTCCGGAAGCGAAGCCGGCCGAGCACCACGAGGAGCTCCCGGTCGATCCCGTGTACCCCGGCCTCGAGCTCGGCCTTCTCACCCTCGGCCGCGACGCGGGTCTCAACCTCGGCCTTGGACTTCTCGTACACCGCTTCGATCGTCGCGGGCTGGATCCGGCCGTCCGCGACCAGCTTCTCGATCGTCAGCCGCGCGACCTCCCGCCGGACCCCGTCGAAGCTCGAAACCACAACCGCCTGCGGGGTCTCATCGATGATCACATCGACCCCGGTGAGTGCCTCCAGCGCGCGGATGTTTCTCCCCTCGCGCCCGATGATCCGACCTTTCATCTCCTCCCCGGGGAGCTCGATCATCCTCGTCGTCGACTCCGACGCGTGGCTGCCGGCCAGCCGCGACATCGCGATTGCGAGGATGTTGCGAGCCCGGGTCTCGGCCTCCCGCTTTGTCTCCTCCTGAATCTGGATCAACGCCTTGCCGGCGCGATGGCGGGCGTCGTGCTCGACATCCGCGATCAGCAGCTGCTTCGCCTGGCCGGCGGTCAGACCGGAAAGCCGCTCGAGCTCCTTGCGCTGCACCTGCTTCTGGCGCTTGAGCTCCTCGGACTGCTGCTCGAGGTTGCGCCCGCGGTCCTCGAGGGCCTGCTCGCGCCGATCAAGCTCCGCGCCCTTGAGGCGCTGCGTCGCCTCGACGTGCAGCGCCCGCTCCTCAAGCCGCGCGATCTCCTCCCGGCGAGCCTGGAGCTCCTCGTCGGCCGCGGCGGGAGCGGCTTCACGCAGCGGCGGTGGCGCGGCAGGCGCCCCCGGCGGCGGCTCACGGTGCACGCCGGCTCGTTCCTCGCGCCCCTGAAAGATCCGCCTGCTTCTGCGCTCCACTGCAACCACCTAGCTCCGCTATTCGGGGCCTTCGCCTCCCGGGCACGACGGGTGCCCGAACCCGGCGGGTACGCTCCCTGCGGTTGGTCGCTCCGAGCACGGCGGCAGCCCGCCGGCGAGGTCGGCTCCGGCTGCTAGATCGCTCCTTCCGCAGGAGCCAAGCTGGACTTACGGGGTTTCACAAAGGGGTTAGTCTCGAATCTCGGTTAACCGACCGCTCAGGCGAGCACGTCGCTGCAGCGATGGTAGTGGTAGCGCCGACCTGGAGGCAACCGCGACGCGCGACGCGGGCGTCACCGGCCAGGCTGGGCCGTCAGGCCGCCTGGTCCGATCGGGCGGCGCGAATCGCGTCGTAGGCAACTTCGTCGCCGTAGCCGCGTCGGCTGAGAAAGCCCAGCGCGCGATTGCGATCGTGGTCGTCGGCCAGCGGTGCCCCGCGGCGGCCAAGCAGCCCCGCGGCGCGGCTGATCTGCGCTTCGCGGTCATCGGTGCAGACCAGCTCGATCAGGCTCCCGTCGACTCCCCGCTCGCGTAGGGCGGCGGCGATCCGCTCGGGCCCCCAGCCTGCCAGCTCCCGTTTGTCCTCCGCGTAGAGACGGGCGAAGCGCTCATCATCGAGGTGCCCGGACTCGATCAGGCCGCAGATCGCGGCCTCGATCTGGTCGGGGTCGTAGTCGTGCTCGGCCAGCCAGTGCACGATCTCCGAGGTCGAGCGCTCACGCTGGCTGATCGCGGCCAGTGCCACCTCGAATGCGTCTTTCCCTGATCCTCGGATCGGGCTATCTCCTGAGCCGTTCCCTACCTAGGCGCGTAGTGGGTACCTAGGCGGCCTTCTTGTCATCGGCCGGCTTTGGCTCGGCGGCCGTGGGCGCCACCTCGGGGCCCGCATCGCCGGACTCCGCCGACGCCTCATCGTCCTGCTCGTGGGGGGACACGAACGGGACCGGCTTGGGACCCTTGACCCGCTCGATCCCAAGCGCCGCGTAGATCTTGTCCTCGATCTGATCGGCGATCTCAAGGTTCTCCGCGAGGAACTGCTTCGAGTTGTGCTTGCCCTGGCCGAGCCGCTGCTCGCCGTAGGAGAAGAACGAACCCGACTTGGTCACGATCTCGTGCTCGACCCCGAGATCGAGCAGACAGCTTTCGTTCGAGATGCCCTGGCCGTACTCGACGTCGAATTCGGCCTGCCGGAACGGGGCCGCGACCTTGTTCTTGACCACCTTGACGCGGACCCGGTTGCCGACCGCCTCGGTGCCCTCCTTGAGGGTCTCGATACGACGCAGGTCGAGCCGCTGGGAGGAGTAGAACTTGAGCGCCCGCCCGCCTGGCTGGGTCTCGGGGCTGCCGAAGCTGACCCCGATCTTCTCCCGGATCTGGTTTGTGAACAGGCAGACTGTGTTGGCCCGATTGAGGTTGCCCGCGAGCTTGCGCAACGCCTGCGACATCAGGCGTGCCTGCAGACCAACCTGGGTCTCACCCATCTGGCCCTCGAGCTCGACCCGTGGAGTAAGCGCGGCGACCGAGTCGACCGCAACCACATCGACCGCTCCCGAGCGGACCAGCACGTCGACGATTTCGAGGCCCTGCTCGCCGTAGTCGGGTTGTGAGACGAGCAGCTCGTCGGTGTCGACACCGATCCGCCGTGCGTAGAGGGGATCCAAGGAATGCTCGGCGTCGACGAAGGCGCAGACGCCACCACGAGCCTGGGCCTCGGCGATGATGTGGTAGACCAACGTCGTCTTGCCGGAGGACTCGGGTCCGAAGATCTCGACGATCCGGCCCTTGGGCACCCCACCCACCCCAAGCGCGAGGTCGAGCGATAGCGCTCCGGTGGAAATTGTCTCGACGCTGACCGCGGCGTCGCTGCCCAACCTCATTACCGAGCCGGCCCCGAACTCGCGCTCGATTTGGGTTACCGCGGCCTTCAGGGCGGCATCCTTGGCCTTCGCGTCCTTGGAGCCTGCCTCGATCGGAGTGGGCTTGCGTGCTGCCATGCTTAGATCACCTCTTCTGTCGTCCGCCTTGCTGCGGCAACTCGTTGGCGGCCAACCGGGAGTAAGAAGCCCCTTCAGGCCTTGTTTCCGAAAGGTAGAGAGAGACTCGGACGAAACCGAACGCATGTCCGCCCCGTTCCCCGACCGGCAGCGGCCCGAGCCGATGCGACGCCGGCGCGTCCCCAGACCCGGGGCGCCCACGGCGGACCCGAAAGACGGTCAGATGCGGCCAGAAGGGGCGCCGATCGGGCTCGCGCGGGTCCGCGTAGGCCCCGATCGCAACCAGGCGCGCAGCCAGCTCGGCCTGCAGACGCTCAGCGGCGCTGCTCTCGACCCGCAGAGCGAACAGCCGCGGGGGACGGGCCCCAATCGGGCGGGGAAGCCCGTCGAACGCCGCCGGGACAGGACCGGAGCCGAGGCCCTGCGCAGCTGCCGAGATCGCCTCCAGGTCGCGCTCGGGTCGCTCGCCAAGAAACGCCAGAGTCACATGCAGGGAGTCGCGCGGGACGGCCCGCAACGTGGCGCGGGAAGCTCCTTGCGAGCGCTGCCAGCCCTCGACCAGATCGAGGGTCGGCCCCGGCAGGTCGAGCGCCCAGAACAGGCGCAGCAGGCGCTCGCCCGCGGGTACCTCCGATTCCCGGGCGCCTCGATCTTCTCCCGAACCGCTCATCTCGGCGAACTTACCTGCGGAGGCGGCGCCGGTGGCACCGACGATGTGACCGGCCAGGGCATAGGGTGTGGCAGATGAGTCGCCCCCTACCCGAGCTGGCGGGCGTCAGTCACAGCTACCAGCAGGTCAACGGCATCCAGATGCACGTTGCGCAGGCGGGTGACCCGGGCGCCGAGCCGCTGCTGATGCTGCACGGCTGGCCTCAGCACTGGTGGGTCTGGCGCAAGCTGATCCCGCCGCTCTCCGAGCGCTACCGCGTGATCTGCCCCGACCATCGCGGCTTCGGCTGGAGCGACGCCCCTCCGAAGGGCTACCTCAAATCGGAGCTGGCCGATGATCTCCTGGCCCTCGCCGACGCCCTCGGGATCGAGCGCTTCCGACTCGCGGGCCACGATTGGGGCGGCCTCACGGGCTTCCACGTCTGCCGTAAGCAGCCCGACCGGGTCAGCCACTACGCGGCGGCCGGGATCAGCCACCTGTGGGTAAATGCAGACGAGGCCGGAATCGGCGAGCGCCTGGCGCTGCTCGCGCGGCTCTGGTACCAGTTTCTGCTCGCCTCACCCGTGCTCGGCCGCCTGGTCGTGCAGCGCACCGCGTTCGTGCGGAAGCTGCTGGCCCGCGCCGCGGAAAACCCCCAGACCTTCACCGAGGCGGACATCGAGAGCTTTGCCACGCAGTGGTCGGAGCCGGACCGGGCTCGCGCCTCGGTCCAGATCTATCGCACCTTCATCACCCAGGAGCTCCGCAAGATCGCCAAGGGTGCCTACCGCGATGACGTCCTGGAGATGCCCGGCGTGATCCTGATCGGTGAGCAGGACCCGGTGATCGATGCCGAGCCGCTGCGGGACGCCGACGAAAACCTCCCCAACTTCGAGATCCGCGAGCTCCCGGGCGTCGGCCACTTCGTGCCCGAGGAGGCCGCCGACGAGGTGCTGGCGGCGATGCTGGAGCTATACGAGCGCCCGAGCCCTGCCGGCAAGGCGCCGCGATCCTCGGCATAGGGGTGTGAGCTTTGGGGCGGGGCTGCCCCGCGAAAACCGGAAGCACCGCCCGCGTCGGCGAAATCGACGCGCCACGAGCCGTCGCTGTACTAGGCTGCCCGAAGCCCATGTCGGTCAGGGAGATCTCCATCGACGACAAGCGCGAACGGAAACGCTTCGTCGGGCTTGAGCGCGAACTCCTCGGGAGCGAGCCGCAGTTCGTCGCAGAGACCGAGGCCGACCTCGATAAGCGGCTTCGCGGGCGCTCGCCGTTCTACGAGGAAATCGAGCACACGCTGTTCATCGCCTCTGACGGGCGCGAGGTGGCACGCTGCGCCGCGCTCGTGAACCGCCGCTGGCAGCGAGAAAACGAAGAGGACGCCGGCTTCATCGGCTACTTCGCGGCCGCGCCGGATGCCTCCTCGCAGGTTGCCGAGCTGCTCGAAGCGGCCGAGGGCTGGCTCGCCGAGCGGGGCGCCACGCGCGTGATCGCCCCGTTCAATGGGGCCGCCATGCACGGATTGGGAACGCTCACCGACGCCTTCGATGAGGACCCGATGTTCCCGTTCACCTGGCAGCCGCCCCACTACCCGAGCCTGTTCGAGGCGGCCGGTTACCGACCGGCCTATCCGCTGTGGTATTACGACATCGACTTCTCGTCTGAGCGCTACAGGACGGTCTCTCGACGAGCGCTCGATGACGCCCTCTGCGCGGTCCGCCCACTGCAAAAGAAGCGCTGGGACGCCGAGCTCGAGACCCTACGCTCGCTCTTCAACGAGACCTTCAGCGACGAATGGGAGTTCCACCCCCTGACCAGCGGAGAGTTCCACGAGATTGTGGATCCGATCAAGCCGGTGCTCGATCCGAAGCAGTTCCTATTCGCCGAGATCGAAGGCGAGCCGGTCGGGTTCTGCTTCGGGTTCCCGGACTGGACGCCGCTCTTCCGCTCGTTCAAGGGCAAGATGGGACCGCTCCAGATCCTGCGACTCATGCTGCGCGCGAAGCGTTATCAACGCGCCGGCCTGATCTCGATCGGCGTCCGCGGGTCCGAACGGGGCAAGCACATCGGCCAGACGCTTGCTGCGACGCTCTACCGGCGCTACGAGGAGCTCGGCCTGGGCGGTGCCCTCTACTACCCGGTAAACGAGCACAACCTGTCCTCACGGCGCCTCGCGGAGTCGTTCGGCGGGCGCGGGCGGGTCCTCTACCACGTCTACGACAAGCCGCTGGGCTGAGACCACGCCCATGCCCTCCGCGACTCACAGCGCGAACTCGTCGTCGAGCAGCAACGACCGCAGCAGATGCATCGATACGGCCACCGAGCGGTCGCGCACGTCGCCGCGGCCGCCGGGCAGCTTGAGGTCGCGAGCGCGAATGCGGCCATCCCCATCCTTCGCGCAGATGCAGACGTAGCCGACCGGCTTTTCCTCCGTCCCTCCGTCCGGGCCGGCGACTCCGGTGACGCCGACGGCAGTGTCGGCGTCAAAGCGCATCAGGGCGCCGTCCGCCATCGCCTCCGCCAGCTCGGGCGAGACGGCGCCGTGGGCCTCGATCAGGCCCCGCTCGACGCCCAGAAGCTCGCGCTTGGCCCGATTCGAGTAGGCGACGATCCCTCCCGCCAGATAGGCCGAGGCGCCAGGGGTATCCGCGATCCGCGCCGCGAGCAGCCCGGCCGTGCAGGACTCGGCCAAGGCCAGACGACGGCCGCCGAGGGCGGCGGCAACCAGCTCGTCGATCGTCTCCCCCCGCTCGGTATAGACGTAGCGCCCATGTCGCGCTCGCAGTCCCTCGAATAGACCCTCGAGCGCCGCCTGGGCGGAGGCCTGGTAGCTGACATCGATCTCGAGCTCCGCCCCGCGCCGCAGACAGGTCGTGATCTCGAGCTGATCCAAGGCCACGTCCGCTTCGATCTCACGAAGGCTCTTGGCGAGACTTGACTCAGGAACCCCGAACATCTTCATCGAGGCGGTGCGCAGATCCGGCGTCCGAGCGAGCTGCACAGCGACCTCGGGGCTGGCAAGGGCCGCGGGCCACATTGCCTGTAGCTCACGGGGTGGTCCCGGCAACACGACCACGACCACTTCACCGGCCGCGACGACCACACCTGGAGCCGTGCCGACCGGGTCCAGCGGCGTCGCTCCCTCGGGGATCATGGCCTGCTTGCGGGTGCCTTCCGCCAACCCCTGGGGATCGAACTTCATGCGCCGCGCGAACTCCTTGACGATCTCGGTGATCCGCGTCTGCATCGCCTCGTCGAGCCGCAGCTCACGACCCGCGAAGCGGGCGACCACCTCGGTGGTCAGGTCGTCAGCCGTCGGCCCCAGGCCGCCGGTCGTGAAGATCAGGTCGACATCATCACCGGCGAGGAAGCGCAGGGCGCCCTCGAGATCGTCGGGACGATCGCCGACGACCATGATGTGAGCGACCTGGACGCCGAGGCGACCCAGCTGCTCGCTGACCCAGGGGCCGTTGCGGTCGCTGGTCCTGGCGGTCAGCACTTCGGTGCCGGTGACCACGATCCCGGCCCTGACCGCGGGCGCGGCGGCGCTCACGGGCAATCCGGACCGCGGTAGTCGATCTCGCGGATCCCGTCGGCATCACCGCGGAAGCTCACCGGCTCGGTGACCTCGAGCGTCTCCTCGGCATCGCCGACTTTGAATAGCACGCTCCCAGGGCCGAAGCTCAGCCTGTAGCGCTTGTTGGCCTCGAATTTCTCCCTGGCGTTCACGCTTAAGGTCTGATTATCGATCAACGCGGTATCGGCCCCTGCCACGAGGCAGACTTCGACCGTCGTCAGCGCCGTCAGCGTCGTATTGACCTTGGCCGCCTCCCGCTCTGCCTCGCGCTCGGCCTCCCGTTCCTGCCGGCGCTCTCGGCGCGCCTGACGCGCCTCGCGCTGCTCCTGCTCTTTAGACGCCTCCGCCGCGCTCTGCGTCGCCTCGTCGCCGTTGTCCCCACCGCCGACCGCAAGGCCCAAGACCACGATCAACACGAGCAGGCCGGCGACCCCGGCGACAACCACCGCGGGGACGCGCGGTCCGCCCGAGCCCGAGCCGGAGCCGGAGCCGGCGCGGCGGCGCTCGCTGAGCAGCGGCTCGCCGAGCGGTGCCCCGCCGGCCGCCACCTCGGCCTCCTCGCGGTCGCGGCGATAGAGGTCGACGAGCATCTCCCCGTCGAGGCCAAGCAGCTGCCCGTAAGTTCGCAGGAAGCCCCGGATGTAGGCGGGGGCAGGGAGCGCGTCCCACTCCTCGTTCTCCAGGGCACGGATGTAGCGGGCCCGGATCTTGGTCCGATCCTCTACCTCGCGGACCTCGATCCCATTGCGGCGCCGGGCGTCGCGCAGGGTCACCCCGACCTGGATCTGTCCGGGATCCGGTGTCATCCCGCCGCAGTATTGCGATGCGGACCGCAGAGCGGCTCAGCCATGCGGGCCACCCCGATCGACGGGAGGCTAGCCGGGCACCGACTCGACGCCCGCTCCCTCGGTCTCGGGGCCGCCGGCTGCTGGCGCCGACCGTGCCTGACCACCACCGAGAACCCGAGCCATATCTGCGTGTCCGATCAGCACCTGGCGCGGCTTCGAGCCCTCGTAACCGCTGATCACCCCGCGCCGCTCGAGCATGTCGATGAGACGTCCGGCGCGGGTATAGCCGACCCGCAGCCGCCGCTGAATCATCGAGACCGAGGCGGTCTCAGTCTCAACCACGATCCTGATTGCGTCCTCGAGCAGATCGTCCTCGTCAGGCGAGAACTGGCTGTCGCTTGGATCGGGGTCGGGCTCGGGCTTTGCCTCGAGCAGATCGACATCGAAGTTGGGCTCCCCCTGCCGGCTCCAGCTGGAGACGATCTTGGCGATCTCATCCTCGGTGATGAAGGCCCCCTGGACTCGCTGGAGCTTCGAGGATCCAACCGGTCGGAAGAGCATGTCACCCTGGCCCAGCAGCGACTCGGCGCCGCCCTGATCGAGGATCACCCGCGAGTCGATCTGGGAGGCGACGGCAAAGGCGATCCGAGCCGGGATGTTGACCTTGATCGTGCCCGTGATGATGTCGGTGGAGGGACGCTGAGTCGCGAGGATCAGGTGGATGCCGACGGCGCGTGACTTCTGCGCCAGGCGGATTATCGCGTCCTCGACCTCGCCGGGTGCAACCATCATCAAGTCGGCGAGCTCGTCGATCACGCAGAGGATGTGGGGTAGCAGCGCCTCGCCCGCGGATCTCCGGACCTTGTTGAGCTCGTCCAGGCTCCGAGCCCGTGCCGCGCCCATGACCGAGTAGCGAGCCTCCATCTCCCCGAGCAGGTTCTCGAGCACATTGGCAGCCACCCTGGGCGAGGTGACCACCGGCGTGAGCAGGTGCGGCACCGAGTCGTAGTGGTTGAGCTCGACCTGCTTGGGGTCGACCAAGACCAGGCGAAGCTCGTTCGGCGAGCTGTGCAGCAACATCGAGCTGAGGATCGCGTTCACGCAGCCGGACTTGCCCGAGCCGGTCGTACCGGCGATCAGGATGTGAGGCATCTTCGCCAGGTCCGTCCAGATCGCCTGACCCGAGATGTCCTTGCCGAGCCAGCAGGCGAGCGGACTCGAGCCCTTCGGGCGCCCCTGGTAGATGTCCCCGAGGCGGACCATGCGGCGCTTCGCGTTCGGAACCTCGACGCCGACGGCGCGCTTGCCGGGAATCGGAGCGAGGATGCGGATGTCGGTCGAAGCGAGGGCGTAGGCCAGGTCGTCCTTGAGCTGGGAGATCTTCCCGACCTTGGTGCCGGGTGCAAGCTGCAGCTCGTAGCGACTGACGTGAGGCCCGGTCACGATCCCGACCAACTTCGCCTCGACCCCGAAATGCCCGAGGGCCTCCAGTAGCGCCCGGGACGTCTTGTCCAGGTCGCGCTGGTCGGGGCCCTGGTCGGCGCCACTCGCGCGCTTCAGCACCTTCGGGGCCGGCAGCTTGTAGTCGAGCTCCTCGGACTCGGTGATGCCACCGGCGGTCCGCTTCGCTCCCATCGGCGTGCGTGAGATCTCGATCTCGGCATCGTCGTCCGCGGGGACGTCAGGCGCGACGGGCGCCGCGTCGGCGTCACCCTCGACCTCCTCGGCCTCCTCGAACTCGGCGTCGTCGCCGCCCCAGCCCTCCTCGGCCTCGAGCGTCTCCTGCTCGGCGAAATCCGTTCCGCGGGGTGGGTCGAGCTGATCCAAATCTTGATCCAGGTCGATCGTCTCGCCGGGATCCTCGAAAACGGTCTCGGTCTCTGCCTCGGGGCCGCGGTCCGAGCGATCGAGGGGGAACGTAGGAGCCTGATCGCCCACGACCCGGCGGTCGCCGCGCAGCTGCCTGGCGGTCCTGGCGAGCTGCCCGGTCGCGTCCCTGGCCTGGCGGCCGGCGGCCGCACCCGAGCGCAACAGCCCCGCGATCGGGCGGCCGCTGAGCAACAGAGCGCCGCTGACGATCATCAGCACGGCGATGATGTGAGCGCCGATCGACTGGAACAGCGTCGCCGTGGCCCAGTAGAGGACCTCGCCGAGGATCCCGCCGTGCTCGGTGAAGTAGTCGGGCTGGAAGTAGGAGTCGGCGCGAGCGGGCTCGCCGGGGCCGACGCCGGCGGTCTCGGCGGCAAAGGCCAGCAGCAGGCCGGCCACCAACAGCAGCGCCCCGGCACTGAGCGCCCCCGGGTAACGGGTGAACGGCCGCATCACGAGGCCGGCCCCGAGGCCGGCGAGAATCATCGGCACCGTGTAGGCGGCGTCGCCGGCCAGCCAGGTGAGACCGGTCTCGAGGCCCTCGCCGACCCTGCCCCCGGCCCAGCCCCCGTAGAGCACGAAGCCCAGATAGAGGGCGGCCGCCAGGCAGCCGAGCCCGATCAGGTCGAGATGACGCTGTTCGAGCTCGCGGGGAGCGGCCGCGGGGCTGGCGGGCTTGGCCCGCTTCTTCGCGGCCTTGCGCGCGCCGGAGCGGCCTCCACCCTTGGAGCCTGCTCCGCCGCGCTTCTTCGGGCGCAGGGTCTTGACTATTGCCATTCGTGGCCACCTTCGACACCGGGCCGGGCAAACCTTCGACCGTGTCGGCGATCCTCGGGTGCCCGACACGGCTCTGACGCGCGGCGATCCGCCGCCCAAGCCCACTCGCGCTTAGGAAGTCTGAAGGTTCATCTTTAAGATCGAGAGCGATGGATGAGCTGGAGTTGCTGATCGGGCGGGTCCTCGTGGTCGAGGACGACGAGGAGATCGCCGATGTGCTGCGACGCTCGCTGCGTCAAGAGGGGCACGAGGTGAGGACCGCCGTCGACGGCGAGGAGGCGCTGACCGCGGCCCGGGATTTCGTTCCCGACATGGTCGTACTCGACCTCGGCCTACCGAAGCTCGACGGGGTCGAGGTCTGCCGGCGGCTCCGCAGCGACAGCGACGTCCCGATCCTGATCCTCACGGCCCGGGTGGAAACCGAGGACCGGGTTCGTGGGCTCGACGCCGGCGCCGACGACTATCTGGTCAAGCCCTTCGAACGCGACGAGCTGCTGGCGCGGCTGCGCGCGCTGATGCGACGCCGGCCGCCCCGCGGCAGCGCCTCGCTGCGCGTCGGCGACGTCGTCCTCAATCCCGACACACGCGAAGTCATCCGTGGCTCCCGGTCGCTCGATCTGACCGCGCGCGAGTTCGAGCTCCTGGAGTTCCTGATGCGCAACCACAAGCTCGTGATCTCACGCCAGCAGCTGCTCGAAGAGGTCTGGGGATACGACCCGACCTCGATGACCAACACGATCGACGTCTTCATCAGCAACCTGCGCCGCAAGCTCGAGGAGGGAGGAGAGCCACGGGTCCTGCACACCAAGCGGGGCGCCGGCTACGTGGTGCGCGTGTGAACCCTCTGCGGCCGGTGATGGCGAATCTGCGGCGGCGCCCCGTGCGGGTCCGGCTCGCCGTCTTCTCCGGGGCGTTGACCGCGGTGATCCTGATCGTCTTCGCGGTGGTCATCGGTCGGCTGCTGACCGATCGGATCGAGGCGGACTTTCGCGAGGACCTGCAGGGAAGGGCGAATGGCGTCGCAGTCGCCCGGATCGTCAACCCTGAGGGCCTCACCCGGCTTGCCATGGCCGGCAGCGCGTATATCCGCGTTGTCGACGACCAAGGCCAGGTCCCGCAAGATGAGAACGGCGCCTTGCTTGAGGGGCTCGGGACTCCCGACCTCGGCGTGCCCCAGGAGGAGATCGCCGAAATCGACGAGTCGCTGCGGGTCGCCACCTCACAGGTCACGATTCCCTCGCCCGGATTGGGGCAGCGCCAACTCTTCGTCCAGTATGCACAGTCGCGCAACGACGTCGACGCGACCGTGGGCCGAATCTGGCTGTTCCTGGCCGGCGGCGTGGTGGTCGGCATCCTGCTCGCAGTCGTCGCCGGGATGAGCGTGGCCAACCGGGCGATGCGCCCGATCGCGGCTCTCACGGGCCGGGCCCGGACGATCGCTCGCACCCGCGACACCTCGCTGCGCATGCCGGACCCCGAGAGCGACGACGAGGTCGCCGAGCTGGCGCGGACCCTGGGAGAGATGCTCAGCGAGCTCGGCGCCGCCTACTCCGAGACCGAGCAGACGATTCAGCGCCAGCGCGAGTTCGTCGCCGACGCCTCCCATGAGCTACGGACACCCCTGACCAGCATCCTCGCCAACCTCGAGCTGCTCGAAGCCGAGCTCGACGACGGCGACGAGGAGCAGCTCGCCGCGACCCGCTCGGCGCTGCGTTCCTCAAAGCGCATGAGCCGCTTGGTTGCGGACCTGCTGATCCTGGCAAGAGCCGACGCCGGCCGGCGCGAGGAGCCGATCCGCTGCGATCTTTCGATGATCGCCTGCGAGGCAGTCGAGGAGGTGCGTCCGGTCGCGGGCGAACGCCGGCTCCGGGCTGAGGTCGAGCCCGGCGCTGAGCTGGTGGCCAATCCCGATGAGCTACACCGGATGATCGTCAACCTGCTCGACAACGCGGTCCGCCACACCCCCGAGGGCAGCCTGATCGAGCTCATCTTGAGTCGTCAGGGCGGGCGCGCCCTGCTGGTCGTCGCCGACGACGGCCCCGGACTGCCGGAGGGCCTGGAGGAGGAGGTCTTCGAGCGCTTCGTGCGCGGCGCCGGCCCCGCCGACCGGCATTCAAACGGGCGCGGAACCGGACTCGGGCTCTCGATCGTACGCGCGGTGGCGGTCGCTTACGGCGGTGGCGTATCGGCCGGCCGCTCCGAGCACGGCGGGGCGAGCTTCGAGGTCTGGCTACCGCTGGCGGATCCGCGGCCCACGGGCGACGGCAAGGATTGAGCAAACACTTCGCCCCGCTTAAGCACCCGTTTAGCAGCGCGGTTCACCATGGTTCACGGACGAGACGAGACCAGCAACGACATCACCTGAAAGTAGTGGCGTTGCGGGTTTCAAATTGGCCAGCCTGAGCCAATCGGCCCGTCGGACCCCCCCTCCCTGGTCCGGCGGGCCATTTTTTTTTGCGCGAGGCCTATTCCCGCACCCATGGCTGACGCAGCTGCCGGCTGCGCCGGATCACCACTCACGACCTTGCCCGTAGCTCCGCTACGAGCTGCGGTCGCGCGCGGCGCCCGGCTTGGTCAGCCGCGCCCCCGTGTGCACGGTCATTCGGATTCAGTCATCTAGACCTCGACGACCACCGGCAGCACCATCGGCCGGCGACGCAGGCGGTCGTAGACGAAGGCGGCGACGTCGTCGTGGAGATCCTCCTGAATCAGGGAAAGCTCGCGATCGGCCTTGGCGCCGCGTTCGAGCGAATCCTCGACCACGTCCTGTAGATCCTCGACCAGGCCGTCGGCCTCATCCTCGTCGAGGAACGGGACGCCGCGGAAGATCACCTCCGGGTCCGCGACGGATTCACCGCGCTCACCGGAGATCGTGGCCACCACGATGAACAGGCCGTCAGCCGAGAGCGCCCGGCGATCGCG
Organism: uncultured Acidimicrobiia bacterium; assembly: GCA_964196325.1. GTDB lineage: Bacteria > Actinomycetota > Thermoleophilia > Solirubrobacterales > 70-9 > CAXMST01. The sequence continues at coordinate 18,424 of CAXMST010000016.1, forward strand.
CAGCGCCACGTCGTCAGGGTCGCCGATGTCGACGCCGTCGACGAAGATCACCCCGGCGCCGATGTCCTCGCCCAGCCGCGCCCCCTTGGCGGTGATCTCGAGGGGGATGCCGTTCTTGCACTTGAAGATGCGTTCCTCGGGGATCCCGACCGAGCGAGCCAGCTCGGCGTGCAGGCGGATCCGCTTATGGTCGCCATGCATCGGCATCACGTACTTGGGCTTGGTCAAGTTCAGCATCAACTTGATCTCCTCCTGCCAGCCATGACCGGAGGCGTGGATCGGCGCGTCCTGGGCGGTGATCACCCGGGCCCCGATCTCGAAGATCTTGTCGATCGTCTCGTTCACGGAACGCTCGTTGCCGGGGATCGGAGTGGCGCTGAAGACGACGGTGTCCCCGGAGTGCAGCTCGACGTCGCGATGCTCGCCGGCGGCCATCCGCCGCAGGGCTGAAAGCGGCTCCCCCTGCGAGCCGGTCGAGATCGCGACGATCTCCTCGTCCGGGTGGTCCTCGATCTCCCGCGGTTGGATCAGCAGACCGTCGGGAGCACGCACGATCCCAAGGTTGCGGGCGATGTTGAAGTTCTTGCGCATCGAGCGGCCGACCAGAGCCACCTTGCGATCAAGCTCGATCGCCGCATCGACCACCTGCTGGACCCGGTGCAGGTTCGAGGCGAAGGAGGTGACGATGATCCGGCCCTCGCAGTTCGAGAACGTCTCCAGCAGGGCGGGGCCGATGCTCGACTCCGATGGCGCGACGCCGGGCCGGTCGGCGTTGGTCGAGTCCCCGCAGAGGCAGAGCAGCCCCTCGGATCCGAGCTCGGCCAATCGTGAGATATCGGCGGGCCGTCCGTCGACAGGGGTCTGGTCGAACTTGTAGTCGCCGGTGATCAGGACCGTGCCGAGGTCCGTATGCAGGGCGACGCCGCGGGCGTCGGGGATCGAGTGGGACATGTGCACGGTCTCGATCTCAAACGGGCCGGCGTCGATCCTCTCCCCTGCCTCGATCTCGTGGATCGGCACCTTCTTCAGCTTGTGCTCCTCGAGCTTCGAGCGGACCAGCCCGACCGTGAGCCGGCCGCCGTAGATCGCCGGCGGGACGCCAATCTCCTTGAGCACGTAGGGAAGCGCCCCGACGTGGTCCTCGTGCCCGTGGGTGAGCACGATCGCCTCGATGTCGTCGAGCCGGCCGCGCAGGTAGCCGAAGTCGGGCAGCACGAGGTCGATCCCGAGCATCTCCGCGGTCGGGAACATCAGGCCTGTATCGACGATCACGATCCGGCCGTCGAGCTCCACGACGGTCATGTTCTTGCCGATCTCACCGAGCCCGCCGAGCGGCAGGATCCGAAGCCGTTGCTGCTTGCTCATACGGCTGCCGACAGCCCTTGGCGATCGAGCGCGCCGTGGATCGTCCGCCGCTGCTCCTCGCTCGCCGGAACCATTGGCAGGCGCATGCGTTCAGAGCAGACGCCGAGCATCCCCAGGGCGGTCTTGACCGGAATCGGGTTGGTCGTAACCCCGAGCTCCTCGAAGAAGGGCTGCAGCCCGTCGTCGAGGTCGCGGGCGCGGTCAGCGTCGCCGGCCTCATGCGCCTCGTAGAGCTCCCGCATCTGGGGGCCGACCAGGTGGGAGGCAACCAGGATCCCGCCGGTCCCGCCAGAATTCAGGCAGCGGTGGAAGACGTTGTCGTCGCCGGCCAGCACGTCGAGCCCGACGATCGGCCCGAGGTCGTCCGCGTTTGCCTGCTTGACCGCGACGACGTTCTCGATTCCGGCCAGCTCGGCAAGCTCAGGGGGTGGGATGTTGATCACACAGCGCGAGGGGATGTTGTAGATGATCACGGGCAGCTCGGTCGCCCCGGCGCAGGCCTCGAAATGAGCGCGGATGCCGGCCGGATTCGGCTTGTTGTAGTACGGCGTGACGATCAACGCCCCGTCGGCCCCCTCGTCGGTGACCGCACGGGTCAGCTCGACCGAATGTCGCGTGTCGTTCGAGCCCGAGCCGACGATCAGCTGGCCCTCGTCGCCAAGCTCCTCCCGGACCGCTTTCAGGATCGAGAGCTTCTCTGCATCATCGAGCGTCGGCGACTCCCCGGTTGTGCCGCAGAGCACCAGCCCGTGAGAGCCGCTCTCGATCAGATAGCGAGCAACCCTGCGGCAAGCCGACAGGTCGACGGACCCGTCCTCGGCGAACGGGGTGACCATCGCAGTAATGACGCCTTTGAAGCTGCGCACCGGGGGCAGACTAGCCGAGCGCTGCGCTGCCGCGGCATCGGTGGTCACTTTTGCGTCGCAGAGACCCGAAAGCGACCACGCGTCGCGAGCGTGCGCCGGATTCGCTCAGCTCAGGCGTGAACGCCCGGCACCCGGTCGGCCCACGGGTGGGCCCGCTCGAGCTGCGCGGCGACGGCGATCAGCAAGTCCTCTCGCCCGGAGGGCGCGACCAGCTGCACGCCGACCGGCACGCCCTCAGCGCTCATGTGCAGCGGCAGCGAGATCGCCGGGTTGCCGGTGACGTTGAGCAGCGGCGTGAACGCGCCCGATGGGAACGAGCGGTAAAAGGCCTCCATCGGATCCTCGCCCAGATCGGAGATCTCGCCCAGCTTCGGCGCGACCTCGCCCATCGTCGGCGTCAGCAACAGATCGAACCCGCCCTCGAACCAGGCGGCCCACATCCGGCCGATCCCCTGATGAAGCGCGACGTCCTGCAGGTAGCGGCCCGAGTCGCGCTCGCGACCGATCTCGGCCAGGGCCCAGCTCAGCGGCTCGACATCATCGGCGGTCAGCTCGCGGCCGAGCAGCATGCCGATCTGGCCCAGCGCGGCCGCCTGCCCCGCCGCCCAGCGGGTCAGGAAGCTGTCGGCGATGTCGACCCCGCCGTTGAGCGGATCCAGCGGGGAGCTGACGGTCAGGTGGTGGCCGAGCCCCTCCAGCACCTTCGCGGCCGCGTCGACCGCGGCGATGCACTCGGCCTCGACCTCGACCTCGATGCCCGGCTTCGTCGTGACCCCAATCCGCAGGCCGGTCCCGTCGTAGTTGAGCTCGTCTGTGTAGGGACGCTCGGGCTCAGGGGCGACGTAGGGGTCGCCGGGAGCGGGACCCTGGACCGCCTCCAGGATTCCGGCCGTGTCGCGGACCGAGTGTGAGACCACCAACTCGGTCGTGAGGCCGGACATCACGTCCCCGATGATCGGCCCCTCGGAGATCCGCTGGCGAGTCGGCTTGAGGCCGACCAGACCGCAGTTCGACGCGGGAATCCGGATCGAGCCACCACCGTCGTTGGCGTGCGCCATGGGCACCATGCCGGAGGCCGTGGCCGCGCCCGAGCCTCCAGAGGAGCCACCTGGGCTGCGGCTCGTATCCCAGGGGTTCTTGGTCGCTCCGTAGGCGACGGGTTCGGTGGTCGGCAGGATCCCGAGCTCGGGCGTGTTCGTCTTGCCGATCGTGATCAGGCCGGCACCGCGGAAGCGCTGGGCGAGGTAGGTGTCGACCGGGGCCTTGAAGTCGGCCTCCTTGAGCAGCCGCATGCCGAGGTGAAGGGGCTGGCCGGCGTAGGCGGCGCCCAGATCCTTGAGCAGGAACGGGACACCCTTGAAGGGACCGTCGGGGACCTCACCGTTGGCGGCCTCCCGGGCCTCCTCATAGAGCGGGTGAATGACCGCGTTGAGCTCCCCGTTGAGCGCCTCGACCCGCTCGATCGCGGCCTCGACGAGTTCGATCGGGGTCGCCTCACCGGAGCTGACCAACTCCGCCATCGCGGTCGCATCCATGCTCGCAAGGTCGTCGCTCATATGCCTCTCCCGATTCCGACGTGGGCCTCGCGGCCCCGTCTGGCTGGCTGTCTGGCCGGGACCGTATCCGAGTTCGCCCCCGTGGCGCGCGATGGAGTCCCGAGCGCCCTGAGCAGCGCACCCACCGCGAGGCCCGCGACGAGCACGATCACCGCGATCGCCACCAGGTAGGCGAGGTGGAAGCGGTTCCAATCGATCTCGGGCCCGTAGCGCAGCGCGGCGAACAGGATCGCCCCGGCGAACAGCGCTGCGGAGGCACCGAGCGCCGAGAGCTCGGTCCGACGGGCCAGGGCCGACGATCGGGCGCCGGGTCCGGCCGTGCGGTCGCGCGTGGCCAGCGACGGCCGCCACGCATAGAAGACCGCGAGCACGGCGGCCGCCACGGTCAGGGTCGCCAGGTAGGACCCGATCGGGTCGCTCGGCCGGTGCCAGCCCGCGGTCACCACGAACACTCCAGCTGCAGCGCCCAGGCCGGCGGCGGCGAGCGCGGCGACCCCCCGTAGCCGAGGCGGAGCCACCACCAGGGCCGCCAAGCCGATGCTGGCGAAAATAGTCGTGTGACCGCTCGGATAGCTGTTTTCCGCCGGCTTGAGCGGGGTAGCGGCAAGGTCGGGCCGCTCCAGGAGCCAGTCCTTGAGCAGCTCGGTGGCGATCAGGCTGGTGCCGATGATCGTCGCCGGCACGAGCAGCAGCTCGGGCCTGCGGCGGAGTAGCGCGATCGCGCTGAGCGCCGCCGTGACGATCATCAGGGAGCCGATCGAGACGATCCCCAGAACGCTGTCCGCGGCATCCTGGGCCTGAGCGGGGATCTGGCGGCCGCCGGCCAGGGCCGCCCGGTCGGCCCGCTGGCCGAGCTCGGTCTGGATCGCGAGCAGGTAGACGGCGACGAAGGCGCCGGCCGCCAGCAGGGCGAGCGCGAGCAGGCGCAGAACTGTGATTCGGGCCGAGGACATGACCCGAAGGTTAGAAAGCGCCGCTGAGTTGGTCCTAAACGCGGCCGCCGGCCGATCCCGCGGAGCGCTCAGTCGAGCAGGGTCTCGAGTCCGACCGTGAGAGGGTCGGGGAGCGAGCCGACCCTGCGACAGGCGAGCACCACCCCAGGCATGAATGAGGCCCGGTCGATCGAGTCGTGGCGGAGCGAGAGCGTCTGGCCCTGCCCGCCGAAGACGATCTCCTGATGAGCCACCAGCCCGGGCAGGCGGACCGAGTGGATCGGCTCGTGCACGTTGCCGCCGACATCCTCGATCAGCTGCGCCGTGCGGGCGGCGGTTCCCGACGGTTTGTCGAGCTTGCGGTCGTGATGCAGCTCGATGATCTCCACCTCCGGCATGTGGGGGGCGATCAGCTGTGCCGCCTGCATCATCAGGACCGCGCCGATCGCAAAGTTGGGCGCCACGAATGCACGACCCCCCTCTCCACCGTCCCAGTGGTCCTCCGCGCAACGCCCGAGCTTGTCGAGGTCGAAGCCGGTGGTCCCGATCACGACATTGGTACCCGAGTGCAGGCACTTGTGCGCGTTCGGTAGCGCCTGGTCGGGAACGGTGAAGTCGACGATCACATCGACCTCGTCGAGGACCTCCCCGAGCTCGGTCCCAAGCTCCGGATCGACCCGGGCGGCGAGCTCGAGGCCCTGGGCCTCGGAAACCGCCTCGCAGACGGTCTCCCCCATGCGCCCGGCGGCACCTGTCACCCCAACCCTGATCGGCTCACTCATGGGCGCCAGCATAGGGCGAAGCCCCCGCACAAACGATGGAGGCCGCCCGATCCACCGCAAACTGGGCTCAGGCGATCGGCGCCCGTCCTGGCACGCTCGACGCCAGGAGCGGCTTTTCGTCGCACTGCTTCAGTCGGTCGCTTGCGTCCGCCCTGACAGTGTCGTCGCCGTCGCCGCAGACGATCCAATCGACGAAGCCGTCGCGAGCCTTGAACAGATCGTCACCGCCCTGTCCATTCATCGCGTCCTCGCCGGCGCCGCCGACCAGGGTGTCATCGGAGCCTGGACCCCAACGCCGGTCCCCCTGCAGCACGTCGTCGCCAGCCTCACCGAAGAGCCGATCGGGGCCGGCCTCACCGCCCAGACGATCGTCGCCGTTGCCGCCGCGCAGCTCGTCTGAGCCTCCGTCGCCGTGGAGCCGGTCGTTGCCCTCGCCGCCATCCAGGTCATCAGGACCCTTGCCGCCGGCGATCCGATCGTCGCCGCCTTCGGCCGCGACCTGATCGGCGCCCTTGCCGGCGAAGATCCGGTCCTTCTCCGGCCCTCCGGTCAGCTGATCGTCGTCGGATCCGCCGGTGATCACGTTCTTGCCGTCACCGGCGTCGATCGTGTCGGCTCCTTGGCCGCCCGTGAGCCAGTCATCGCCGGGGCCACCGTCGAGGGCGTCATCGCCCTCGCCGCCCTGGAGGCTGTCGCCCTCGAGACCGCCGACCAGAGTGTCGTCGCCCCCGCCGCCCTGGAACCAGACGTCCCCGTATCCCAGCTCGATCGCGCCATCAAACGGCGCCACCCCGCTGGCGTCGGCCCGATCCGAGCCGCCGCCGAGCACGGCGCCCAGCAGCACCTGCGACGTCGGCCGCGACTCAAGTCGCTGGTGGAGGACCAGATCGATGTCCGGGCTTGACTCATCCGCGTTCAGGTTCGCCCCGGTATCGCCGGCGACCTGGCCAAAGGTCACCGCCTCATCGGAGTCGGAGCCGTAAATCAACAGGCTCGCGTTCTGCTTGCGCCCGCGCTGGTTGATCGTCACGTCGAGCTCGATCTCAGAGCTCCCGTCCGCTTCGGCGGTGCGCCCTGGTGCGAGCGGCCCCCCGGAGAGGTCGATCGCCACATCCTGTTCAAGCTCCGCGAACGTCGCATCGACCACGATCAGATCCGTGTTCTGGACCGTGGCCCGCCCGCCCGCGCAGCTGACCGGCCTGGGCTTACCGGAGAGCGTGTCGTCGACCGTGATCTCATCGCCCTCCCGGCCGACCGTCACGCTCATTTCCTTCGGGTTGCCGGCCAGCACCTCGAGCTCTCCAGCAACCGCGTCGTAGCTACAGCTCGCAGCCCCGCGGGTAGCCGCGGAGGCCGCGCTCGGCAGCATCGCGACCGCCGCTACGGCGATCCCCACGCTGCCCACAATCCACCTCGTCGTCCTCGATGCCTTGCTCACCTCGATCACCTTCTCCCTTGTCTTGATTGGGTTCGGTGATCAGCATCGGGCCCCATGGCACCCCCGACTACCCACCCCAGGTGGGCACCGGCCACACCTTCGGACGCCGGGCGCGTCGAGAATGGAATCGACCCCGCATATCGGGGTGGATTTCACTCTCGGCCGGGCCGGAGCCGTCCGGCCGACGAGGACTACCAATCGGGCTAGGCGACGAGCGCTTCGCTGACCGGCGCGACGGCTCTGCGGAAGCTGTCCTCCTCAGGGCCGATACAGGCGGCGGAGAGGCGCTCGGGCGCGTACAGCGTGCGCGCCAGCTCGACCACGTCCTCGGCGCTGATCGCATCGACCTTGGCGATGATCTCGTCGATCGAGAGAAAGGGCATCTGAAATAGCGCCGCGCGGGCGTTGCGGCTCATGCGACCGGGGGTCGACTCGAGGCCGAGGACGGTACGGCCCTTGACGTGTTCCTTGGCGCGGGCCAACTCCTCCTCAGCGACCCCGTCGGCGCGAAACAGCTCAAGCTCACGGCCGATGATCTCGCAGGCTTCGGACACGTTCTCAGCCCTGGTGCCAACGTACATACCGACCATGCCGCGCTCGATGTAGTTCTCCGAGTAAGAGCCAACCGAGTAGGCCAATCCGCGCTTCTCGCGGATCTCACGGAAGAGCCGCGAGGAGGTCGAGCCGCCGAAGATCGTGTCGAGCACGGCGAGCGTCCAGCGCCGCTCGTCGTCCCGAGGAATTCCGGGGGCCCCAAAGCAGATGTGGTACTGCTCGGTCTCCTTCGGGTAGAAGATCAAGCGCGGACCGCCGTCCGGATCGGAGGTGTCCGGCGCCGCGGGCTCGCCGTGTGGCGCCGCGAGGTGGGCCGAGGCGAGTTCGACGATGCGCTCGTGCTCGAGGCTGCCGGCCGCCGATACGACCAGGTTGGAGGAGCGGTAGCGAGCCTCGTGATAGGCGGCGATGTCGGGGACCCGGACGCTGCCGATCACCTCGGCGGTGCCCAGCACCCGCCGCCCGAGCGGATGGTCGCCGAAGATCGCGGTGGCGAGCACGTCGTGGACACGATCCGAGGGCTCGTCCTCGTACATGGCGATCTCCTCGATCACGACCTCGCGCTCGGAGTCGATGTCGGGGAAGGTCGGCGCCAGGAACATCTCGGCAAGCACGTCGAATGCCGCCTCGGTGTGCTCGTCGACGAAGCGCGAGTAGAGGTTGGTCGTCTCCTTGCCTGTCCCCGCGTTGGTCGCGGCGCCAAGCCCATCGAAGTACTCGGAGATCTCGATCGCCGAGTGCCGCTTGGTGCCCTTGAACAGCAGGTGCTCGAGGAAGTGGGAGAGCCCGGCCTGCGCCGGGCTCTCATCCCGCGACCCCGTCCTAACCCACAGGCCGAGCGTGACCGAGCGGACCGAGTGCACGGCCTCGGTGACGACGCAGAGGCCGCCATCCAGCTCGGTCAGCTCGATGCCTTCGGGTAGGTCGCTCAACTCAGTCGCTGCTCGTCGGCGTCCGGCTTGCAGGCGCTAGTCCCGAGGACGCCGGCCGCGATCTCGATCTCGGCCGCCACCGCGCCCACGGCCGCCGCCACCGCCGCCGCCGAACCCGGGGTCACCGGTGCCAACGCCGGACAGATCCTCGGCCGACTTGTCGGCAATCGCCGGATCGTCGGAGAGGCGCAGACCGATACGGCCGCGCTCGCGGTCGACCTCGACCACGGTCACATCGATCTCGTCGCCCTGGCTGAGGACGTCATCGACCGTGTCGACCCGCTCCCCCGGCTTCACATTCGAGATGTGCAGCAACCCGTCGGTGCCCTTGACGATCTCGACGAAGGCGCCGAAGGTCGTCGTCTTCACGACCTTGCCCTTGAACTTGTCGCCGACCTCGGCCTCACGGGTCATCTTCCCGATCTCGGCGATGCAGGCCTCGACCAGCTCGCCGTTCGCCGCGTAGACCCGAATCGAGCCGTCGTCCTCGACGTCGATCTCGGCCTCATAGGTCTCGCAGAGGCTGCGGATCGTCTCGCCACCCTTGCCGATCACGGCCCCGATCTTCTCGGGGTCGATCTTGATCGTCTCGATGCGCGGGGCGGTCGGGCTGAGCTGCTCGCGCGGCCCGTCGATCGCTTCCGCCATTTTGTCGAGGATGAACAGCCGGCCCTTGCGAGCCTGCTCGAGCGCGTCGGTCAGGATCTCGAAGGTGACTCCGGTGATCTTGATGTCCATCTGCAGGGCGTTGATCCCCTCCGCGGTGCCGGCGACCTTGAAGTCCATGTCGCCGAGGTGATCCTCGACGCCGGCGATGTCGGTGAGGACGATGTAGTCGTCCCCCTCCTTGATCAGCCCCATGGCGACACCCGCAACGGCTGCGGTCACCGGGACGCCGGCGGCCTCGAGGGCCATCGACGACGCGCAGACCGAGCCCATCGAGGAGGACCCGTTGGACTCGAGCGTCTCAGAGACGATCCGGGTCACGTAGGGAAAATCATCCTGCGAGGGGATGGTCGGCTCGAGCGCCCGCTCTGCGAGCGCACCGTGTCCGATGTCGCGACGCTTCGGGCCGCGCATGAACCCTGCCTCCCCGACCGAGAACGGCGGGAAGTTGTAGTGGTGAAAGAAGGTCTTCTTCTCCTTCAGCCCGAGGCCGTCGAGCCGCATGTCCATCCGCGTCGTGCCAAGCGCGACGTTGGAGAGGATCTGCGTCTCACCACGCGTGAACAGGGCTGAGCCGTGCACTCGCGGGGCGATGTCGACCTCGGTCTCGATCGGCCGGATCTCGTCCTGGGCGCGACCGTCGGGTCGCTTCTTGTCGACCGCAATCCGCTTCCGGATCATGTCCTTCTCGAAGATGCCGAAGTGACGGCTGACCTCGCTCTTGCGCGCGGAGTCCGCCTCCTCGTCCCCGGTTCCGGCTGCGAGTGCTGCGAGGACCTCGTCCTTGACCGCGCCAATCGCGTCCTCGCGGGCGAGCTTCTCGGCAACCTGGGTCGCCTCGTCGAGCTTCGCACCGAACTTATCGGTGACCTCGGCGAGCAACTTCTCGTCGACGACCGGGGCCTCGACCTCGATCTTCTCCTTGCCGGCCTTGCTCTCGAGCTCCTCCATCGCGCCGACCAACTTCTTGATCTCGCTGTGGGCGATATCGAGAGCGTCGAGCACATCCTGCTCGCTGACGCCGTCGGCGCCGCACTCGACCATCAGGATCGCGTCCTTGGACCCGGATACGACCAGGTCCATCTCGAGCTCCTCGTGCTGCTCCTCCGGCGGGTTGACGATGAAGTCACCGTCGAGCTTGCCGACCCGGACAGCACCGACGTAGGCGGCGACCGGAATTGGCGATACCGCCAGCGCCGCCGAGGCACCGTTCATCGCGAGGATGTCGTAGGGGTGGACATGGTCCACCGACATCGGCTGAGAGACCAACTGGGTCTCGTAGTGCCAGCCCTTGGGGAACAGGGGTCGCAGCGGACGATCGATCATCCGTGCGGTAAGTGTGGCCTTCTCACCGGCGCGCGCTTCGCGCCTGAAGTAGGAGCCCGGGATCTTGCCGACGGCGTAGTGCCGCTCCTCGACATCCACCGTGAGGGGCAGGAAGTCGACATCGCGCACGTTGCCCATGGTCGCGGTGCCGAGCACCATCGTCTCGCCACTGCGAACGACGACCGCACCGCTTGCCTGCCGGGCGAACTTGCCGGTCTCGAACGAGATTTCCTCGCCGCCGATCTCCACAGCGACGCGGGTAACGTCAAACATACTCATATTCTTTTGTCCTTCCGTGAACCGTCGCGCCTGGCGACGGGAAACGGTTTCCCGGCCGATGACGGTCCTATTGGTGTCAGATTTGTTTGCTAGCCCGCAACCTTACAGGTCAGCCCGGGGGCTGCACCGGATCCAGCCGGGAGTCGCCGGCCGGGGCCGAGAACGGCCGCCTGGCGAGATCCTCCCGCGCCTTCAGGTTCGCCCGGCGGAAGACTCGCTGCTCGAGCACCTGGGGGCCGCCCGACCGCTTCAGCCGGCGGGCGAGCGCCTTGTTCTCGGTCGCGGTCAAGACCGTGCGGGTAGCGAGGATGTCGTTGTTACGCGGGTTGACGAACAGCTCGCGGGCCACGTGTGTGCCGCGGAAGACGTTGAACCTGCGGAACTCGTAGCTCTCGCGCTCACCGATCCGGAAAGCGCCGGGCCTCTTCAGATCGAAGACGACCGCCCGCCGCTGCCGGGCCAGGTCCGGGATCGACAGCACGGTCGCGGGCAGCCCGTTGGGGTCGAGCAGATCCTCGCGGACCGTGACCCGGTCGAGGCCCGCGGCGTGGTCGACGATCCCGCCCCGCACGTAGCGGCCGAGCAGCGGGCTCGAGAGAAGATCGGCCGCAGCCTGAAAGCGCAAGGGCGACAGCAGGCTGACCGGCTCACGCGGATCGCCCCGGTTCTCTTCCAACGAGTCGTTCAGCCAGCGCTTCGCGAGCCCGTCTACCGCCGCGGCAATCCGGCCTGGCCGGTTCTCGAGGTTGTCCATCTTGTGCCCCGCCTCGCTGTATGGAGGAGGCGGGAACGGAGTGAAGAGGTCGAAGAAGTCGTGAGGAATCTCGGAGCGGTCGAACAGGAACCCCCCGAACACGCCGTCGCCGACCAAGCCCGGACCGAACCGGGAGGGCGGGCACGAGAGCGCTCCCAGGACCGCAGCTGCCTGATGCTCCGGCAGCGTGCAGGACTCGCCCCCCTCCGTGCTGGTCTCCGCGGTCTCACCGCCGCCGTTCTCGTTGATCCATATCTCCGCTCTGATCCGCCGCTCGCTTCCCTTGGTCCGAACGTTCGAACCGGGACGCTGCAGGACACCTGGGATCCCGGGATAGGTGACGATCGAGCGCCGGTACGCATACAGGGATCCGCGCGGGTTCAGCTTGTCCGCGGCCGCGTCGGTGGCGACGTCCTCCTCGGCAAGGGCTGGAGCAGCCGCGAAGCCGGCGACCAGCAGGCTCGCCCCCAGCGCGAGCGTCCCGCCTCAGTTCACCGCCAGTGCGCGCAGCGCCTCGGACAGATCGCCCTCGATCGGCTGCCCCGCGGCGAACCCGGCCGGCGTGCCGATCACGCCTGCCCGGATCCCGCCGCGGAAGTCACGCTGCACCCGCGCCGCCGCCTCCTGCCCGCGCCGGGCGACCTCGAAGCGGTCCAGTTCGAGCCCGAGCTTTTCGGCCCGGCTCCAAAGATGGGGGTCGTCCTGATGGCCCTGATCCTCCATCAGCGAGTTCCAAAAGGCCCAGAACGCCCCGTCCCCCCCGAGCTCCGCCGCGGCCTCGACCGCCGCGTGCAGGGCGGTCGCGCGTGGGCGCTTGCTGGCGATCGGGAAGTGGCGTACACAGAGCCTCAGCGGCAGCTCGCGGACGGCAATCCAGCTCGCCGCGCAGTGCGGGCAGGCAAGGTCGAGATAGAGAATCGCATCGGGACCGGAGCGATCGAGCACGTGCTCGTCGGCGGAAATCGGAGGCAGCGGCGCGCTGCCGAGCCCCTCGTCCATTCGAGAAGACCTGGGCCTAGGCCGCGGCGTCGAGGGCGTCGAGGGCGTCGAAGATCACGTTGACGCCGGGGATCTCCAGCGGCGTCGGCGTCGCCATCGAGAACGCCACGGTGCCCTGCTCGTCGATCAACACGATCGAGCGGTTGTTGTGGCCCTGCTCCTCCATCATCGCGCCGTAGCTGCGCGCGACCTCGCCCCTGGGCTGGAAGTCCGCGAGCAGCGGAATCGTGAGCCCGAGCTTCTTCTGGAACGCCTTGTGAGCCCAGGCCGAGTCAACGCTGATCCCAACCAACTTCGCGCCCTTGCTCTCGATCTCGCCCAGGACCTCCTGGTAGATCGAGAGCTGATCGGTGCAGACGGGGCTGAAGTCCAGCGGGTAGAAGGCGAGCACCAGCTTGCTGCCGGCGAAATCGCTCAGCGAGACCTCGTTCTGATCCTGGTCGTCGAGGGTGAAGTCGGGCGCCTTGGCGCCGGCCTCGATCACTTACGGAGACCCAACTCAGCGACCAGGGCCCGGTAGCGCTCCAGGTCGGTGCGCTCCAGGTAGCGCAGCAGGCGCCGGCGGCGGCCGACCAGCATCAGCAGCCCGCGGCGGCTGTGGTGGTCCTTGCTGTGCTCACGGAGGTGCTCGGTCAGCTCGTTGATGCGCGCCGTAAGCAGCGCAACCTGAACCTCGGTCGAGCCCGTATCGCCATCGGCGCGTCCGTACTGGCCCGCGAGCTCCGCTTTTTTGTCCTTGGTCAACGGCATAGGTGCTTTCAGGATAGGGGTTCCGCGCGGGGACGCTCTCAGCGCGGGCGCGAGAAGCTAGCACAGACCTCGCGCGCCTCCTCGACATCGAGGTCCATCTGTGCGACCAGCTCCTCGGTGCCGGCGAAGTGACGCTCGCCCCGAAGACGCTTGGCGAAGGCAACCCGCAGGGTCTTGCCATACAGGTCCTCCTCGTGGTCGATGATGTAGACCTCGATCAGGACGCCGCGACCGGTATCGAAGGTCGGACGCACGCCGACATTGACGGCGGCGGGCCGCCCGTTGGCGAAGGCGGCGTAGATCCCGTGACCGGGACAGACGAGGTCGTCATCGGGGACCAGATTTGCAGTGGGGTAACCAAGCGTGCGCCCCCGGCGGTCGCCGCCGACCACCTCGCGTTCGACCATGAACGGCGCCCCGAGGCTGCGTGTCGCCTCCTCCATCTCACCGGCGGAGACCAGGGCACGGATCCGGGAGGACGAAACCGTCTCGCCGTCGACCTCGATCAGGGGTAATACCCGGGTCTCGAAACCCTCACTTGCCTGGAGCAGCTCGGGCGTTCCCTTGGCGCGCGCGCCGAAGCGAAAGTTCTCGCCCACCGAGACCTCGGTCGCCCCCAGGAGCTCGGCGAGCACGTGGCTGCGGAAACGGTCCGGGTCGATTGAAGCGAACTCGCGGTCGAACGGGATCACGATCAACTCCTCCACCCCGAGCCCCTCGATCACGTCCCGCTTGATCTCGAAAGGCATGATCAACTTCGGCGCCGCCTCGGGGTGAATCACGCGCAGCGGATGTGGCTCGAAGGTGAGCACGGTGTCGGCGTCGCCGATCACCGCCCGGTGGCCGACGTGGACGCCGTCGAAGGTGCCGACCGCAAGCCTGCGGTTGCGCGGCTCGGCCTCGTCCAGGTTGTTGACGCTGATGCTCATCGTGGGGTTGAGGCCGGGCGTGGCTGGGAGCCTGGCCCTGACATGCACTCAATCACGCCAGCACGACCTCGGTCTTCAGCAGCTCATCCCGACGGCGAGCCACTGCCAGGAGCCGACCCTTGCGGGTCAGGCGGAACGGGCCCTCGCCGCGGTCGGGCGGTGCCACAAGCTTGACCCCGTGGATCACCTTGCGAGCCTCCTCAGAGCTCAACTCGAGCTCGGTCATGTAGGTGACCAGCTCCTCGACCGGTCGGATCCGGTCGCCGGCATCGGCCAGATTCAGATGTCCGACGGTGGTCCGGCGCAGCTCTGCGCAGTAGGCATCCCCAAGCTCCTCGATCAGCGTCCGGACATATGTCCCCGCCGAGCATTCGATCTCGAACCTCGCTGAGTCGCCCTCCCGTCCCAACAGCTCCGCTCTGTACACGGTCACGTCCCGCTCGGGCCTCTCGACATCCTGCTCGCCGCGATGGGCGCGCTTGTAGAGCCGCTCGCCGTCGACCCGGACGGCGGAGGTCAGGGGAACCCGCTGCCTTACCGTTCCGCTCAGCAGCCGAAGGTCGGCCGGCATCCGCCCCGTCTCGGTCAGCTCCCCCTCGGGGTCGCCGGTGCTTGAACGCCAGCCGAGCCGAGCCGTCGCCACGTAGGTCTTCGGTAGGCCAAGCACGTAGCGCTGCAGCCTGGTCGCTCGGCCGAGCAGCACGACGAGCAGCCCGGTCGCGAACGGGTCAAGGGTGCCCGCGTGGCCCGCGCGCAGACCGTGCTCGCGCCGGGCAGCGGCGACAAGCTGATGGGAGGTGCGACCCGCCGGCTTGTCGATCAGCAGGACCCCGGCCGTAGGCGGCGAGTCCGACTCAGCCAAGCTGGGCGACGGTCTCCGCCTCGAGGAACCCGACCAGCTCCTCGTAGGCGAGATCACTCGAAAAGCCGGCGGCGCGCCGGTGGCCGCCGCCGCCCATCTTCCTGGCGATCACCGAGACATCCACCGAGCCGTCGGTGGAGCGTAGGCTCGCCTTACGCGCGGGGCCTTCGTTGTTCGCCTTGTCGCGGATCACCGCGGCGACCGCGGTCCCCTCGAGCATTCGCACGAAATCGATGATCCCCTCGGTCAGGACCTCATCGGCACCGGTCGCCTCATAGTCCTCGGCCGAGACGTAGGTGAGCGACAGCGCTCCCTCGAGATGGCGCTCGACCCTGCCCAGGGAGCGGGCCAAAAGGGCGAGCTTCTCGGTTGGAACGCGCTCGTAGAGGCGGCGAAAGATCTGGTTGACGTCCACCCCGGCCTCGATCAGCGCCGCCGCGACGTGATGGCTGCGGGCGTCGGTGTTCTCGTACATGAACATGCCGGTGTCCGTGATCAGACCGACGTAGAGGGCCGTCGCGATCTCGGGGGTCAGCTCAGCCCCGAGCTTCTTGGCGATCTCGAAGACGATCTCGGCAGTGCAGGCGGCACTGTCGTCGACGAGATTGATCAGGCCGAAGTGGGTGTTGTCGTGGTGGTGGTCGATGTTGAGGATGTCCGCGCCATCCCGAAGCCAATCGACGGGTATCCGGTCGATATTGCCGCAGTCGAGGAAGACGACGGTACGGTCGGCGAGGTCGGCCGGGGGCTCGTGGAACACCTCCTGGAGGGGCATGAAGCGGTACTCGACCGGCAGCGGGAACTCCTTCTCCGAAAGAAAGATCACCGAGTCCTTGCCGAGCTGAGTGAGGATCTCGTGCAGACCCAGCAGCGAGCCGAGGGCATCGCCGTCAGGCCCCTCATGCGTGGTCAGCAGGAAACGCTGATCGGAGTCGAGCCGGGCGACGATCTGCTCGAGCGCGCTGCTGATCTCCTGCTCCGCAGCCCTCTCACTCATCGCGCTCGCCCTCCGGCAGCGGTTCGCCGAGCATCCGGGAGATCCGGTCGGCTCGCTCGATGCTCTCGTCGTAGGAGAAGCTGAGCGCCGGCGTGCGCTTCAGGCGCAACTGCGAGTTGATCAGGGACTGCAGGACGCCGTGCGCGGAGCGCAGGCCGGCCAGCGTGTTCTCGCGCTCCTCCTCGGAACCGAGCACGCTGACGTGGACAGTCGCGTGCCTCAGGTCAGGGCTGGTATCTACTGCAGTGACGGTCACGAATCCAATTCGCGGATCCTGCAGCTCAGAGCTGATCGCACCCCCCAGGACCTCTTTCATGACCTCGTTCACGCGACGCATTCGCGGCTTGGTCATTGCTCCCATTCTATGCGGCAACCGCCTAGCCGGCGGGTCCGCCCGGCGGGATCTGACTAGCCGCGCAGGTCCTCGAGGCTACGGATGTCCCGCTCGAAGCTCGACCCATCGGGGCAACGAGCACCGATAAAGCGCTCGACCTGGGCCGCCCGATCCGCCAGATCACCCCCGCCGACCAGCGCGATCAGCAAGGTCGAGCGCTGCCAGGTGTCGTGCCCATCGATCTCTGCGACGGAGGCCCCAAAGCGCCCGCGGACCGCGTCCTTGAGCGAGCGCACCACCTTCCGCTTCGACTTCAGGCTGCCCGAGTCCTCGACATGAATCCGGGCCTCGATCACGCAGACGAAGGCGTCCGGCAGGGACATGGGCGGAGCCTAGAGACCAGCGATCGTCTAGCCGAAGACGCTGATCGAATTGTTGAGCTGTTCGCTCCACTCCTCCTTGGTCACCGGCCTGGCCGTGACCTGCGCGCCGCGAGTGCTGCAGTGGACTCGCCGGCCGACGGCTTCGCGCTTGAGCGGCTGGTCGTACTCGATCGTGACGCTCGCGCGGAATCCACGGCCGCGAGGGGTCGCCGTGACTTCGTAATCGAACCTCATGCCCGGCCCGCCGAATCTCTGCGGCTCCCGGACGCGGAAGCCGCCGAGTCTGTTCAGCTCGGTCTTTGGGATTGGGGTCGACAGTCCAACGCCGAACACCGGCTTTACCTGGCGGCCCTCGTAGCGGCATCGCGAGAACCCGGCGAAGGCGATGTCACCGACGATGCCGTCTCTGATCTTGAACAGCAGTCCTCCGGCCTTCCGGTCGTTTTGGGCGCCGTGGTAGAAGCGGGCTTCCTCCCGCCCGTCCTCCCCGCCCGCCGCGGGCGCCGTTGCGGTCGCAGCGACCATCGTCACCGCCAGCACCGCCGCCAACCCCACCCCACTCATGCGCCGTCTCATCGCCCAGCCCTTGGCTGGATGTGGGAGCTCCGGCGAATCGCCTTGTAGCCCTCGCGCGTGACGCGATCGAGCTTCGCCTCGATCGTCCCGGTGCTGCAGTCGGCAACATCGCCGGACTCGACCGGGGCCTGGTAGTCGATCAGTACCTCCGCCTCGACGCTCTGCGGTCTGACAGCGCCTGTCAAACTGCGCGCGGATGGCAGCAAGCCGCGGTCGAAGCGCTGCACGCTGCTGACGCTCCCTCCCTCGACGGGCGCGCGGTCGAACCCGGAGATCACGCGGTTGCCGAAAACCGGCTTGACCCGCTCACGGTCGTCTGACTCGCATCGCGCATGGCCGTCCAGAACCATGTCGTTGGCGACACCCTTCGAGATCTTCATGCGCAGGTCTCCGGTACTGAGGTCGCTGAGTTCCCCGTAATAGAAGCGGGGCCGCAGATCGCCGGCGGCGGCCGGCCCTGCAAGCGCCATCGCCCCCAATGCCGTCGCCAACCCCATCCCAACCGTGGGTCGTGTCATCGCCAACCCTCCGATTCGATCTACGGTGAGCACAACATAAATCTCTGCTTACCAAAACGTCGGGAGGTGCTCACAAACGGCCTGCTGCAGCCTCCTCTTATCAGCGAGTGTCGAAAAAGGGGTGATATATCTCCCTAAGTCGCCTCTCGCCCGGGGGCGACGCTCGCCGAGGGCTAGCCGAACGGGGCGCGCTCGACGATCTTTCTGTACTCGCGGCGGGAAATGCGGTCCAGGCTTGCCTCGATCGCACCCGTCGTGCACCCGGCGACCTGGCCGGAGTCGGCCCCGCCTAGCGGGACTTGGCTCTCGATGCGCGCCTCAGCGTGCGCGCTCCGGCGGCGGACGCTGGCGTTCAGGCCCCCTTCCGACCCTTGCTCGATGCTGAACCCCCCGTTCTCGATCTCGGCGCTCGCGAAACTCACGCTCATGCTGATTCCCTTGCGGGGTTCGACCCGCCGAGCGCCGCCTAGGACAGGGTCTTTTCAACCTTCTTGGTGGTGAAGGTCTCGAGCACGTCACCGACCTTGACGTCGGCGAAGCCGGCGAGCGTGACGCCGCACTCCTGACCCGCTTCGACCTCCGTGACGTCGTCCTTGAAGCGCCGGAGCGAGCCCACCTTGCCGGTCCAGACCACGGTGCCCTCCCTGAGCAGGCGGACATCGGCGTCGCGGGCGATCTTGCCCTCGTTCACGCGCGAGCCGGCGATCGTCCCGACCTTGGAGGCCTTGAACAGCTCCAGAACCTCGAGCTCGCCGAGCGTCTCCTCGACCTCCTCGGGGTCGAGCATTCCCTCCATCGCGTCGCGCAGCTCTTCCGTGATCTTGTAGATCACCGAGTAGGTCCGGATCTCCACGCCCTCGGCCTCTGCGGCACGGCGGGCGTCGGCAAGCGGTCGCACGTTGAAGCCGATGATGATCGCGTCGGAGGCGGCCGCCAGCATCACGTCGGACTCGTTGATGCCACCGGGCGCGGCGCGAATCACATCGACGCCGACCTCATCCTGGGGGAGCTTGGCGATCTCGTCCTGGAGCGCTTCCAGCGATCCCGAGACGTCTGCCTTGAGTAGCAGGTTGAGCTGCTTGATCTCGCCCTTCTTGGCCTTCGCGAAGACCTCCTCAAGGGTCACGCGGCGCGCCTGGCGCCGGGCCAGGGCCTCGGTCTTGAGCCTGTCCGCACGCTCCTTGGCCTGCTGGCGAGCCTGGCGGTCGGTCGCTACGACCTCGGCTCGATCACCGGCGACGCCGACGCCGTCGAAGCCCAACACCTCGACGGGGGCGCCGGGGCCCGCGGACTCGATGCGCTTCCCCGCGTAGTCGTGCATCGCCCGCACGCGGCCCCACTGCGAGCCGGCGACCATCGAGTCTCCGATTGAGAGCGTGCCGCGCTGAATCAGCACCGTCACCACCGGCCCGCGACCCGGATCGAGGTGAGACTCGATCACGGTCCCGGAAGCCTCCACGTTTGGGTTGGCCTTGAGCTCCTCGAGCTCGGTGACGAGAAGAATCATGTGCAGGAGGTTGTCGAGGCCCTCCTTGGTCTTGGCCGAGACGTCGCAGTAGATCGTCTCGCCGCCCCAATCCTCGGGGGCCAGGCCCTTGTTTGCCAGCTCGGTCCGGATCTTGTCGGGCTGGGCACCCTCGACGTCGATCTTGTTGACGGCGATCATCACCGGCACGTCGGCGGCATGTGCGTGGTCGATGGCCTCAACGGTCTGTGGCATCACCCCGTCGTCGGCGGCGACGACGATTACGGCGACGTCGGTGACCTTCGCACCGCGGGCCCGCATAGCGGTAAACGCCTCGTGGCCGGGAGTGTCTAGAAAGCTCAGGGTCTTGCCCTCATGGCTGACCTGGTAGGCGCCGATGTGCTGGGTGATCCCGCCGGCCTCTCCGGCCGCGACCTCAGTCTCACGAACCGCGTCGAGCAGCGAGGTCTTGCCGTGGTCGACGTGGCCCATCACAGTGACCACCGGGGGCCGAGCGACGAGGTCGGCCTCGTCGTCGTCGAAGACCGGGTCCTCCTCGACCTCCTCGTCAGCGTGCACGACCTCGACCTTGCGGTCGAGCCTCTCCGCCAGGACCTCGATCGTCTCGTCGGGCAGGGTCTGGGTCAGGGTGGCCATCTCGCCGAGTTGCATGAGTGACTTGATCACCTCGGCGGAGCTCACTCCGAAGGTCTCCCCCACCTCGCGCACGGTGGCCCCGGAGTTGATCGTCAAGGTCTCCTGCTCGGTGGGCTCAGCCTTGGTCTCCGCGGGCTCGTCGAAGACGGGGCGACGGCGACGGCCCCGGCGGCGCGGAGGGCGCTGCGGCGGCGGGCCGCCCATCTGATCACGCCGGGCAGCCTGGGAGTCGATCACGACGCGGCGGCGCTTGCGGGAGGGAGCGTCGCCCTCGGCCGGGGTAGCGGAGGAATCGGCGGCCGGCGGCCGGACCGGCTTCGCCGCGGAGGCCGAGCTCGACCCACCACTGGCGGCAGCCGTTGATCCGGCGGAGCTCTTGCCGGCGCCCGCCTTCTTGGGCAGCGCGCCGGACGCAGCCAGCGCCTTGAGCGCATCCTGCTGCTCCACCGACGAGGCGGCCGTCTTCACATCTACGCCGGACTTCTGCAGAGCAAGCAGCACCTGCTTGCTCTCCAGGCCCAGGGCCTTTGCAATCTCGTGAATCCGCTGCTTCGCCATCGGCTCTCCTACGCCCCCGCCTGCTCGGGCTGGGCCTCCGCGACGGTCTCCGGCTCCTCGGTGGCCCCATCAGCGTCGGTGGCCCCATCAGCGTCGGTGGCCTGATCAACGTCTGGGGCGACAGCCTCCTCGTCGTCGGAAGCCTCGGGCTCATCGGAATCGCCGGGCTCTTCCGCCTCATCAGGGTCCTCGCTCTCGGCCTCTGCCTGCTCGTCGGCGACGGTCTCCTTGGCCTCTGCCTCTGTCTCTGCTTCTGTTTTTTCGGACTCCGCTCTTGCGGCCTCGGCCTCGGCCTCTGCGGACTCTGCGGCCGCTGCCTCTGCGGCTTCTGCGGCTGCCAGTTGCGCCTCGCCACGGGTGACGATCTCGGCAATCGCCTCGTCGGCGCCATCTGGGTCGGCCAGGACTGCGATGTCCTCGTCGCTGAGTGTGTTCAGCACAGTGACCTGGCTGGTCTCGAACCGGACCAGCGCCTGATGCTGGGGCAGGCCGCAGAAGCGGGAGCCCTCCAACGAAGCGTTGGGGCACCGGCGCCCAGCTGAGAGCACCGCGGCGCAGCGGCCGTCGGCCAGGTGCGCGTCCTCGTCCTCGACGTCGCTGTCGTCACCGCGCTCGGCGAACTCGGACTCGCCGACGATGTCGACGCGCCAGCCCGTCAGCTTGGCGGCCAACCGCGCATTCTGACCCTCCCGGCCGATCGCCAGCGAGAGCTGGTCGTCGGGCACGATCACGGTCGCCTGGCGGTCGTCGTCGTCGACCAGAACCTCACGGACGCGGGCCGGACTGAGCGCCTTGGCGACGAACCGAGCGGGCTCCTCGTTGTAAGGAATGATGTCGATCTTCTCGCCGCGCAACTCACTGACGACCATGCGCACCCGCGAACCCCGCGGGCCAACGCAGGCCCCGACCGGATCAACGCCATCGGCATGCGAGACCACTGCGATCTTGGAGCGAAAGCCCGGCTCGCGGGCGACGCCCACGACCTCGACCAGCTCATCGGCAATCTCGGGCACCTCAAGTGCGAACAGCTTCTTGATCAACTCCGGATCCCTGCGGGAGACGACGACGCTCGGCCCCTTGCCCTCGGCCGAGACCTCGGTGATCACCGCCTTGACGCGGGAGCCATGGTCGTAGCGCTCGCTGTAAACCTGCTCGGATCGGGGCAGCAGCGCCTCGACGCGCTCGCGGAGCTGGACCAGCGTGTAGCGATTGTCGGACTGCTGGATGATCCCGGTGACCAGCTCACCGACGCGGTCCTGGTACTCCTCGTACATCATCATGCGCTCGGCCTCGCGGATCCGCTGAAGCACAACCTGCTTGGCGGTCTGCGCCGCGATCCGGCCGAAGTCGTCCGGGGTCACATCGTGAGAGGTGATCTGATCCTCATACGGCGCCAGCACCTCGGGATCGAGCTCGGGGTCACCGGGCTCCTCGAGCTCACCGGTCTCGGGGTTGATCTCCGGCTCCTGGTCTTCGGCGGCCTCGGCGAGCAGCTTCTCCTCCAGCTCCTCGGGGAGGATCAACTCGAAAACCCGAAAGTCGCCGGTCTCGCGATCGAGATCGACCCGGGCGTACTTGGCGGCGCCGGGCGTCTTCTTGTATGCGGAGAGCAGCGCGTCCTCGAGCGCCGTCATCAGCGTCTCGGAGTCGAGACCCTTCTCCTGCTCGAGAACCTTGATCGCTTCGACGATCTCACGACTCACTTGGCTACCTCCGAAAACTCGGGAACAAGGTTGGAACGGTGCACGGTGGCGAGCGGGATCTCGTGTGAGCCCTGCTCGTCAGCGACCGTGACGGTCTTCTGGTCGGCGGCTTCGAGCCTGCCGGTGAAGCTCTTGCGCCCCTCGATCGCCTCCCGGGTCCGCACCCGGACCTGGGAATCGAGGAAGCGCTGATAATGCTCCGGCGTGCTCAGCGGGCGATCCGTGCCGGGCGAAGAGACCTCGAGGGCCCAGTCCTCACGCAGGTCGGCGAGCCCGACGCTGACCTGCTCGCAGATGCCCAGATCGACGCCGTCGGGATGATCGACGTAGATCCGCAGCCCCTCTGGCCCTGAGCGTTCAAGCAGGATCAACTCGAGCCGCGGGTCGATCGCGTCCAATTGCTCTTCGATGTGTCTCTGCAGGTCGTCCATCTATTCCGCCTGCACCGTTCGGAGGCGAAAAAAAGGCGGGCCGGCGGCCCACCTGTCGCGACGGGACCGCTGCAGAGGTAGGACCCAAGTATAGACACGGGCGCGCAAGCCCCACAAGACTCGACCGCGCGCTCCGAATGACCGTGCCCGCGGGAATAGGAATGATTGATCTAAACCTCGACGACCAGGGTCAGAGGGCCGTCGTTAACGAGCTCGACCTCCATGGTCGCGCCGAACCTGCCCCGCTCGGCCCCAAGCCGATCGCAGACGAGCTCGTACAGGGGCTCCGCCCGCTCCGGCGGCGCCGCCGCAGAGAACCCGGGCCGATTCCCCTTGCCGGTCTCCGCGTAGAGCGAGAACTGGCTCACGCAGAGCACCTGTCTCTTCCCCAGGCCGGCTCCGATGCGGCCCTGCTGATCCTCGAAGATGCGCAGCTTCGAGAGCTTGGCGGCCATGCGCTCAGCGTCCGCCTCGCGATCGGTGCGGCCGACTCCGAGCAGCACCAGCATCCCTGCATCGATCGAGCTGATCTGCAGCCCGGCGACCCGCACGGAGGCCGAGCTGACTCGCTGCACGAGCGCGCGCACGGCCGGCCTATCTCAGGACCGACTCAGGAGCCGGTCGCCCGCTCGCGATAGGCCCGGTAGTCGCGGCGTTCGGGCCGCAGGTTCGCGGCGATCGCGAGATGGCGCAGGGCCCGATCGGAGCTGCCGCTCAACGCCAGCGCCCGGCCGAGGCAGAAATGGGCGTAGTCGTTGACGGGGTAGCGATCGATCACGGCTTCGAACTCGGCGGCGGCCTCGGGGTATCGCCGGGCCCGGAAGTAGGCACGCCCGAGAGCCTCGCGCAGCGACGACTTCTCCGGCTCGCGCGCCGCCGCTCGGGCCAGGGGCACAGTGGCCGCGTCGTAGTCGCCGCGCTCGAGCAGGCTGATACCGCGCTGGTAGAGCTCGTAGGTGTCGTCTGGCCGTGCGGAATCCTGCTCCGCGGAGCCACCGAACGGGATCTCAGGGGGCGAATCGCTGATCCCCTCAGGTTAGCTTTGCGGGCAAGTGGGCCGGGCGCCGTCGAGGGCGTCCGGCTCAGTTGCGGGCCCGCTCCCCGCGCAGCTCCGCGACCCGATCGAGAATCGCCGCGGCCACCTCCGTCTTGGGGCCGCGGGGCACCTCTGTCTCCGCCTCGGCCTCAACGATCGTGACCTCGTTCTGCTCGCTGTCAAAGCCGATCGCAGGGTCGGAGACGTCGTTGACGACGATCGCGTCCAGGCCCTTTCGCTCGAGCTTCGTTCGGGCCCGTGCGAGGACGTCTCCCCCGTGCTCCGCGGCGAATCCGACCAGGGTCTGTCCGGGCCGGCGTTCTGCGGCGAGCGTGGCGAGCAGATCCTCGGTCGCCTCGAGCTCGAGGGTGAGCGACCCCGAGGCCTCCCGCGCGAGCTTCCCATCCGTCGCCGCGCGCGGCCGGAAGTCGGCGACCGCCGCGGACATCAGCAGCACGTGCGCGGACTCGAAGGCGCGGCCGGCCTCGGTCGCGAGCTCCGCCGCGCTGCTGACGTCGATGCGCGCGACGCCAGGGGGTGTCGGCAGGCCCACGTTGGCCGCGAGCAGGGTGACCGCGGCTCCGCGCCCGGCCGCGGCCGCAGCCAGGGCGACGCCCATCCGGCCGCTCGAGCGGTTGCCGATAAACCGCACGGAGTCGATCGCCTCCCGGGTACCGCCGGCGGTGATCAGCACTCGCAGTCCATCCCAGGGTCCGGGGGCCGCAGGCAGGTTCACCTCGACCTCGGCAAGCAGCCGCTCAGGGGCCGGCAAACGCCCGCTCCCGTACTCGCCGCGGGAGGCGAGCCGGCCGGTGTCGGGCTCGATCACGATCACGCCGCGCTCACGCAGAGTCGCAAGGTTGGCCTGGGTCGCCGCGGCCTCATACATGCGCTCGTTCATCGCGGGGGCGACGAGCCGCGGCGCGTTACAGGCGAGGAAGGACGTGGTCAGCATCGAGTCGCAGATCCCCGCCGACAGCTTCGCGATCGTGTTCGCGGAGGCAGGAGCAACCAACATCGCGTCAACCCGCTCAACCAACTCCAGGTGGGAGATCGGAGCGTGCTCGGGCAGCGGGTCGCCGGGGTAGCTGCCGCGAGCGGGGTCGCGCTCGAACTGATCGATCAGGACGGGCGCGCCGACGATCCCCTCGAACGTTGCGGCGCCCACGAAATGGGTCGCGCCAGGGGTCATCACGACCCGAACCCCGTGTCCCGCGAGCGTCGCGAGACGGGCGATCTCAATCGCCTTGTAGGCGGCGATGCCGCCGCTCACTCCCAACAGTATCCGCGCCATGCAGCCCTCCCGGGCCGTGAGCAGGAACCGGCTAGTGCCGGTACTCGTGGTTGATCTTGCCCTGGGCCAGCTCCTCGAGAGCGATCGTGAGGTAGTTGCCCGTCTCGGTCTCGACCATCGGCGGAGTGTGCTCCTCGTAGGTGCCCTCGCCGAGCGCGCGGTAGTAGCTGTTGAGCTGGCGGGCCCGCTTGGCCGCGACCACGACCGCCGCGTAGTGCGAGTCGGTGCGCGCCATCAATTTGTCTACTCGTGGCTTGACCATCGAGCGAGGATGTTAGGGCACGCGCCCGGCGGCGCCTATTCGTCGAGCGCCAAGCGCACGATTCCGGCCAACTCGTTGGCGGCCCGATCGACGTCGTCGTTGACGACGCGGTGGCCGAACTCCTCCTTCGCGCGAAGCTCCTTGCGGGCCTCCTGCAGTCTTCGCTCGATCACGTCCGCAGCGTCAGTGCCGCGACCGACGAGACGCTCGCGCAGCACCTCCGGGCTGGGCGGCTCGATGAAGATCCGCACCGCCTCGGGCATCGTCACGCGCACCTGCCGGGCACCCTGGACCTCGATCTCGAGGACCACCGGAGTCCCGCCCTGCGCCCGGCGCTCGACCTCGGAGCGCAGGGTCCCGTAGCGGTTACCGCTGTACTCGGCCCACTCGAGAAACTCGCCCTCGCAGACGCGCCGATCGAAGTCCTCAGCGGAGAGGAAGTGGTACTCAGACCCGTCACGCTCGCCCGGCCGCGGGTCCCGGGTCGTAGCCGAGACCGAGAGCTCGACCTCGGGCACGCGGTTGCGCAGCTCACCGATCAGAGTCCCCTTGCCGACGCCCGAGGGGCCGGTGATGACGAACACGTGCGGCACGGGCGGATTGTGCCGCCGGCCCCGGATAGCGTCAACGCGAGCCCGGGCTCAGCGGCGACGGAGCAGCACGACCAACTCGGCTCGCTGGCGTTCTGAGAGGCCGCCGATCGTCTTCGAGGGCGAGATCCGGCAGTGGTTGAGAATCCGGTTGACCTTGACCCGGCCGTACTTCGGGACCGCGAGGATGATGTCGAAGACCTTGGCCGAGCCCAGCCACTCGGGCGGATCCAGAAGAAGCGTGTCGATCTTGGTCTTGCCGGCCTTGAGATCCCGCTTCAGCTGGGCGCGCCTGGTCCGAATCTCGTTCGCCATCTCCAGGGCCCGCATCCGCTGATCCCGCGAACGGGTGGGAATCGGGGCTGTGGACGGCGAGGGCAACGGCATCAGCGGGGCGATGATACATCCGCGAGCCCGATGAGATGGCCGCTCAGGGTATGTTTTCCGCGAATTCGCCTGGACCTGAGGTTGAGGTCTAGTGCCGGATGCGCACTAGGAAGTGGCGAACATCCCCGTTTTTGCGGGAATGCCGTGCCGATTTGCTCAAACGGCGCCGGAGCCGAGCAGCTCGAGCTCGGCGCGGATCCGCGCCCCGGCGAGCGGATCGCGGAAGCTCGCGGTTCCGACGGCCACCACACCGGCCCCCGCGGCGATCAGATCGCGCGCATCGCGGCCGCTCTCGACCCCACCCATACCGACGACCGGGATCGCGACCGCGGCGGCAACATCGGCGACCTGGCGCAGCGCCACCGTGCGCACAGCCGGCCCCGAGAGGCCGCCTGTCCCCGCCGCCAGCCAGCGCTCACCGCTGCTCGGATCGAAGGCCGTGGCCTTGAGCGTGTTGATCAGGGAGATCGCATCCGCGCCGCCCTGCTCGGCGGCGCGGGCCACCGCGGCGGGGTCGGCCACGTTCGGTGTCAGCTTCGCGATCAACGGCTTGTCGGTCAGCGGCCGCAAGGCGCTGAGTAGCTCGACCGTCTCGGACGGCTGCTCGCCGACGATCAGCCCGGAGTGGACGTTGGGACAGGAGACGTTGAGTTCCAGGGCCGCGACTTCATCGCGACCGGCAACCCCCTCGACCAACTCCGAGAACTGCTCCACACTCGTCCCCATCACCGAGACGATCAACGGCACCGGCAACTCCGCGAGCTGGGGCAGATCCTCGGCAACGAATCCGTCCAGACCCCTGTTCGGCAGACCGATCGAGTTGATCATCCCGGCGCCCTCCTCCCAGAGCCGCGGCGGCGGATTTCCAGCCCGGGGCAGGGCGGTGATCGTCTTCGAGACAAAGGCACTGAAGGGGAACCGCGCCAAGAGCTCATCGCCAAAGCTGCGGCGGGCGGCGATCGGATCGAACGTTCCCGAGGCGTTGATGATCGGGTGCGCGAGCTCGATCCCGCAGAGCTCGACGCTCATCGGTGACCCGCTCCCGCGACCAAAGCCGTCTCGATCCGGTCGCCGCGGACCACCGGCCCGTCCACGCAGAGGCGCATGAAGCCGCCCTCGGCGAGTGGGACGGCGCAGCCGTAGCAGGCGCCGAACCCGCAAGCCATCGGCGACTCCAGGGCCAACTCACAGGGGACCTCCCGCTCCCCGCAGAGCATCCGGACCGCCTCGAGCATCGCCGGCGGCCCGCAGGCGTAGACGACTGCCGAGCCGAGCTCGTCGCCGGTCAGCATCCGCTCGAGCAGGTCGGTCACGTATCCGCGATGTCCGAGACGGCCGTCCTCGGAGGCGAGCCCGACCTCAGAGCAGCGAAACAGCTCGAGGCCGCCGGAGTGGGCCTCGTTGCGGAAGCCGAGCAGCGTGCGCAACGGCACCCCGCGGGCCGCGAGGCGGCGGCGCAGCAGCGCCAGGGGCGCGATCCCGATGCCCCCACCGACGAGGATCGCACCGGCAGCGTCGGGGTTGACCGCCCGGGGCTCCGAGAAGCGGCGGCCCAGCGGGCCGTTGATCAGCAGCCCCTCGCCGGGCGCCAAGGCTGCAATTCGGCCGGTGCCCGGGCCGACGTCCTCGAGCAGAAAGTCGAGGCGGACGCCGGCGCCCGGGGACGCTCGCTCCGCCTCGGCGACCGAGAAGGCACGCGGCAGGTACGGCCGGCCGGGGCCCTCGCCCCATCCGCGCTCGGCGGCGAGCATGTAGAACTGCCCCGCCTGCGGGTCAGGCCCCTGATCGTCGCGGACGGAGACGATCCGGTAGCCGCCCGTGGCCTCGTTGGCGACGACCTCCGCGCGGCGGCGGCCGAACGGCGCCAGGGCTCCCTCGGCCGCGCCACCGAGCGCGCTCAAGACGAGCTGGCTTCCCCGGCCGCGACCTCGCCGCCGTGCAGCTCCTGCAGGCTGATGACGTCGCTTCCGGTCGTCGCCAGGGCCGAGATCGCCCGGGCGGCGGCTGAGGCTCCGGTGATCGTCGTGATGCAGGGAATCCCCCTGCGGGTTGCCGCGTTGCGGATCTCGTAGCCGTCGGAGCGGGCCCCCGAGCCGGTCGGGGTGTTGATCACCAAGTCGACCTCGCCGCGCTCGACGTAGTCGAGGACGTGCGGTGAGCCGTCCTGGATCTTGTTGATCGCCTCCACGGGGATCCCCATCCGCGAGATCGCCTGGGCGGTGCCGCCGGTGGCGATGATCCGAAAGCCGAGGCCGTGGAGCAGGGTCGCCAGGCCGGTCGCGGCGGCCTTGTCCATGTCGGTCACGGTGATGAACACGGTGCCGCCCTGGGGCAGGGCCACCCCTGCCGCCGCCTGCGCCTTGCCGAAGGCGGCCGGGAAGTCCTTGGCCACCCCCATCACCTCGCCGGTGCTCTTCATCTCGGGGCCGAGCACGGTATCGGCGCCGGCGAAACGCGAGAACGGCAGCACCGCCTCCTTGACCGAGACGTGACCGCTGGGCATCGGCGGCAGTTCCTGGTCGGCGAGCGGCTCACCGAGCATCAGACGGCAGGCGATCTTCGCGATCGGCGCCCCTATCGCCTTGCTCACGAAGGGAACCGTGCGCGAGGCCCGGGGGTTGGCCTCGATCACGTAGAGCTCGCCGCCGGCGACGGCGTACTGGATGTTGATCAGCCCGATCACACCGAGCTCGAGCGCGATCCGGCAGGTCGTCTCCTCGATCCGCTCCATCATCGCGGGGCCAAGGCTCATCGGCGGCAGCACGCAGGCCGAGTCGCCGGAGTGCACGCCGGCCTCCTCGACGTGCTGCATAACCCCGGCCAGGCGGCATTCGTGTTGGTCGGCGAGTGCGTCGACGTCGACCTCAATCGCGTCCTCGAGGAAACGGTCGAGCAGCAGCGGGTGCTCCGGGCTGGCCTTGACATGCTTTTCGAGATAGGCGCCGAGCCCGTCGGCGGAGTAGCAGATCTCCATCGCCCGGCCGCCCAGCACGTATGAGGGCCTGACCAGCAGCGGGAAGCCGACCTGCTCGGCAATCACCTGCGCCTCCTCTGCGCTGAGCGCGGTGCCGTAGGGAGGGTGAGCGATCTCCAAACGCTGCAGCAGCGCCCCAAAGCGCCCCCGGTCCTCGGCGAGATCGATCGCGTCGACGGGTGTGCCGAGCAACCGCACGCCGGCGGCCTCGAGCTCCTTCGCCAGCCGCAGCGGCGTCTGCCCGCCGAACTGGACAATCACCCCTTCTGGCTGCTCCTGCTCGATCACGGCGAGCACGTCCTCCGCGGTCAGCGGCTCGAAGTAGAGCCGGTCGGAGGTGTCGTAGTCGGTGGAGACGGTCTCGGGATTGCAGTTGATCATCACCGCGTCGCGGCCGGATTCGCGCACCGTCATCGCGGCGTGCACGCAGCAGTAGTCGAACTCGATGCCCTGCCCGATCCGGTTGGGGCCGCCGCCAAGGATCATCACTTTATTCGGATTGTCCGTGGCCGAAACCGTGTCCGGGGCGTTGTAGCTGGAATAGTAG
>CAXMST010000017.1:0-16127 GCA_964196325.1 uncultured Acidimicrobiia bacterium
TCCCCCCGGGACCGCGCCTCGGCAACGTCGTGATCGAGGCCCAGGGCCTGCGCAAGGGGTTCGGGGACAAGCTGCTGATCGAGGACCTCTCATTCGCACTGCCGCCGGCCGGGATCGTCGGTGTGATCGGCCCCAACGGCGCCGGCAAGACAACCCTGTTCCGGATGATCGTCGGGGAGGAGCCGCCCGATGCGGGCTCACTCAAGCTCGGTGAGAGCGTCAAGCTCGCCTACGTTGACCAGTCGCGGGACGCGCTCGACGGCGCTGCCACCGTCTGGGAGGAGGTCTCCGGCGGCCTGGACGAGATCGACGTCGGGCCGCGCAAAATGGGCTCGCGCGCCTACACCTCCGGGTTCAACTTCAAGGGCTCCGACCAGCAGCGCAAGGTGGCGACGCTCTCGGGAGGCGAGCGCAACCGCCTGCACCTGGCGAAGCTGCTGCGGGAGGGCGGCAACCTGCTGCTTCTGGACGAGCCGACCAACGACCTCGACGTCGACACTCTGCGGGCGCTCGAGGAGGCGTTGCTCGAGTTCGCCGGGTGCGCCGTCGTGATCTCCCACGATCGCTGGTTCCTCGATCGGGTCGCGACCCACGTGCTGGCGTTCGAAGGTGATTCGCAGGTGCGCTGGTTCGAGGGCAACGTCTCCGACTACGAGGAGGAACGCCACGACCGACTCGGGATCGAGGCCGATCGCCCACACCGGATCAGCTACAAGCCGCTGACCCGCTGACCCCTAGCTGAGCGCCGGGGCCGCCGCCCAGGCACAATCAGTCGCGAGATGAACGCTGGACGCCAATCGAGGATGCCGGCCGGCGTCGACGACCGCGACAGCGGGCGCGGCGACTCCTACGGCCCGATCCGCGCCGCGCTGCTCGAGCTGCTTGGGGCGCTGGACGAGGCGGCGGTCGGCTCGCCGCAGGCCTTCTACGACCGGATCTGCGAGGCCGTCTGCGAGCTGACCGAGATGACCCGTTGCGCGCTGCTGCTCTATGAGGAGCGCGAGAAGCGGGTGCTACCGGCCGGCAGCTACGGCATCGACGGCGAGATCCTGGCTCAGCTTCACGGCACGCTCGATGAGACTCCGATCGCCGCCCGGGCGCTGGCCGAGGACCGGGTGATCGTCAGCTCGCAGCTGGACAGCGCGATTCCCGCCCGCCACCGCGAGCTGCCCGGCGTCGAGGAGCTCTGTTGCATCCCGGTCGCCGCCGGCAAGCGCTGGCTCGGGGTGATGCTGTGCGATCGCGGCGGGCGCAGCTTCACGATCGACGCCCCGCAGCGCGATCTGATCTGGGCGCTGGGGAAGACCGCGGCGCACGCTGCGGCGACCAGGAGCGCGGTGGCCCAGCAGGAGCGGGCCAAGCTCCTGGCCGAGCGGGTGGCGCTGGCGCGGGAAGTCCACGACCGCGTGATCCAGCGGCTGTTCGGACTGTCGCTGGTGCTCGGCTCCGGGGACACGCTCGACCCAGCGGCCCAACGACGTGCCTCGGACGAGCTGCAGGCAGCGCTCAGCGACCTGCGCAGCGCGATGCAGCGCAGCCGCGAGCCCTCGCGCCCACCGCCGAGCGCCTCGCTGCAGGGGGAGGTCGAGCGGCTGGGACGCAACTACCAGCGGGTCAGCGTCGATGCCGAGGGGCTGGTGGCCGAGCCGCCGGAGGCGTTCCAGGCGCTGGCTCAGTCGGTTCTGGCCGAGGCCCTCCACAACGCCGACAAGCACGCCGACGCGGGGGAGATGGTGATCGCCTCTTGGACGGCGGAGGAGGCGTTCGTGCTGGAGATCCGAAACGACGGGGTCGCTTACCAGGCCGGTCCGGCAAGCGGCGGCATGGGCCTGCGGCTCGCGGCGCTCGACGCCCTGCAGCAGGGTGGCGTGCTCGAGTTCGGGCCCTTCCGCCAGAATCAGTGGCGGGTGAGGCTGCTTTTGCCGATGAATGAGACCGCCGGGGTCGAGCTTGGCTGAAGCCGGCAACGACCGACTGCACGTGCTCGTGGTCGACGACCACGACGTCGTCCACTGGGGCTTCAAGCTGCTGCTCTCGAAGCAGTCCTGGGTCGCCTCAGCCGTCAGCGTCTCCAACGCCGAGGCCGCGCTCGAGCACGTCCGCGCGCAGCCGGTCGACGTGGCGCTGGTCGACCTCTTTCTAGGCTCGCAGTCGGGGGCTGAGCTCTGCCAGGAGATCCGGCGGATCTCGCCGGAGACCCCGGTACTGCTGATCTCAGGCGCGGGGTCGATCTCCCCGACGGCGGCGAAGGCGGCCGGAGCGACCGGGTTTGTCAGCAAGGACTGGCGCGCGGCCGACATCGCGATGGCGGTACGGATGGTGGCGCGGGGCATGACCGTGTTCGAGCCCAGCGGTAAGACCGATGGCGACGAGCTCACCGTGCGCGAACGCGAGGTGCTGGAGCTGATCGCCGCCGGCGCGACCAACCGCGAGATCGCAGAGCGGCTCTACCTCTCCCCCCATACCGTCAAGGAGTACACGAGCTCCCTGTACAAGAAGCTCGACGTGCCGAACCGGGCCGGGGCCGCGCGCCGGGCCGAACAGCTCGGGCTCGGCGGCTGAGCGGCTACCTCTTCTTGACCTTGAGCCTGGGAGCGGCGTTAGTCGCTCGGCTCGAGTAGCTCGGCCAGGACCTCGAGTGCCCGGTCGCGATGGGCGTCGAGCTCGGCTACGAGTAGCTCGGCATCTCCCAATTCCACGGCAGCGATGATCCGCTCGTGGGCGTCGAGCGACCGCTGCCGCTCGGCCGGCGAGTTGTAGTAGAGCGCCCTGTAGGCCTCGGTCGAGTCCCACAGCAGGCGGATCAGCCGCATCGTGTGGGGCTGCTCGGGGTGATCGAGGATCGCCAGGTGGAAGCGCCTATTGGCCGCCAGCTCGGCCGCCACCTCGCCGGCCTGGGCGGCGGCGGCGCAGTCGTCGGCGGCAGCCCGGACCCGGCTCAGGGTGTCCGCGTCCAAGCCGGGTAGCGCCTCGCGAGCGGCGCGGCCCTCGAGCAGCTGCCGGAGCGAATAGATCTCGCGCAGATCCGCGATCCGCAACTCGGTCACCGAGTACCCGCGGCGCGGCCGGTAGGTCAGCTGACCCTCGCTCTCGAGGACCCGCAGCGCCTCGCGCACCGGGGCCACACTGAGGCCGATGCGCTCGGCCAGATCCTCCTGATTGACCCGCTGTCCGGGCCGCAGCTCGGCCCCGCCGATCGACGCTCGCAGACAGGCCAGCGCATGCTCCTGCGCCGTCCCGAGGGCCGCGGGCGGCGGCGCGGCCTCAGCCACCGCCACCCGCTTGCTCGGCGTAGCTGTAGAGGCCGCGGCCGCTCTTGCGCCCCAGCAGCCCGGCCGCGACCAGACGCTGCAGCAGCGGCGGCGGCGCGAAGAGCTGCTCTCGGTGCTCGGCGTAGAGGGTCTCGGAGACGCCGAGGACCGTGTCGAGGCCGATCAGATCAGCCAGCGCCAGCGGTCCCATCGGGTGCGCGCAGCCCTTGACCATCCCGTCGTCGATGTCCTCGGCGGTCGCCAGCCCCTGCTCGAACATGCGGATCGCCGCGAGCAGATAGGGAATGAGCAGCGCGTTGACCGTGAAGCCGGCCCGATCGGGCGCCTCGATCGGCGATTTGCCGAGTCGATCGATTACGAAGCTGCGGGCCCGCTCGGTCACCTCTGGCGCGGTCAGAAGGGAGGGGATCACCTCGACCAACGAGAGCACGGGCACCGGGTTGAAGAAGTGCAGGCCGAGCACGTGGGTGGCCCGGGAGCCGATCGCCGAGCCGAGCTCGACGATCGGGATCGAGGAGGTGTTGGAGGCCAAGAGCGCCTCGGGATCCTCGATCACCTCAGCCAGGCCGGCGAACAGCTCAAGCTTGGCCGCCTTGTCCTCGACGATCGCCTCGACCACCAGCTGCCGATCGGCCAGCGCGGCCAGCTCCTGGCCGGTCGTCAACCGGCCGATCGCCGCCTCGGCCTCCTCCGGCTCCGCCTTGCCGCGCTCCACCGCGCGTTGGATCGAGGCCTCGATCCGCTCCTGTGCGCGCCGCGCCGCCGCCTCGTCGACCTCGACTAGCATCACGTCGGCCCCCGCGCGGGCCATGACCTCGGCGATCCCGCAGCCCATGATCCCGCCGCCGACGACGCCGACGCGGTCAATGCGCTCCTCGGCGCTCATCGGAACGCTCCAATCCCCGTCAACGCCTCGCCGACGACTAACGCGTGGATGTCCGCTGTGCCCTCGTAGGTGACCACCGTCTCCAGGTTGTTCATGTGGCGGATCACCGGATACTCGAGCGTGACCCCGTTGGCGCCAAGCACCTGCCGGGCCGTGCGGGCAACGTCGAGGGCGGCGTTCACGTTCCCGAGCTTGCCCATGCTGATGTGCTCCGGTCGCAGCCGGCCCTCGTCCTTCATGCGCCCCAGCTGCAGGGCCAGCAGCGCGGCCCGGTTCACCTCCAGGGCCATCGTCGCCAGCTTCTGCTGCTGGATCTGAAACGAGGCGATCGGTCGGCCGAACTGCTCACGCTCGCCGGCGTAGTCGAGCGCCGCCTCGAAGCAGGCGCGGGCCGCCCCGACAGCCCCCCAAACGATCCCGTAGCGGGCCTCGCTCAGGCAGGAGAGCGGGGCTCGGAGCGAGGTCGCCTCCGGCAGCAGCGCCGAGCCCGGAAGGCGCACGTCGTCGAGCATCAGCTCCGAGGTGGTCGAGGCGCGCAGCGAGAGCTTGTGGTGGATGTCCTGGGTGCTGAACCCGGGCGTGTCGCGGGGAACCAAAAAGCCCCGGATTCCCTCGTCCGTCGTGGCCCAGACGATCGAGACGTCGGCGCTCGAGCCGTTGGTGATCCACATCTTCTGGCCGTGCAGGATCCAATCGGAGCCGTCGCGTCGGGCGCGGGTCCGCATCGATCCAGGATCGGAGCCCGAATCAGGCTCGGTCAGGCCAAAGCAGCCGATCGCCTCGCCGCTCGCCATCCGCGGCAACCACTGCTGCTTCTGCTCCTCCGAGCCCCAGCGCCAAATCGCGTACATCGCCAGCGATCCCTGGACCGAGACGAGGCTGCGAATGCCGCTGTCCCCCGCCTCCAGCTCCATGCAGGCAAGCCCGTAGGCGGTGGCGGTGGCGCCGGCGCAGCCGTAGCCCTCGAGGTGCATGCCGAGCAGGCCGAGCCGGCCCAACTCACCGATCAGCTCGGACGGCACGCGCTCGGACTCGAACCACTCGCCAACCTCCGGCGTGACCCGCTCGGCAACGAAAGAGCGCACGGTGTCGCGGATCAGGCGCTCCTCGTCGCTGAGCTGGAAGTCGAGGTCAAGGAAGTCGCGGGGCCTGAGCTCAGGCGGGGCGGTGCGGGTCTGCATGGTTGTGGCCTCCTCCGGCCGGAATCGGGGCAGGTCGCGGCGCCTGGTCTGGCTCGCGCGTTGGTGGATCTTCGAAGATATAGGATATCTTCGTGGCAGGCGCTCTCGACCAACTCCGAATACTCGACTTCTCCAGGGTGCTGGCCGGGCCGCTGGCGACGATGGTGCTCGCCGATCTCGGCGCCGAGGTGATCAAGGTCGAGCGGCCGGGCGGCGGCGACGAGACCCGGGCCTGGGCCCCGCCCCGCGACGAGCGCGGCGAGGGCACCTACTTCCAGGCGGTGAACCGCAACAAACAGACGGTCGTTCTCGACCTGGGTAACGCCGCCGACCGTGAGCGTGCGCTGGCGATGGTGAGCAAGGCGGACGTGCTGGTCGAGAACTTCCGCCCCGGCGTGATGGATCGCCACGGCCTCGGCTATGAGGCGCTCGGGCGACAGCGACCCGAGCTCGTCTACTGCTCGATCACCGGGTTCGGCGCCGGAGCCGGCGCCGAGCTGCCGGGGTATGACCTGCTCGTACAGGCAGTCGGTGGGTTGATGAGCATCACCGGCTCACCCGAGGGCGAGCCACAGAAAGTCGGTGTCGCCCTGGTGGACGTGATCGCGGGGCTGTTCGCAGCCGTCGGAATCCTCGCTGCGCTGCGCCACCGCGAGCGGACTGGGCGCGGTCAGCGGGTCGAGGTCGACCTGCTCTCCTCGCTGCTGGCGGCCCTGGTCAACCAGGCCTCCGCCTACACCCTGGCGGGCGAGGTGGCGGGCCGCATGGGGAACAGACATCCAAGCATCGCTCCCTATGAGCTACTCGCGACCTCCGACGGCGAGATCGCGCTGGCGGTAGGTAACGACGGGCAGTTCGCGGCCCTGTGCGAGGTCGTCGGCCGCCCCGAGCTGGCAGCTGAGCGGCGCTATCTCGACAACGCGGCGCGGGTGGCCAACCGAGAACAACTCCGGGTCGATCTGGAGGCCGCGCTGAGCGCTCGGGACGCCGGCTCGTGGATCGCCGAGCTGACCGCCGCCGGGGTCCCGGCGGGACGCGTGAACGACATTGCCGGCGCATACGAGCTCGCCGAGACCTTGGGGCTGGAGCCGATCGTCGAGATCCCGCGCAAGGACGGCTCGGCCGCTCGACTCCCGCGTAACCCGATCCGCCTCTCGGACACGCCGCCGAGCTACCGATCGCCGCCGCCTGAGCTGCCGAGCGCCGACGGCTAGTGCACGCGTCCGTAAGTACGGTCGCCCTCAGGCGAGTGGCCAGGGGTGGCTGGCGATGAACGGGCTCCGCCCGCATGCCGGTTGGCATGTGGGCGGAGGCCGGGTGCCATCAGGCGCGTCGGGACGCCGCGTGAGGGTGGTCGTATCTGCGGATGGGTGCACTAGTTCCCCCGACCCGTCCCCACCGAACCCCCCGATCGGGGGGTTGGTGCCAAATGTGAGGTAACCGTGAGGGCCCGGCGCTGTATGAATGGGCAGATGCCGACCGCCCTGTTGTTCCCCGGCCAAGGCGCTCCCGCCAACCTCTGGAGCGAAGCCGTCGCCGACCATCGCCCCGATCTGCTCCGCCAAGCGCGCCAGGCGCTCGGCGGTGCCGACCCCTTCGAGCACTTCGGCGAGGGCACCGAATACGACCAGCCGGCGATCTACTGCGCCTGTCTTGCCGCCTTCGAGATCGCCGGGCAGCCGCGTGCCGAGCACTTCGCGGGCCACTCCCTGGGAGAGATCACGGCGCTGGCCTGCGCCGGCGCGCTCGACGATGGCGAGGGCCTCGGCCTCGTGGTCGAGCGCGGTCGGCAGATGGCAGCCGCCGGGCGCAGCGCGGGCTCAGGCACGATGCTCGCAGTGCGCGCCCCGGTCGCTGAGATCGAGGACGTCGCCGCGAGTCAGGGTGTCGCGATTGCGAACGTCAACTCGCCCGCTCAGACCGTGCTCTCTGGCGAGCGGGAGGCGCTGGAGCGCGCCGCGGCCGAGCTCTCGGAGCGCAAGCTGTTGACCAAGATGCTGCCGGTCACCGGCGCCTTCCACTCACCGCAGATGCTGCCCGCCGCCGAGGGCTTGGAACGAGCGCTCAGCGCGATCGACTTTCGCCGGCCGGTAGCGCCGGTACTCAGCGCTCGCACGGGCCTGCCCTTCGAGGACGTCCACGCGGAGCTGGCGGCGTCGCTGACGGAACCGGTCCGCTGGATCGAGGTGGTGGCCTCGCTGGAGCGCTCGGGCGTCGAGCGCTACCTCGAGGTAGGCCCCGGCAAGGCGCTCACCGGCCTCGTTCGCAGGTGCGCGCAGGGCGAGGTCGTGCTTGAGACCACGCCACTGCCGGAGGCTGCAAATGCCTGAGGCAGCGACGCTGAAGCTGGACAACGAGGCCACAGAGCTGAGCAGCGCCTCGATCGTCTCCGTCGGGGCAGCGCTACCCGCCGAGCGCGTGACGACCGCGGCGATCGCGGACCGGCTAGGCATCGAGCGCGACTGGATCGTACAGCGCACCGGGATTGAGGTGCGTCATCACGCATCGCCGGACGAGTCGCTGGTCGGGGTTGCCGCCGCGGCTGCCGAAGGCGCCCTGGAGGCGGCCGGGGTCGCCCCTTCGGAGGTCGACCTGGTCCTGGTCGCAACCCTCACCGCGGACCAACTGCTGCCGAACGCCGCCCCGCTCGTCGCCGATGCGATCGGCGCCCGGGGCGCCTTTGCCTGCGATCTCGGCGCGGCCTGCACCGGATTTCTGAGCGGCCTCGCCCTGGCCGCCGGACAGATCGAGAGCGGCCGGGCCCGCCATGCGCTGGTAATCGGGGCGGACCTGCTCTCGAAGGTGACCGATCACAACGACCGCAAGACAGCTGGGCTGTTCGCCGACGGCGCCGGCGCCGCCCTGGTGGGAGCCGGCGGCGAGGGCGCTGTTGGGCGGATGCTGCTGCGCTCAGACGCGACCCAGGCGGGATGCATCGTCGCCGACCACGATGAACGGCTGATCCGGATGCAGGGCCAGGACACGTTCAGGGCT
The DNA here is from genome assembly GCA_964196325.1 of uncultured Acidimicrobiia bacterium. Classification (GTDB taxonomy): domain Bacteria; phylum Actinomycetota; class Thermoleophilia; order Solirubrobacterales; family 70-9; genus CAXMST01. The sequence goes on from CAXMST010000017.1 coordinate 8,334, forward strand.
GCGGTCGACGCGCTCGCCAGCGTCACCACCGACTTGCTCGCGGCCGAAGGCCTGGGGCGGGACGAGGTCGATCTCTACGTCTACCACCAGGCCAATCAGAGGATCACCAGGGCCGTGGGCGAGCGGCTGGAGCTTCCGCGCAGCCGAGTCGTCGACTGCATCGCCGAGTTCGGCAACACGTCGGCCGCGACGATTCCCCTTGCCCTTGATTACGCCGCCCGCAGCGGCCAGCTCAAGCCCGGAGCACGCGTGCTGATGGCCGCGTTCGGGGCCGGCTTCGTCTGGGGCGCGGGGCTGATGACCTGGGAGGGGCAGGTTGGGGAGCAGTGAATGCGGTCGTTTCAACCCAGAAAGGCCGCTCGGCCTTGATCACCGGCGCTTCCAGGGGCATCGGCGCCGCGACCGCATACGCGCTGGCCGATGCGGGCTGGCCGGTCGGCGTGCTCTGCCGGTCCTCGAAGGATCGGGCCGAGGAGGTCGCGGCCTCGATCGTCGCCGGCGGCGGAGCGGCCCATGTGCTGGTCGGCGACGTTGCCGACCCGGCGACCCCGGAGCGCGCTTTTGCGGAGCTCGGAGGTGAGCTGGGAGAGGTCGCCGTGCTGGTCAACAACGCCGGGATCACCGCCGACGGCTTGGTGCCTCGGATGAAGGACTCGAGCTGGGATGAGGTCCTCGAGACGAACCTCAACGGAGCATTTCGCATGACCCGCCGAGCGCTTGGGCCGATGATGCGCGCGCGCTGGGGAAGGATCGTCAACCTCGCCTCGATCGTCGGTCGCCGGGCCAACGTCGGCCAAGCCAACTACGCGGCCTCGAAGGCGGGACTGATTGCGATGACCGCGACCGTCGCCGCCGAGGTGGGCCGCCGCGGGATCACCGTCAACGCCGTCGCCCCGGGGCTGATCACGACAGAGCTGACGGCCGAAGGCGTTTCCGATGAGCTCAAGAAAGCGATCCCGGCGCGCCGGCCCGGTACCCCCGAGGAGGTCGCGGCATGCATCCGCTTCCTGGTCTCTGACGACGCTTCTTACGTAAATGGATCCACACTGACCGTAGACGGCGGCCTGACCGCCTAATCGACAAAGGAGAATCAGCATGCCTGAAACCGCAAGTCGCGCCGACATCGAGGCGCGTGTAACCGCAGCATTGACCGAGTTCGGCGCCGAGCCGGACGCGATCACCCCCGTCGCCACCTGGGACGACCTCGATGTCGACTCGCTCGATCTGGTCGAGCTGGCCCAGATCGTCGAGGACGAGTACGGAGTAGAGCTCCGCGAGGCCGACATGGAAAAGATGAACACGGTCGGCGACGCGGTCGAGATGATCACCGCGAGGCTCGGTTGACCGAGAGGGTCGCAATCACGGGGCTCGGTGCCGTATCCCCCCTGGGAACGGGCGCCGCGACCCTGCTCGATCGCTGGTGCGCCGGTGAGGTCGGGATCGCCGACGGAATCGCCGCCTGCACGGACTTCGTCCCCGAGGACGTGCTCACGGTCAAGGAGCGTCGCCGCGCGGACCGCTTCACGCAGCTGGCGCTGGTCAGCGCCCGTGAGGCGATGAGCCAGGCCGGGTGGGAAGGCGGCCTGCCCTGCGACGGTGAGCGGATCGGCTGCATCATCGGGACCGGGGTGGGTGGCATCGGCACGATCGAGTCCCAGCACGACGTGCTTCGCGAGCGCGGCTCCGCGGCGCTCTCACCGCTTGGGATCCCGATGATGATGCCCAACTCTGCAAGCGGCGTCGTCGCCATGCACCACGGCCTCAAGGGCGAGTGCTACGGCACCGTCTCGGCCTGCGCGGCGGGTGCGCACGCGGTCGGCACGGGCATGCGCCTGATCCGACTCGGCGTCGTTGATGCCTGCTTGGTCGGCGGCTCCGAGGCCGGGATCACCCCACTCGCCCACGGCTGCTTCGACAGCATGGGCGCGACCTCCGAAAGCGGCCTCTGTTGCCCCTTCGACCGCCGCCGCGACGGCTTTATCCTCGGCGAGGGCGCCGGGGCCCTGGTGCTGGAGAGCGAGCGCCTTGCGACCGAGCGCGGCGCCGAGATCCTTGGCTGGGTTGCGGGCTACGCGGCCACCGCGGACGCCCACCATCTGACCGCGCCCGACCCCCAGGGGGCCGGCTCCTCCCGTGCGATCCGCCAAGCGATCGCAGACGCGGGTTGGGAGATCGGGGACGTCGACTACGTCAACGCCCATGGAACTTCGACTCCGCTCAACGACCGCTCCGAGACGGTTGCCCTGAAGCTGGCGCTCGGCGAGCACGCGCACAAGGTCCCGATCTCCTCGACCAAGTCGGCAATCGGACATCTGCTCGGTGCCGCCGGCGCGATCGAGGCGGTTGCGACAACCGCGGCCATGCGCGAGCGAGTTCTTCCTCCCACCTTGAACTACAGGGAGCCCGATCCCGAGCTCGATCTGGACTACATCGGTGACGGGCCCCGCAAGATCGAGACCAACGGCCGTCCCCCCAGGGCGATCTCGAACGCCTTCGGGTTCGGCGGCCACAACGCAGTGCTCTGCATCGAAGGATCCGCATGACTATCACCGCGCCTGCCGCACCTGAGACCCGCCCCGATCGCGCCGATCCCGAGGATGTGGCCCGGCGCCGCATCGAGTCGATCTGCGATCCCGGCTCGTTCCAACCGATTCGAACCGCCGTCACCTCGAGCCGTTCGCGGCGGGTCCAGGCCGGCGACGGGCTGCTCGCCGGCAGCGTCTCGATCGATGGCCGACCGGCATTCATCTACTCCCAGGACCCGGCCTTCCTCGGGGGCTCGCTCGGCGCCGCTCACGCCGCCTCGATCGTCCGCATCCTGGAGTCCGCGCGCCACGCCGGCGCCCCTGCGATCGGGCTCGTGCACTCGGGCGGGGCCCGCATGGACGAGGGCTCCGCTGCGCTCGAGGGCTACGGCCGGATGTTCACCGAACACGTGCGCTCGAGCGGCTGGATCCCACAGCTCTCGGTGATCTACGGGACCTCAGCCGGCGGCGGCTGCTACTCGCCCGCGCTGACCGACCTGATCATCATGTGCCGCGAGGCGAGCATGTTCCTGACCGGCCCCAAGGTGGTCGAGGAAGTGCTGGCTGAGCGGGTCAGCAAGGAGGAGCTCGGCGGCCCGGCGGTGCACGCCGCGAACGGCGTCGCCCCGCTGATCGCCGAGGATGAGGCCCACGCAGCGGAGACGGTGCGGGCAGTCCTTTCCTACCTGCCGGCGAACAGTGACGAGCGCCCGCCCAGAGCCACCCAGCGCGAGGCGGACGGCCGCGACCCCGGCCTGATCGTGCCGATCGAGCAGCGCAAGGTCTACGACGTGGGCGCGGTCGCCGAGGCGATCGCCGATCGCGGCTCGGTGCTCGAGCTTGGACCCCGATGGGCGCCAAACATGTTCGTCGCCCTGGCCCGGCTCGACGGCTCACCTGTTGGGATCGTTGCGAACCAGCCCCGGCACCTGGCCGGCGTGCTCGACTCCGAGAGCTCCGAGAAGGGGGCCTGGTTCATCGAGCTCTGCGACCGCTTCGGATTGCCGCTGATCGTGCTCGAGGACACACCTGGTTTCATGCCCGGCACGCGGGAGGAGCGAAGTGGGGTGATCCGCCTCGGAGCTCGCCTGGTTCGAGCCTTCGCCAGCGCCACCGTCCCCCGGATCACCGTGGTGATGCGCAAGGGCTTTGGCGGCGCGTTCATCACGATGAACTCGAAGGCGCTCGGCGCCGACCTCGTCCTCGCCTGGCCGACCGCGGAGATCGGGATCATGGCCTCGACCCAAGCGGTCGGGATCCAACATAGCCGCGAGCTTGCCGAGGCGGGCGACCCCGAGGCGCTGCGTGCACGACTCTCCGCGGCCTACGCGGCCGAGCATACGACGGCAGAGGTCGCCGCGGCCGACGGCGTCATCGATGAGTTGATCGAGCCGGCGGATACGCGTGATCGTCTGATCGCCGCGCTCTGGGCGCTCGGCTCGAGGAGGCGGAGCCGATGAGCATCTCCGCAAGCTCGTTTGGTGACGTCAGGCAGAAGGCAAGCTCAGCGGTGCGCTGGGCAGCGCTCGGTGACAGCTTCACTGCGGGCACCCGACCGGGCGAGACGACCTGGCCGACGCTGGTCCAGCGGCAGATCTCCCGCTCGCGCCCCTGCGAGCTGATCAGATTCGCGCGCAAGGGCGCCAGGGCCCCCGAGATCGAGTCCGAACAGCTCCCGGCCGGGCTCGCCGCCGGGCCCGACGTCGTCACCCTGATCTGCGGAGGGAATGACGTGATTCTCAGCGTTCGCCCCTCGCCGGAGCGGTTCGAGGGCGAGCTCGAGCGATGCTTCGAGCGGATCGCCGAGGCGCTACCGGGGTCACGGACGCTGACCGCCACCTATCCCGAGATCTCCACCCATGAACTCCGCCCGCGCACGAGGCGCCGTATCGAGGATGGCTTCAAGCAGGTCAACACGATCATCCGGTCCGTCGCTGCGCGCTGGGGGGTCGCCTGCGTCGACTTCGCCCGGCACCCCGGCCAGGGCGATCTCTCGAACTATGCCTCGGACGGATTTCACCCCTCCGAGGTCGGGCATCGGCTGGCGGCAGCGGCAATCGGCCCGGCGCTGGAGCAACTGATCGGGAGCTGGGAGCTCGAGCCCGCGTGAGCGAGGACACGTTGTTCGGGCGCGACTTCGACGCGATCGAAAGGGGCGAGCGCTACGAGAGCGAGCCGCGCCGCATCGACCAGGACGAGGTGAACGCATTCGGTGCGTTGACCGGCGATCAGCACCCCCTCCACGTCGACCCCAAGTGGGCTGCAAGCGGACCTTTCGGGCAAACGGTAGCCCACGGCATGTTGATTCTCTCCTGCGCGCTCGGATCCCTGCCGATCGACCCATCGCGGGTCCTCGCGCTACGCAGCATCCGAGAGGCCGTGTTCAAGCGCCCCCTGGTCGTAGGTGAGGCGATCACCGTCAACTGTCGGGTCAGCGACCTACGCGCGTTGGACGACGACGCCGGGTTGGTCGAGTGCGGGTGGCGGATCCTCGGCGATGACGGCAGGCTCCGTGCTCGCGCCACCGTCGAGATCGTCTGGCGCCGGGGCGCAGGGATCAACCCAAGCCTGGCGGCGGCCGGCAGGGCAACGCTCGAGCCGGCGCCCGGCGATCCGGGGCGAGCCGACGAGCTGACACCCGTCGAGGTCACCGAGGGCGGCGTGCGGGTCCTGATCTAGTGATCAATGACCCCGAGATTGCACCAATGCCCGAAGATGTAGTGCCCCACCCCCGCCTCCTCGAGGGGAAGCGAGTGCTGATCACCGGCGTGATCACCCACCGCTCGATCGCCTTTACGACGGCGCAGCGCTGCCAGGCGCTCGGCGCCGAGATCGTGCTCACGGGCTTCGGCCGTGGCAAGCGACTGACCGAGCGCGCCGCCAAGCGTCTCGATCCCGCTCCCGACGTGCTCGAACTCGATGTCAACGAGCCGGCGGACCTGGAGCTGCTCGGGACGGATCTGAACGATCGCTGGGGCCGGGTGGACGGCGTGCTGCACGCGATTGCCTTCGCACCCGAGGATGCGCTCGGCGGCAACTTTCTGACCGCACCACCCGAAAGCGCCGAGCTGGCATTCCGAACCAGCGCCTATTCGATGAAGGCGCTCGCCCAAGCCCTGCTGCCACTGATGTCGGACGGCAGTTCGATCGTCGGCCTCGACTTCGACGCTTCGGTCGCCTGGCCGGTCTATGACTGGATGGGCGTCGCCAAGGCCGCGCTGGAGTCGGTGAACCGCTACCTATGCCGGGACCTTGGGCCGCTCAACGTGCGCTCCAACCTGGTCTCAGCCGGCCCGATTGAGACGGCGGCAGCCGGCGCCATCCCGGGGTTCGGACAGCTGGCCAAGGCCTGGGAGCGGCGGGCGCCACTGGGCTGGGACCCTCGCGACGCGGGTCCGGTCGCGGACGCGGTCTGCTTCCTGCTCTCCGATTCCGCGCGGGGAATCAGCGGCCAGATCCTCCGCGTCGATGGCGGCTTCAGCGCGATCGGCTCGGAGCTACCCCCGAGCGACGACTGAGCCGCTCCAGCAGCTAGGCCGCGGCCTCGGCCGCCCCACGCGGATCCAGAAGGATCACCGGGATCTCACGCTCCGTGTTGGCTTGGTAGCCCTCGTAGTCGGGCCAGACCTCGACCAGTTTTGGGAAGAGCCGCTCGCGCTCCTCCACGCTCGCCTGACGGGCCCGTACGGCCGTACGCTCGGCCCCGATCTGCACTTCGGCGTCAGGGTTGGCCTGCAGATTCAGCCACCAGGCGGGATCCGAGTTCGAGCCGCCCTTAGACGCGATGATCACGATCGCATCCCCGTCGCGCACGTAGATCAAGGGAGTTCTCCGCACCTGCCCGCTCTTGCGGCCGACGTTGTCGACCAAGCAGACGGGCGCGCCTTTCATCCCGCCTCCGAGCCTGCCGCCGCTGAGCTTGTAGAGGCCGGCGTGCGCCTTTGCGACGAGGCCGAAGAACCTCGGGTGCTTTTCGACTGCGGGGACCTGGTGCTCGATGGCAGGAATTATCGCACGGACCTCCTCAGTCAGCATCGACCACGCCGAGCTCTACGTCGGCAACGCCGCCCAGGCCCCAATCACTGCTTTAGCCGACCCCGGGCGCAAGGCGATCGAGGATCGCCTCCAGCGCCGCCGTGCCCGCTCCCCCCTCGAAGATTCCCTGGGCGTGGGCGCTTCCCGGCAGCAGTAGCGCCTCATTGTCGTCACCGTCGGAACTGGCGGCGAGCTCGGTCGAAAGCGAGGCCGCGCCCTCATCCTCGCTGGCGATGAACAACTTCGGCTGCTCTCCGATCCCCTCGGCGGTCGAGTTGACCGAGAGTGTGGTCAGCTGGTCGACCGCTCGGGGGTCGCCAACCAACGCCTGCAGCGAGCTGTCGGCCCCGGCGCTGGCGCCGATCAGAGCCACGCGCTCGGCCGAGCGCTCGTCCCGCAGGAACTCAACGGCGGCGAGGATTTCCTCTGGCCCGATCTGCTCGACCGCGAGGACCAGGTTGCCCTGCTCGGCGATCGCCTCGGCCTCGGACTCCCAGCTCGCCGCGTCGAAGGCCGCGCCATGCGCGAGCACGACACCCTGGCTGCCCTCGCCCCAGATCAGAGCCTCGCCGGCGCCCGGGATCTCGATGCGCTGCGCGGTGCCCACCGTCTCACCGGGCCCGCGGTCGGACCCACAAGCCGCAAGCGCAACCCCACAGAGGATCGCGATCACGGTCGCTGAGCCGCAGCGTCGCACCCGGTCACCCTAAACCCAACCGGGTCGATGGACGCTGCGTACTACTTGCACAGCCGATCGGGTCGGAGGACAAAGTTGAGAGAGAGACTGCCGCCAACGGCGATCATCGCCGGCCGGCGACCGCTCAGCGCGGGATCGCGCGCGTGGCCGAGGCCTTCCACACCGCGGTTACGGCGGTGCCGGGGGAGAGTTGCAGTTGCTCGAGCGCGGGCTCGGTAACCTCGGCGACGAGCGGCTGACCGACATCCAGCCCGACCCGCACCCGGCTCCCGATCCGCGTGACCGTCCGGACCATCGCCGGTAAGCGATTTTGCTGCGAGCCGTGGAGCGCGGCTCCCGCCGGCTCGAGCGCGATCTCCCAGGGATGGACCGAGATCGCCACCGGCCCAGCCGGCGCCTGATCCGTGCTCCGCACCAACCCGACCCCGTCCAGCGCGATCTCCGCCAACCCGGACGCCCCGCGGCGGCAACTGCCAAACAGAACGCTGGACCCGGTGACCTCGGCCACGAAGCTGGATGCGGGCTGGGCAGCGATCT
>CAXMST010000018.1:0-5327 GCA_964196325.1 uncultured Acidimicrobiia bacterium
GGAGTCGGGCCCGATGATGTTGAAGTTGCGGAATTCGAGCTGTGCGTCACCGGCGCTGACCGGCCCTGAGATCAGCTCAGGAATCACAGATTCTGAGTACGCCGCGCAGGCGGGGCATTGGAGGTCGCCGAACTCGACGACCCGCACCTCGGCGGTTTCGCCAAGCACCGTGCCCTCCTGGTCGATGCCGGCGAGCTCGGAGTTGACGGCGTCGACCCCGGCCACATCCCCTCCGCCGGCCGCGCCCTCGCCGCCGGACTGACTGATCGCGATCAGGGCGACCACGGCCACGAGCGCGGCCAGCGCGGCGGCTCCGACCCCGGCGAAGAGCTTCTTGCGGCGGGCCTCGGCGGCGCCGTGCTGCTCGGCCTCCAGCCGCTCAACCTTGCGCTCCTGCTTCTGGTCGTTCCGCGATGCCATCTAGGTGGCTCCTCTCAGCTCGCTGCTTGCGCCGAGATCGCGATCGACTCCGCCAAAGCGCAGCGCCCGGTACAAGCTCAGCGCCAGGACCAGACACATCAACAGTGCGCTGGCGACGCACCACTGGCAGATCGCCTCGATCTCGAAGATCTCGAGGTAGGTTAGATAGGCTGAGAAGCCGACGCCCACGAGCCCGGCGAAGACGCCGCCGAAGCGGCCCACGTCGCCCGGCAGCAACGCTGCGGCCAGCACGGTCAGGTATCCGAACAGGCCGATCAGCGGCACCGGGATCCCGACCAGCTCCGCGTACTCCGAGCTCTGCACCTTCGAGCAGCTCTCCCCCCCGGCCAGACAGACCGGCGAGCTACCGTCGTAGTGGACCACGGTCAGATAGCCGGCGATGCCGAGGCCGATCACAGCCAGCACCGCCAGCGTCAGCCGCAGGGCCGGCTCGGAGCGCGGCGCGGAGCCGCCTGCTTGCAGAGGTGAACTCACCGTGGATCAACCAACGATCTAGGCCGACCGGGTCGGGCAGCGCCGACGGAAGTCGACCCCGAACAGCGGTCCGAGGGGGCAGATGCCGGTTGCGCCGGATGCGATCGGCATGGCACTGAAGATAGCCATGACCGTGCCCCCGGTGCCCCCGACCACGAGTAGACCCAGGGCCAGGATCGTTGCCCCGAGCCCGACTCGGGCGAGGCGCCCGGACCGGCCCCGCATGAACTCCACGAACTGTTGCTTGGCTCCCATCCGCTTCTCCTTTGGGTTGCACTGTGGTTCGAGTTATGCAACTATTCTGCTCATTGGTTGTTTAGTTTCAAGCAAAGGAGACAGAGGATGCCGATGCCAACGCCGATCCCCGATCCGCTGGTCGAGTTGATCGCTGAGCGATTCCGTTTGCTGGGGGAGCCGATGCGGGTGCGGGCCCTGGACCACCTACGGGACAGCGGCGAAGCCTCGGTCGGCGAGCTCGCCACCGCTCTCGACACGAGCCAGCAGAACGTCTCCAAGCATCTCGGTGCCCTGCACGCCGCGGCCATCCTGAGCCGGCGCCGCGACGGCAACCGGGTCATCTATTCGATCTCGGACGGGAGCGTGCTCGCGATCTGCGAGGTGGTCTGCGGCAGCATCGAGCGCCGCGCCGGCGAGCTCAGCGAGCTGACCGCGGGGGTGAGCTCATGAAGCCCGCCGAAGTAGGGCCGATCGGTCGGCTCGGTGCCTGGACCGCATCTCACGCGGGCACGGTCGCGCTGGCCTGGGTTGCGCTCGTCGTCCTGCAGGCGCCGGTGATCGCGGCGCTCGGCGTCCTCAGCAACCTGCTCGCGGTCGCCGCCGCCTTCGGTGTCGCCACCCTGATCTTCCAGGACGGCAACCTCTCGGGCCCGCTCGGCTTCGAGTCGCAGGGCTTCCTCGACGCATGGGCGCCGGTCTTCTTCTTCGCGATGGTCTTCGCGATCTCGATGGACTACACCGTGTTCCTGCTCTCCAGCGCCAAGGAGCACTGGGACCGCTCCCACAACGCCCGTGAGGCGATGGTCGGCGGCGTCGCCCACTCCGGGCGGGTCGTGTTCGCTGCGGCCGCGGTGATGGTCGCCGTGTTCTTCACCTTCGCGGTCTCCGGCCCGCTGCCGCCGAAGGAGATGGGGGTGATCCTCGGGATCGCGGTCCTTCTGGACGCCGCGTTGGTCCGGTTGCTCCTGGTTCCCGTCCTGCTCCGTCTGGTCGGCCGCCACGGGTGGTGGCTGCCGCCACGGCTGCGGCGGCTGCTGCCCAACGTGCGCTTTGGGCACTAAAGCGATAGAAAGGACGGGCAGATGATCTTCCGTCAGTTCCTGCAGGACGACCTGGCCTGCGCCTCCTACATGGTCGGCGACGCGGGGAGCGTCGCGATCGTCGATCCCAAGTTCGAGATCGACGAGTACCTGAAGACGGCCCGCTACCTCGGCGTCTCGATCGACCACGTGCTCGAGACCCACAACCACGCCGACCACGTCTCCGGGCACGGGCGGCTGGCGGAAGCAACCGGCGCCACGATCCACGCCCACCGTCTGGCCGAGCCGGATTACCCGTTCGAGCCCTTCGACGACGGCTGGGAGCTGCGGCTCGGGGAGCTGGTGGTTCGAGCCCTGCACACGCCCGGGCACCGGCCCGAGCACACGGCGTTCGCCCTCGTCGACAGCTCCCGCTCGGAGGAGCCCTGGGCGGTGCTCACCGGCGACACGCTGTTCGTCGGCGACGTCGCCCGTCCGGACCTTGCGATCGAGAAGCGGGAGGGCGCGCGGGGAATCTACGCGTCGCTGCGCGAGAAGCTGCTGACCCTGCCGGCTCATTGCGAGGTCTGGCCGGGCCACCTGGGCGGCTCGATGTGCGGGAGCGGCGCGATGAGCCCGAAGATCGCCTCGACCATCGGCTATGAACGGGCCAACAATGAGATGCTCAGGATCGAGGACGAGGACGAGTTCATCGAGCGTTCGCTGGCACGACTCGGGGCCCAGCCGCCGAATTTCCAGAAGATCGTCGAGATCAACCGCGGCGAACTGCTCACCGACGGCGTCGACGCCCACCCGCTGACCCCGGGACAGCTGCAGCTCCGGGTCGACGACGGAGCCTTCCTGGTCGACACGCGGACCGCGCTGCAGTTCGACGACGCCCACATTCCCGGGGCGACCCACATCTCGATCCTCGAGGCGGGCTTCGCCTCGCGCCTGGCCTGGCTCGCCGACCCCGAGAAGCTGATCGTGTTCGCCGGCCGCGACGAGAAGGACGGGTTCCGCGCCGTCCAGCTCGCACAGGCGGTCGGGCTCCGCAACCTGGGCGGGTTCCTCGATGGCGGCATGACGGTTTGGCGGGAGGAGGGCCGGCCGGCCGAGCGCACCGGCAGGCTCACGCTCGAGGAGCTCAAGGAGCGCTTCGACACAGACTCGATCCAGATCCTCGACGTGCGCGAGCCGGATGAGTACGAGGAGCAGCACATACCCAACTCGATCAACGTGCCCTGGCACGACATCGACTCGATCCCGGGTGGGATCGACGGCGAGCGACCGGTGGCGACAGTCTGCGGCTCGGGACGCCGGGCGCCGATCGCCGCCAGCCTGCTGCAGCGCTTCGGGGCCGAGCAGGTCGTGCACGTGCCCAAGGGCGGGGTCAGCGCCTGGAGCGCGCACGGCTGGCCACTCGAGTCCGGCACCTGACTTGCCGGCGCCTGAGACTCCGGCGCCCACGCACAGCCGATGAAGGCAATCCTCGTCGCGCCGCTGGGGCTGCTGATCGGCGTCCTCATGGGAGCACTGGGAGCAGGCGGCTCCTTGCTCGCGGTGCCGATGCTCGTCTACCTGGTCGACCAAGGAGTTCGCGAGGCTCAGGCGACCTCGTTGGTGATCGTCATCGTCGCCGCCCTCGTCAGCCTCGCCGCCCACCACGAGGCGGACAACCTCCGGCTTCGAGCGGGCGCCGCCTTCGGCCTCGCGGCCGGTCTCAGCGCGCTTGGTGGATCGCTGCTCAACCGGGCTCTCGACCCCAACCTGCTCCTGCTCTGCTTCGCCCCGTTGATGGTCGCCGGCGCCTACGCGATGGTCAGCAGGACCGCGCGTCGGCCGGCGCAGTTCCGTCCCTGGCGGCTTGGGATCGAGCGCTCGAGCGTCGTCAGCGTGGTTGCCTACGGCCTCTTGGTGGGCTGGATCATCGGCCTGTTCGGGGTCGGCGGGGGCTTCGTGATCGTGCCGGTACTGGTCCTCGGCCTGCGCTTCTCCATGCTCGAGGCAGTCGCCACCAGCCTGCTCGTGATTGTGATCGGCTCGAGCTTTGCCCTGATCAATCGGCTCGCCGCGGGCGACGTCGACTGGGCGATCGCTGTGCCGTTTTCGGTCGCCGCGGGGGTGGGCGCGTTCGTCGGTCAGCGGCTCGGCGGCCGGCTCGGGGGCGAGCGACTGCGCCAGGCGTTCGCAGGGCTGATCGTCGTGACCGCAATCTACACGGCTGTCCGCTCGAGCCTCGCGCTCTGGGGCTGAGAGGCTCGATCACCACCACCAGAGACGCTTCCGGTAGGTTTGCGGCGTGAACCGCCAAGGAGCATCTCGTGCCTGAGACGCGCATGCTCTTCCGCCATGTCGACGATCCCGAGTTGCGCACGGTGCAGGGATACCGACGTCGTGGCGGGTATCGAGCGCTCGAGAAGGCCTTCCGCCACTCGGAGCCTGAGGCGCTGCTCAACGAACTCGAGGAATGCGGGCTGCGCGGGCGCGGCGGCGCCGGCTTTTCGATGGGCAAGAAGGCGAGCTTCCTGCCGCACGGCGACATGCAGAAGTTCCTCTGCTGCAATGCCGACGAGTCCGAGCCGGGAACCTTCAAGGACCGCGAGCTGATGTACAAGAACCCGCATCAACTGGTCGAGGGGATCGCGATCGCCGGACTGGTCACGGGGGCCAGCCGCGCCTTCATCTTCATCCGCGGCGAATACGCCGAGGTTGCGGACGTACTCGATGCAGCGGTCGCCGAGGCGACCGCTGCCGGCTATCTCGGCGAGAGCATCCTCGGCAGCGGCGTCGCCGTCGACTTGGTCGTCCACCGTGGCGCCGGCGCCTACATCTGTGGAGAGGAAACCGCGCTGCTCAACAGCCTCGAAGGGCGCAGAGGCGAGCCGCGGTTGAAACCACCTTTCCCTGCGGTAGAAGGCCTGTACGCAAAACCGACGATTGTGAACAACGTTGAATCCATCGCAAACGTCCCGTGGATAACGATGAACGGCGGTGCCGCCTACGCCGCCATCGGCCCGGAGCGATCCGCAGGGATGAAGATGATGAGCATCTCTGGGCACGTCAATAAACCTGGCAACTACGAGGTCGAACTCGGCATGTCGTGGCGTGACTTCATCTTTGACCTCGGCGGTGGCATCCGAGACGGCCGTGAAC
>CAXMST010000019.1:0-8512 GCA_964196325.1 uncultured Acidimicrobiia bacterium
CATCGAGTTCTTCAAGGCGCCAACGCTGGACGCCAGGATCCGCGCCTGGCGCGCCGACCTCGAGATGGGCGAACGGTACGCATCGAACCTGGCGTTCAACGCGCGCCTGCGCCGCGAGCTCGAGGAGTTCGTCGGCGAGCACTCGCCAGATTCAGGTCTGGGGTAGCGGCCCAAGTCCCCGCCAACACGGCGACCGCCTAGGCCTGCTTCCTCACGCGTCCGTCGGAGTCGACCGGCCATCTGACGCGTCGTCGATGTGATCCTCTGCCGCCGCGTACACCGTTGTGAAGATCTTCGACTTCCCGATCCGGTCGATCAGGCCGTCGCGCTCCAGCACCTCGGCCACGGGCGGCTTCAGCCGGGCCAGCCGCAACTCCACGTCGTGGCTCTTGGCGAGGTCTAGGATCTCACCAACCGTCCCTGAGCCCTGGGAGCCGATGTAGTTCACCCCTTCGAAGTAGCCTTCGTTGCGCAAGCTGAAGACGGCAAGCGGCCGGCGGGGCGGGCCGCTCGGAACTGCTAGGAGCGGACTGGCGACTCGGCAGGCGTCTCGCTGCTGAGCCGGCCCGAGTCGATCGCCACGCGGAAGGCTCCGTAGTCGGCCTCGGCCTGGTCTGCGTAGGTCTCCGCGAATCGGGTGAGCGCGTCGACGAACGTCTTGCTCTTCCCCAAGTAGGCGGCGATCGCGACCCGATCGCCGGAGCGTGCGTGGGCGCGGGCCAAAATGGCGCCGCAGAGACCCGCGTACTGTTTCAGGACCTTGGACTCCATCGAGTCGATGTTGGCCGAGAGCTTCATGTCCTTGAGCTGGCGCCAGTAGTAGTCCCGCTGATCTATCCTGCCGCTCGACCACCCGAGGAAGATGTCGCCGAAGCTCTGCATCAGACGCTGTCCCTCGACCACGCGGCGACCGTGGCTGCCGTAGGGGCTCGACGGCAGCACCGACTCGAGCACCGCGCTGTCGGCCTCCTTGATCTGCAAAAAGAGCGGATCGTTCTTGTCGCGCCCGATGAACAGGGCCGCGAAACAACGGGTCCCGACGCTGCCGACACCGACAACCTTGAGCGCGACGTCGACGAGCTCGTAGCCGTCGAGCAGCGTCTGCAGCTCGGGCGAGATCGTCTTGTGATAATCCTCGTAGGAGGCCCGCACGATCTCCGCGCCTTTCTCGCGATCGAACTGCTTGGGCAAGTCCCGGAGAGGAATCAGCAGCGGTGGATCGTTACGGATGCGCGGGCGGCCGTCGACCGTCTCGGCGAGCTTCTTGAATGCGCGCAGGCTGCTTCGGCGGTGCGCCTTCTTGACGCTCTTGTCGAACGCCTTGCGCTCCGATTTGCCGGTGAGCAGGGCGCGGATGTCGGCCGCCGGGATCGAGTCGTACCAGACATCGAGGCCCGTCATCGCTGCCAGCTTGTGCATCTCGGTGCGGTAGCTCTCGACGCTATCGGCGGCGACCTTTCGGACATCCTTGCGGGCAAGCCCGAGATGTCGTCCCGCAACCACCAGACTGGCGGCGAGGCGCTTGAGATCCCACTCCCACGGGCCCGGAAGCGTCTCGTCGAAGTCGTTTGCGTCGAAGACCAGCGTCCGCTCGGGCGAGGCGAAGCCTCCGAAGTTGGAAAGGTGCGCATCGCCGGACAGCTGTGCGCTGATCCCGCTGTCCGGCGTCCCCGCCAGATCGCCGGCCATGATCGCGGCCGTCCCGCGGTAGAAGGTGAAGGCAGAGGCGCCCATCCGCTGGTGTCGGATCGGCACGAGGAAGTCGAGCCGATTGGCATCCTGAGCGGCCAGGGTCTCGACTGGATCGGGCCGGTCGGCTGCGGGACTCCACTCGCCGTGTGAGGAACGTGGTGCCGCCTTGCGCGCCGCCCGGCCCCGCTCCTGCCGCTCGGCCACCGTGGGCAGGGATCGCTTCTGCTCTGCTGCATCGGGCGCAGCTGCGGAGGACACGATCAGATCAGCCATCAGCTTTCCTCACCCGCGCTGGTCGAGACATCGTCCCCGCGACCGGCGGCGATCAGGCGGACCGCAGCATCGCCGCCGCCGGCCGCGATGCGTATGAAGCTGGTTCTCATCGGTGACTCGTCCTCCCTGGCTGATGGTCGGTCTGCGCGATCGCCCGTAAGTCCATCTAGACCCTACATCTAGACCCTACTCATGTCGTCCGCGGCGCGAGATCCACCGCCGGCCCCGCGGCACCTCCACCGCGTCGCTGAAAGGTGCCACTAGCCCCTCGCGTAACCATCTCCGGCCACCCGCGAGAGTCTTTGGCGCGACGATGCCATCGAACGAGCAGCCCTCGGGCACCTCGATCAGCGAGTCGGAGTCAGCCTCGGCCTTATCTGAGACGTACTTCGGGAAGAGCAGCGTGAGGATGTAATCCTTGTATTGCGAGGCATCGATGCCGCCGCGCAGCTCATCGCACTCTCAAGATCCTCGCCGAGCGCAGCTTCGTGATCGCGGGCTCCGATCACCCTGACCACGAGACGATCGAGCGGGAGCTCCAACGCTACATCCGCTGGCGCAACGCCCACCGCGACGACCCGGGGCTACGGCGCTCGGAGAAACGGGGGTGCTTTAGCTGATGCGGCACCAGATGACGACGGGAAAGGGTTCAGCTCGAAGAGCACGACGATGGTTCCCGCGGGCCTTTCGCGAAGGCGACGTTGATGTTTGGCTTCACCCTCCTGATCGCGGCAAGGATATGGCCGGGCCGGCCCTCCGAGACTGAGGTCAACGCGGTCTTCGCCACCTGAGCGGCGCGTTGGTACGCACCGCGTTGCACCGGCGCCGGTGCGGGAGCAGCGCCCGATCGCGGACATTATCTCCCTCATGTCGGCCTTGTTCGCGCGGCCCCTTGGCTACCCCTCAGCCACATGCGGAAGCGGCCTGGCCCGAACCGCGCTACGTTTCGGATATGCCCCAGCCGATGGCCTCCGGTGGCGTCTACGACCACCACAGCGACTATCAGATGCGCGGGGCGATCTCCGAGGCGGAACTGGTGGAGACCACTGCTGCTGGACTGGTTCCCGACGAGGGGCGGGGCGCTCTGGTGATCGCTGACTACGGCTGTGCGCAGGGCAGGGTCACCAACATGCTCATCCACCGCGCAGTCGAAAAGATCCGCGCCGGCTACCCCGACCTCCCGCTCAGCGTCTACCACAACGACTTGTTGAGCAACGACTGGGCCACGTTTCTGGGCCACCTCCGGGCCGACGATTCCTATCTCTCGATCCCCGGTGGGCCGATCACGCCGCTTGTTTCCGCGATCTCGTTCTACGAGCCCGTGACCCCTCGTCACATGGTGGACCTCGGGCTCAGCTTCGCCGCGGCTCAGTGGCTGGCGTCGTCGGGGCCCACGAACGGCGGAACCGCCCTCTACTTCGATCAGCTCGAGGGAGCAGCGCGGGAGGAGATGGCCGACCAGGCCCATGCCGACTGGACGAGGTTCCTCGGTCTGCGTGCCGACGAGCTCGCTCCGGATGGCCGGCTGGTCGTCAACCTGATGGGCATCCCCGACGGCGGCACCGCCGCCGGGCACGAGGTGTGGGGCCATGTCCGAGCCATCTGCGTCGACATGGCCGCCGACGGCCACCTCGACCCGAAAAAGCTCGATGAGTACGTGATCCCAATATACGAGCGTAAGGTCGAAGAGGTGCGCCGGCCATTCGGCGAGGAGATCGGGGAGCGCCTTGAACTGCAGGAGGAACACATCGCGCCGGTGGAGAACCCGGCCGCCGCCGCGTTTCGGAAGGACGGCGACGCCGGGGCATTCGCCCGCAACTTCGTCGGCTTCTTCCGGGCCTTCAGCGAGCCCAGCCTGAAGGCCGGTCTCGCGGCGAGCGGCGCGGCGATCGAGGAGCTGTACCGAAGGGTCCAGTCGCGCCTGGAGGACGAGGCGGACACGTTCGTCTTCGAGGTGAACGCGCTGACCGCAGTGATCACCCGCCGCTAGCGTTCAGATCGGCGACCACGACCGAGGGCTCCACGCCTCGCGGTGCGGGCCCGGGCCTCCGATGGCTCGACGCTATATCTGACCCTGCGGCTGCATCGACCCCGATCTACACGAGCCTGGTCGGGATCCCAGTGGCGCTCGGCGAGCGACGCGAACGTGGCGAGCGCCGCGCCGATCGCAGCCGCGGCGATCGCGAGCCACCGAAGCAGGTCCCCGATCCTGTCTCCAAGCTCGACGCTCTGCTCAGTGACCGCCTCGACCGCGGCCTCGATCCCGAGCAGGGGATCCTGTTCTGCATCGACGGCGCCAAGGCCCTGCGCAAGGCGATCGGCGACGTCTTCGGAGCAAGAGCCCCGGTGCAGCGCTGCATCGCCACAAGGAGCGCAACGTGCTCGATCACCTCGACGAGCAGGTCCGGCAGGTGGTGCGGACTCGACTGCGCGGCGCCTGGGCCCTCGCCGACCATCGCTTGGCGAATCGAACGGCTCAAGGCGCTGGCCCGCGAGCTCGAGCGCTCCGACCCTGGGGCGGCCTCATCGCTGCGCGAGGGCCTGACCGAGACGGTGACCGTGCAGCGGCTCGGAGCATCGGAGCAGTTGCGCGGCACCCTCGCCTCGACCAACCCCTGCGAGTCGATGATCGAGATCGTCCGCCGCACCCAGCGCAACGTCAAGCGCTGGCGGGATGGGGACCTGCGGCTGCGCTGGAGCGCCGCAGGCATGGCGGAGGCCGAGCGACAGTTCCGCAAGATCATCGGCTACCGCGACCTGGCCAACCTCGCCGTCGCCGTTGAGCGGGAGGTCTCCCGCTCGTTGCCCTCGCCGCCTGCGGCGGCGAGCAGGAAGGAGGTGGTCGAGACCGCTACCGTCTGATCGTCACGTCAACCGGGGATCGCTGAAGTTCCACGGAGGTCGGGACATCCTCGATAGCCAAGGTCAAGAGCTAGAGTGCGCCGTCGCTCACTGCCTTAACCAAGCTGTTTTCTAGCTCGTAACAATGGACATATGAC
The DNA here is from genome assembly GCA_964196325.1 of uncultured Acidimicrobiia bacterium. Taxonomy (GTDB): domain Bacteria; phylum Actinomycetota; class Thermoleophilia; order Solirubrobacterales; family 70-9; genus CAXMST01. Next base: position 4,965 of record CAXMST010000019.1, read on the forward strand.
AGCTCGACTGACTCTCAAGCTCATCCGACCCGAGGGGCAATCGGCGTGACCGAGCCGGGCAGCACCGAGGCGGGAGGGCGTCACCGCTTGGTCGAGTTCGGGATGTCGCGACCGAGAGTCGTGATCTGGGCGTCGGTGGTGCTCGCGCTAGTGCTCGGCGCGGCGATCGCCTTCGTCAGCGTCGACACCGATCCCGAGAACATGCTGTCCGACAGCGACCCTGTGCGGGTCCGCAACGCCGAGATGCGCGACGCCTTCGGCGCCGATCAGAGGATCGTCGTTGGTCTCGTCGCCCCGGAGAGCGCTCTGACCCCCCCGATCCTCGGGGCAGCCGATGCGCTTCGACAGAAGATCGAAGCGCTGGACGGTGTCGAGGGTGAACAGGTGGTCTCGTTCGCGAGCGCCGCCAGTGGACCGGTCGAGCTCACCGACGACGCCGACGTCGATCGCATCGTCGCCGACGTGGAGGCCAGCCCGATCCTCGCACGCAACGTGCTCTCGAGCGACGGGACGACAGTCGCCATCTTCGTTCCGCTAGAGGCAAAGGACGAGGCGAACCAGGTCGCCGCAGCGATTGAGGCGGAAATCGCCGACGATCGCACCCTGGCCGAGCTCGACAGCTACGTCGCCGGGCTGCCCCTCGCCGAAGAGGAGTTCGGCCGCCAGATGTTCATCCAGATGGGGATATTCGCGCCGCTTGCCGGCCTGCTCGTTTTTGGGCTGATGCTCTTCTTCTTCCGCAGCCCGATCCTGGTTGCCGCGGGGATGGCGGTCGCGATGCTGACGGTGATCTGGACGATGGGCCTACTGACCGCCACCGGCAACACGCTCCACATCATGAGCTCGATGATCCCGATCTTCTTGATGCCGATCGCGATCCTCGACAGCCTTCATGTTCTCAGTGAGTTCTTTGACCGCTATCCAGCGATGAAGGACCGGCGCGCCACGCTCCGCGCGGTCTACGGAGAGCTCTTTCGTCCGCTCACGTTTACGTCGCTCACGACCGCCGTCGCCTTCGCTTCGCTGGCGATCGCGCCGATCCCGCCGGTGCGCGTCTTCGGTGCATTCGTCGCGGTTGGCGTCTTTCTGGCCTGGCTGCTCACCCTCGTCTTCATTCCCGCCTACATCGTCTTGATGAGCGAGTCCCGGCTGCAGCGGACGCTCGGAGCCCGGAGCGGAAGCGCCACCGGCCTATCGGGGGCGCTGGGTCATCTCGGTGACTTCGTTGTCCGCAGGCGAATCGCCATCGTCGTGGCGTTCGCTGCGCTGGCGATTCTTGCCGCGCCGGGGATCGCAAGCATCACTGTCAACGACAACCCGGTGCGCTGGTTCAAGGGTGGGAGCGAGATCCGCGTGGCCACAGAGGAGCTGAACGCGCGGTTGCCTGGGACCTTCAACGCCAACCTCCTGCTAGAGGCAGAGCAACCCGGTGTCCTCACCGCCCCGGCCACGGTCGAGGCAGTCCGCAACCTCGATATGGCACTCGAGTCACAAGACGTTGTCGGCGCAGCAACCTCGTACGCCGAGCTGCCGCCCGGCTCCCTGGCTATTGACGGGGGCGAAACGCCCTCGACCGGCGAGCGGCGGGAATTCGCCGCTTCGCTGATCACGGGCGACGGGAGGCAGGCCAACATTCAACTGCAGCTGAGCGATGGCGACAACCAGGCCATGCGGGGCGTCGTGGATTCTGCTGAGGGCTTTCTTGATTCAAATCCGCTCCCCGCAGGAGTGAGTGTCGCCTGGGCCGGTGAGACCTATCTCAATCTTGTCTGGCAGGACAAGATGGTCTCGGGGATGCTCAAGGCCTTCCTGACGACACTCGTGGTCATCCTCGCCCTGATGGTGGCGCTGTTTCGCTCCTTGCGCTGGGCGATCCTCGCGATCATGCCGGTCGCGTGGACGGTCCTCATCGTGTACGCGGTGCTCGGTTACGCCGGCAAGGACTACGACATGCCGATCGCGGTGCTCTCGACACTCGTACTGGGAATCGGCGTCGACTTCGCGATCCACTTCGTGCAGCGGTTCCGGCAAATGCTCGCCGACACAGGATCCGCGCGTGCGGCCCTACGCCAGTTCTTCCAGGAGCCCTCCCGAGCGCTTACCCGCAACGCGCTGGTCATCGCGATCGGGTTCACGCCGCTGTTCCTCTCGTCGCTCGTCCCCTACCTCGTGGTCGGGGCGTTGCTGTCGTCGATCATCCTGCTCAGCTGGCTGGCTACCGTGCTGGTGCTGCCGGCGATCACGAGCTGGATCGGCGCGCCGATTCCGGCGCTGGTGCGCCGCCGGCCGAGCCTTGAGGCAAAGCGGCTTGATCGATGACATGGACGCCCGGCTCGACGACAACCGGCTGAAAGCCAAGGTCTACCCGTACGTTCGGGCAGGCGGCTCGGAATACCGCGGAAGGCTCATGAGCAGGGGCGCTGTCGAACGAGTTCGAGATGGCATCCGAAACACCATGCGCGGCCTTCGGCGCGACGCCTAGGAGCCAGTCGCGCAGGCGCCCCTGAGCGCCCAGTGTTGCTTTTGGCGCAGAGCGGGAGCGCGGCGGCGGCGGCCTCCCGCCTCCGCAATCGCCAAACCGGCTCCCGCCGGGGGCAGAAAGGTAGTTCGCTCGGCACCTGCGATGCGCTCGGGATGAGTTGCGTTGCGCACGCACAGCGGCTACGTTGCACACGGAGACTGATCGGCGGGGAACTGTTCCGCGACTCGGTTCTGGACGCTTTTGCGCCCTGAGCAAAGGAGGAACGGTATGTCTCGGATCCAGCGCAGAAGGCCATCGCCCGCGATTCTGATCGCGGTGTTGGCGCTGATCGCAGCGGTAGCTGGCACGGCGGTCGCCGGCCCGGACGCTTCCACGAGCCTGAGCAAGAAGGCCACCAAGAAGACGGCCAAGAAGGTCGCCAACAAGCAGATCAAGAAGAAGGCGCCGGGCCTGCACGTGAACAGCGCGACCAACGCGACCAACGCGACCAACGCGGATACTCTGGACGGCGTCGACTCGACCGGGCTGCTGGGCTCGCCCATCCGTGTCCGAGAGACGACGAAGCCCGTGATCGGCGGCCACCGCGGAACCGACCGCGTGTCCTGCAACGCCGGCGAGACGCTGACCGGTGGCGGGGTACGGTTTGCGACCCTCCCTGGCACCAGCGTGTCGGGGACCGAGGTCGTCTACAGCGGCCCGGCCGGACCTACGCTGTCTGATTTGCCGGCTCCGGGATCGACGCCAACCGCGTGGCAGGCGAGCGCGTTCAACGGCCTTGGCGTCGAGTCGACCATGCATGTGTGGGCCCTATGCGCCTCGACCTAGGCGCGGCAGCGTCGGGACGGTCGGATCGATCCTCGGGATCGCGCGCGCTCGACGCCGTCGCCGCCCACGCTTCCCCTTTCGCCTGGGAGGAGCAGCGAGCAGCGGCCCGTTTGAACCGCCGGGGACTGCCCCTCTGGACGAAAAGCGGTAGCGAGGTGGTCGGGGGCCGCCCTGGCTGCCCCTTTGCATGGAAAGGAGCACTCTGCCCCCGCGCTGCTGCTTTTGGCGCGAAGCGGAAGCG
>CAXMST010000020.1:0-22163 GCA_964196325.1 uncultured Acidimicrobiia bacterium
CGTCATCGTCGTGGTCCTTTCGGTTGGCGCCCTGTCTCTCGCAATGGGGCGGGTAGTCGGGCAGGGGAAGGGAAGGGCTCCTGGTAGGGAACCCCCCAGTTCGCAACGGGTATGGGCGTGCGGGTCTGGGTTCTGGGTGCGGTCCGATCCCACCCGCCGCGCTGTTCACCTCGCCTTCGCTTCGGCTACGCCTCCGGGTCGTCGTGTCGGATCGCGGGCTCCTGGCCGGTTCTTAGCTTCGGCAGATGGCCTCGCGGTGGACCTCGAGCACGTCATGTGGTCCGGCTCCTCGGGGGCGCTGGGCGACCGCTCCTCGCCCTGGTGGGACTTATGAGGCCGGCGGTGCCACGGGCCATTTAGACCGAGGGCACGGACCCGTGCTCGGGTCCTGGGAGGCCGGGTGCGTCGTTGCTGCGGGCCTCGTTCGCAGGTGGGGCCGGGCTACCGACCGTGCGCGGGTTAGGCGGTGGCAGCCCCCGCTCGGGACATATTCGGGACACGCTTCAATCCGTGAAGTAGGCGGATAGAGAGCGGTCCTTACGGGCCGACAACGAATTGCCGAGCTCCCCGAGTTCGCGCCTTTCTACGGCGATCTGGGCTCGCGCCTGCCTTTAGCCTGCCGACCATGAACCATCGCCTGCGAACTCAGGGAGCCGCACGCGGCCCCGGCGGCCGGGCGGGCCGGGGGACGCAGGGCAACAAGCTCGATCAGCTTGCGCAGGGCGAGGTAGAGGAACGACATCAGCAACGGCGGCTCTCTTCTGGTTGGTGGCGGGCGCGCAACTCTAGGCGCACCCGGCGGTATGAACCTGCAGCCGCAATTGGGTTTAGGCACCCCACAGGGTTGGGAGGAACGCTCGGCGCAGTTTGCCGCATCGACCCGTCTGCGATCTTCCCGGTACCGCAAGGGGCTGGCCCCGAAGGCCAAGCACGAGTGGCTGCTCCGCAAGGCGCTTGACGGCAGCCGCGAATCCGCGCTGGCCATCCGCCGAGTGGATTCGATGCGGTCGCTTCCATTGGTCGGCACGTCGGCCGCTCGCGCCCGGCGCATCAAGCCGGCGCCGCCGGCGCTCGGTGCGGAGATCCGCTCATGTGGCGTGTGCCCATCGAAGAGACCTCTCGCCGTCTACTTCTCGAACTTCGCGGCCTCCTCCGAGCCGCCGGTCACGTTGCCGGCCGAGTAGGAGTGGGCGCCGGCGCCGGCCAGGGCGCCGCCGTCGACGATCAGGTATTCCTCGCGCTGCGGGCGGCCGCCGAAGTGGTTTTCGAGGATCTCGCGGGTGCCGGCGGCGTAGCGCGCCTGGGCGGAGAGGCTGGAGCCGGAGACGTGCGGGGTCATCCCGTGATGGGACATCGTGCGCCAGGGATGGTCCTGGGGGGCGGGCTGGGGAAACCAGACGTCGCCAGCGTAGCCGGCCAGCTGCCCCGACTCGCACGCCGCCGTGACCGCCTCGCGGTCGCAGATCTTGCCGCGGGCGGTGTTGATCAGGTAGGCGCCGCGCTTCATCCGGGCGATCATCGCGGCGTCGAAGAGGCCTTCGGTCTCGGGGTGCAGCGGGCAGTTGATCGTCACCACGTCGCAGACCTCGACCAGCGACTCGACCGTCTCGTGGTAGGTGGCGCCGAGCTCGCGCTCGACCTCGGCGGGCAGCCGGTAGCGGTCCATGTAGTGCAGGCCGACGTCGAAGGGGGCGAGGCGGCGCAGCACCCCCAGCCCGATCCGGCCGGCCGCCACGGTGCCGACCTGCATCCCCTCGAGGTCGTAGGAGCGGGCGACCGCGTCGGCGATGTTCCAACCACCGTCGAGCACGATCTGGTGGGAGGGGATGTAGTTGCGGACCAGGCCGAGGATCATCATCACCACGTGCTCGGCGACCGAGATCGAGTTGCAGTAGGTGACCTCGGCGACGGTCACCCCGGCTTTCGCCGCGGCCTCGAGGTTGACGTGGTCGGAGCCGACCCCGGCGGTGATCGCCAGCTTCAGGTCAGGCGCCATCGCGATCCGCTCGCCGGTCAGGTAGGCGGGCCAGAAGGGCTGGGAGATCACCACCTCGGCGTCGGGCAGGTTCCGCTCGAACTCGCAGCCCGGCCCATCCTTGTCGGCGGTGACGACCAGCTCGTGGCCGGCGCCCTCCAGGTAGGCGCGCAGGCCGAGCCCGCCGGAGACCGAGCCGAGCAGCTCACCGGGGGTGAAGTCGATCGCCTCGGGGGTCGGCGTGGTCTGCCCGTCGGGATAGCGCTGGATCTCGGGGATTCCGTCGCGGGCGTACTCCTCGGGGTAGCCGTCAACCGGGTCGTCGTAGAGGACGCAAAGAATCTTGGCCATATCTCCTCCTCAAGGAGAGCACACGCGGCCACACGGTCGCGCTAGCCCAAACGGATAGCAGGACTGTCCAGTCTACCCAGCGCGCTCGCGACCTCCCGCGGGGGCCGTGGGCTCGGCGGGTACGGGCGGCGCCGGCGCGCTCGAACGCTTCCACCGCCGCGCGCAAGTCTTCCCGCGCCCGCCGCGCCACGCCGAACAGGGACCATGATCCCGTCGCCCATAAACTTAACCGACCACGTCGGCAAACAGGACGGTCACGGCCGTGGAAGACGCCTCAGGCTCGGAGTGAGCGGGAGGACCGGCGTGCGCTTGCGCGCGCCGGTCGAGGGCAGCGACGTGACCACATCCGGATCGGTGCGCGTCTTCTCGGCGTGCTCGATCGCGGCGACCAGGTCGCGCCGCGGCGACCGGGGGAGCATCGGCTTGGAGAAGACCCGCCGCGCCTGGTCGCCGCAGCGTTCGCAGGCGACCGACTCGGGCGCGGTGCCGAGCGGGAACCTCACCACGAACGACACCCCGTCGCTGTCACATCGGTACTCGTACGTCGTCACTAGGACCTCCTTCGCTGCTTTGCGGGAGATGCCGAGCGCCCCGCGTGGGGGCCCGGCGCATGTTGATGCGTCGGCCCCCCGCGTGGGGCCCCGAACGCGCTCAGTTGAACGCGCTCAGTTCGCCGAGCGCGGCACCTGCATGCCCTGCTTGACCTGGTGGGGTTTGGCGCTCGACGGGGCGATGTCGAAGTCGAATATCGCCCTGGGGATATACACCGTCGCGCACGAGTTCGGGATGTCGACCACGCCGGAGAACCGGCCCTCGATCGGCGCCGAGCCCAGGATCATGTAGGCCTGGATGTCGGTGTAGCCGAACTTCATCATGTAATCGATGGCGTGGTGACAGGCACGTTCGTAGGACAGCTGCGAGTCGAGGTAGTGCTGTTTGCCGTCCAGATCGACCGACACGCCCGAGAAGGCGATCCACTCCGAGTACTGCGGGTCGCGGATGCCGGGCATGAAGATCGCGTTCTCCGAGACGCCGAACGTCTCCATGCCGCCCTTGATCACGTCGACGTGCAGGTCCATGAACCCGCCCATCTCGATCGCGCCGCAGAACGTGATCTCGCCGTCGCCCTGCGAGAAGTGCAGGTCGCCGAAGGACAGATTCGCCCCGTCGACGAACACGGGGTAGAACACCCGCGTCCCGGCGGTGAAATTCTTGATGTCCTGGTTGCCGCCGTTCTCGCGCGGCGGCGCGGTGCGGGCAGCCTCGCCGGCCACCTTGTCGAACTCCGCCCCGCTCAGGCTGCCGAGGATCGCGCTGTCAGGAAGCGGCGGCAGCGCGAGCGGCGGGACCCGGTCGGGATCGGTAGCGATGAGGTCGGTCTCGCGCTTGGTCCACTTCGCCAGCAGCTCCGCCGACGGCGCCGTGCCCATCAGGCCCGGGTGGTGGATGCCGACGTACGAGCACTCCGGGATGTGGCGCGACGTCGCGACGTCGCCCTGGAAGTCCCAGATCACCTTGTAGGCGTCGGGGAACCGGTCGGTCAGAAAGCCGCCGCCGTTGTTCTTGGCGAAGACGCCCGTGTAGCCCCAGCCCATGCCGGCGTAGGGGCCCTCGGACTCCTCGTGGGAGGCGTCGATGTCGAGAACGTCGACGACGAGCAGGTCGCCGGGCTCGGCGCCCTTGACGTGGAACGGCCCGCTGAGGACGTGCACCGAGGGCAGCGGCGCGTTGCGCACGTCCTCGGCGGAGTCGTCGTTGTGGATCGCACCGTCGAACCACTCGCGGATGTCCGCGCGGAACACGTCGCCCGGCTTGATGCTGACGTTGGCGGGGATGTCGGGATGCCACCGGTTGTGGCCGACGTGCTTCTGGTCGGTGAAGCTCTTGGTGTTGTCGAGTGGGTACAGATTCTCCATGATGACCCTCCTCAGGGGATGATTGTTGGGTGAGTTCTTCGTTGTTGTGTGAGTTCTTCGACCGGCCAGTGGCGCCTCAGGAGGCGCTCGCGGAGGCGCTCGCGTACCCCGTCTCCGCGGGGGGGGCTTCGGCGGCGGTCGACCAAGGCCTGAGCAACGGCAGCAAGACCAGGAAGGTCCCCACCGAGACCGCCCCGATGATCCAGACGAAGGTCGACGTCAGCGCATCCGGGATGTTGATCAGGACGATCGCGGGGACGAAACCGGTGTAGATCCCCTGAGCGGCGGTCCACGCCCCGGTGAACCTCGTCCAGTTCTCCTGGCCGAGGCCGAGCACGATGAAGAACAGGAACCACAGAACCGCCCAGCTGGCCCACAGGACCCCCAGCAGATTGCCCACCTGACCGGTGGTGATGCCGAGGTCGGCATAGCCGGAGAAGTTCCACCATGAGTACACAACGGCGGCCATCGCCACATACAGGCAGAACCATCCGAGCCCGGTGCCGTCGTAGTCCCAAGTGTTGTTCATCGCCACATACAGATAGGTGAAACCGAACAGGAACAACCCTGACGCGCCAATGATGGTGGCCTGCTCGCCACCTGCCGTAAATATGATGAAAAGCGGGGTGATGACCATCAACACGCCCACGAACAGGTTCATCGGAACCAAGGACCTGCCCTTGACCAATCCGAACAAGGCCAAGCCATTCACAAAGAGTACAGCGCCCACGTACAAGAGTCCAACGGCGGCCATATATAAGCTCCTGTCCCTCTGTCAGAATTCTTAGTGCGGTTGCACCGGTCCTCTTCTATCAGATCGGAGAGCTGTTAGCAAGGCACTGCCGCAGGGGGTGGTGGGTCAGTTTGAATCTGAGACCTCCTGGCGGACCGGTACGATGGGGGTATGCCAAGGCGGTCACGCAAGCCCGCCGACCTGAACAAGCTGGCGAAGGCGATCACGGACGAGGCGACCAGTGACGAGCCGGCGCCGGACCCCGACGAGGGCAAGGACCCCGCTGCGGTTGCGCTCGGGCGCAAGGGTGGCAAGAAGGGCGGGAAGGCGAGGGCGGCGAGGATGACGCCCGAGCAGCGCAGCGAGGCGGCGAGAAGGGCTGCGCAGGCGCGGTGGTCGCCCTCAGATAGCGAATAGCGAGCTAGCGTCGATTGGCTTCCGATCGGCTCGAATCTTGGTGACGATCTCCCTCAGGTCATCAGTACCCCTCAGGTCATCAGTACCCGTGTAATAGGTCCCTCGCTTGGCTCCATGTTTTTGTAGAAGGCCCAACTCAACCAGAGCACGGAGATCGTTGGTGGCGACCTGGTTGGAGATCTCCTCGCTCTCGTACTGCTTCACGTTCGACCGATATGACGCGTTGCGCAGCCGCAGGCCAATGGCAGCGTCAAAGAGATTCGGTAGCGTCCGCTCATGCAGGTGCTCGGCTTCACGGATCGGGCAGGCCTCACCGGGTCCGACACCCAACGGGTTGGTGGCGCTCCCCACTTGCCGCCTGGGAGTCGGTAGACGAGCCTGGAGGGTGACCGAGGAGGGCATTGTGCTGCTCGCGGCGCTCGCTCGCCGGGCGCGCTCGCTCGACGTGGGCGTCATCTGCGACGGCGTCGCCTATGAGGGTCCGCGGGGCGCCGTCGAGATACGCGGCGCCCACGCCGATCAGCGCATCTATCTCGCCGATGCCGAGGACCTGGGCCAGGTGGTGACGGAGCTGGAGCCGGTGGGGCCTTGACAGGGGACGTCTTCGCGACCGGGCGATGGGGCTGCGGCATCGTCGTTCGACGCTCGGCCGCGAGGATTCAGGGTGACCAGCGACCTCGTGCCGCGCGGCGCTCGGTGCAGGAACTCCACCTCGGCGATCGCATCTCGGCGGACCACGATCGCGCGCGGGGCGAGCGGCGCGCCATCGGCCGCCCGCAGCATCTCGGCGTAGCGCGCGGGGTGGGGGTAGAGGGTCACGAGCGCGTCGCCGGGGCCGGGCTCGAGGTCGAACAGGAAGAAGCGCTCGCCGCCGTCGAGCGTCACGCGCACGATCGGCGCATGGCCGCCGCGCAGCTCGGCGAAGGCCTGTGCGCGCCGGACGAGCTCGGCGGTCCAGTGATCTCCCGGCCGCGCCGCGCCGGCGCGGGGGCGCTCGGGTGGGCGGCGCTGCGCCAGGGTGGCGACCCAGGCGGCGCGCTCGGCCACGTCCAGGCTCCCGTGGGTGGTCTCGCCGATGCGCTCGCGGTAGCCGGGGACCAGGAGCGACGTCACGACGCCGTGCTCGGCGGTGACCTCGTCGATCACCGGCCAGATCTCGGCGACCCGTTCAGGCCGGTCGACGTAGACCGTGTAGGACGGACGATGACTCCCGATCCGGCCCAGCCGGTCGCCATGTGCGGGCTCGTCGCTGGAAAACCCCCAATCCCCGAGCACGGTCGTCGCGCCGGCCGCGCCCGCCTCCCGCAGGCGCCGGGTGAGCTCGCTGTACAGCGCACGGCCGTCGACCTGTGCGCTGCGCCGGGTGTAGACACGGATCGTCTGCCACAGGTCCGGCTCGTCTCGCTCCCTGGTCGCGACGCTGGGCGGCGGCTCGAGCAGCCGCCCGTCATGCTTGACTTGGGCGATCGCCTCCAGCGTGACCACCGGGTCGTGCAGCGCCTCTGCGAGCCGCGGCAGGCAGCGCGCCAGCAGCTCCCGCGGGCCGACCGACACGATCGTGACGATCGGCCGGTCGCGCACCGAGAGGACCCGGAGCCGGGCCCGTTTGCCCCGCAGCACGCCGTCGGCACCGTGCAGCGCGACCGCGCCGGTCGCGCCGTGGCGGCGGAGGATCTCGGCCACCTGCCGGCTGGCCGGCCGGCCGTCGATCCGCTCATCGGCCCGGCAGTAGACCGACAGCTTCGCCGCCCGTCCCGGCCCGTCCGGGGTCTCCGCGGAGGCCACGTCGTTCCCGGTCGCCAGCAGCGCGTGCTCGAGCGTGAGCAGGCCGCGCGGCACCGCCTCGTCGACCGCGTCGATCATCCCGCGGATCCGGTCGTGCTCGTCGACCGCGACCGCGAGCAGCGGCAGGTCGGTCGAGAGATCCGGAAAGCGCGCGGCATGGATCCGCCGGTTGGCCCCGAAGCCCTCGACGCCGCGCAGCAGCGTCGCCGCGGGCGGCTCGTGACGCTCGAAGCAGTCCATCAGGGCGTCGCTGGACAGGATGCCGCCGGTCGTCACCGACTCGCCGAAGTACACCGACAGCTTGAGGGCGTCGGCGATCATCGCAGCTCGCCGCCCAGCAGCCAGCCGGCGCCGGCCGCGGCCAGGCCGGCGAGCATCGAGCCGAGCAGATAGCTCGACATGGCCACCCACGACGCGTCCTCGCCCAACCGCTGCGCCTCGACCATCCAGGTCGAGAACGTCGTGTAGCCGCCCAGCAGCCCGGTGCCGAACACGAGCGTCGCGTCACCGCTCACGCCGAGCCCGGTGAGCAGGCCGAGGGTGAAGCCGCCGCTGATGTTGACGACGAACGTCCCGTACGGAAACGCGCTCGGCCGCCGCGCGGTCACCGCACCGGCGACCCGAAAGCGGGCGAGCGCGCCGATCGCGCCGAACGCGCCGACGCCGATCCAGACCAGGACGGTGATCATCCGTAGCGCCGCCTTCGCGCCACGACCGTGGCCGCGATCGCCATCGCCATCCCGGCCGCGAGGCTCGCCGCCGCATAGCCCACGGCCGTCCCCGGGTACCCGTCCTTGGCCAGGCGCAGCACCTCGATCTGGAACGTCGAGAAGGTGGTCAGCGCGCCCAACAGCCCGGTGCCGAGGAGCAGCCGCACGTAGCGGCTGGGCGGCAGGATCTCGTCCAGGCGTGTCGTCAGCCAGGCCAACAGCGCCGCGCCCGCGAGGTTGACCGCGAACGTCGCCCACGGCCACGAGCCGCCGGAGTGGGGCAGGCCCTCGGCCACGCCGGCGCGGGCGAGCGCGCCGGCGCCTCCCCCGGCGAGGATGGAGGCGACCCGCAGCCGTGCGATCCTGGTGTCTTGCAGCTGACCGGTGGCCATGGCATGCGTCTCATCCGTCATCGTCGCGCGCTATCGTTCTATGGTTCCATGAGAGGCGTAGATGAACGTTACGGTACTGCAGACCACCCCGATCACGGGCACGATGCTCCACCAGCTGGACGCGGTCGAGATCGGCCCGAACGGCGTGGAGACCAACCGCCGCTTCTACCTCGTCGACGACCGCGGTCGGGTCGTCGTAGCGCCGGCCGCGGTGCACCAGCGGATCGCCACCGAGAGGGCCGGCTGGGAGACGTGGCAGGCGGCGGCCCGGCCGAAATGGCGCTCCTGCTCGAGCGCGGTCAGATATTCGAGCCGGCGGAGGAGCATCGGCGGTGAGGACAATAAACCAGACTTCTCAAGGCATCCTCCAAACTGATTGGACGATCCGAGCGGCGTCTTCTAGCCTGGGATACCCCCCGTGTCGCAGAACCTCGTCGAGCTGATCCGCCGCCACCACGCGGTCCAGGCGCCCACGGCGCTCGAGCTGCTGAAGGAGGCGGTCGCCGACCACGGTGAGGTGACCGACGCCGATCGGGTCCGCGCCGCCGAGCTCTCCGGGCTGCCCGAGGCGGCGGTCTACGGCGTCTCGACCTTCTACGACGACCTGCTCGCCCCGCGCGGCCGCCGCCACGTCCGCGTCTGCACCGGCACCGCCTGCTTCGCCGCCGCCGGCGAGACCCACGTCGAGCGGATCGGCGCCGGGCTCGGGCTGGAGCTGGGGGAGCGCGGCGCCGACGGCGCCGTCTCGTTGGCCGAGACCGTCTGCCTCGGCTTCTGCCACTCCTCACCGGCGGTCCGCGACGGTGAGGTGGTCGACGCCGGGGCGGGGGTCGTCGACCGCGTCCTCGCCGCCGCGACCCGCGCCGCGCCCGAGCCCGAGTGGGAGAGCCTCCTCGCCGAGCCGGTCCTGACCCGCCCCGGCGAGTGGGCGGGGCTGCGACGGGCGCTGGCCGAGCTCGATCCCGAGGCGCTCCTGGCCGAGGTCGAGGCGGCGGCCGTGCGCGGCCGCGGGGGCGCCGGCTTCCCGGCCGGCACCAAGTGGCGCTTCGCCCGCGACGCCCCCGGCGAGGAGAAGTTCATCGTCGCCAACGGCGACGAGGGCGACCCCGGCTCCTACATCGACAAGTACCTGATGGAGCGCAGCCCCGAGCTGGTGCTGGAGGGGATGGCGCTGGCGGGGCTCGCGGTCGGGGCCGACCACGGCTTCGTCCTCTGCCGCTCCGAGTACCCGCTCTCCAAGCCGGCGCTGGAGGCGGCCGCCGCGCGGGCGCGGGCAGAGGGTCTGCTCGGCGAGGGCGTCCTCGGCACCGAATTCGACTTCGACGTGACCGTGATCGAGGGCGCCGGCTCCTACGTGGTCGGCGAGGAGACGGCGCTACTGGCCTGCGTTCAGGGCCTGCGGGGAACGGTCTCCGCCCGCCCGCCGTTCCCGGCCGAGCGCGGCGTCCACGGGATGCCGACCGTAGTCAACAACATCGAGACCCTCGCCAACATCCCCTTCGTCGCGGCGCGCGGCGCCGCCGCCTACCGCGAGCTCAGCCCGGACAGCGAGACCGCCGGCGCGAAGCTGGTCTGCTTCAACGAGCGCTTCGCTCGGCCCAGCGTCTACGAGGTCCCCTTCGGGATCACCGTGCGCGAGCTCTGCCAGGAGGTGGCCGGCGGCCTGCGCGACGGGGCGACGATCAAGGCGGTGCAAATCGGCGGCCCGCTCGGCGGCATCCTGCCGGCCTCGCTGCTCGACACCCGCTTCGATTTCGACGCTCTCGCCGCGGTCGGCTGCATGGTCGGGCACGGCAGCGTCCTCGCCTTCGACGAGCGCACCTCGATGCGCGAGGTCGCCACCCACCTGCTCCACTTCGGCGCAGACGAGAGCTGCGGCAAGTGCTTCCCCTGCCGGATCGGCCTGCGCCGCGCCCACGAAGAGTTCGCCGCCGGGGCCCCGGTCGACCGCGAGCGACTCGAGCAGCTGCTGGAGGCGCTCGAGCTGGGCAGCCTCTGCGCCCACGGCGGCGGCATGCCGGCGCCGCTGCGATCGCTACTCGAGCACTTCCCCGAGGAGCTGGGGCTGGCATGAGCACGGTCACGGTCGACGGGGTCGAGGTCGAGGTGGACGCGGGGGCGACGCTGCTCGACGCCGCCAGGGCGGCCGGGCGCTGGGTGCCGACGCTCTGCTTCGACGAGCGTCAGACGCCCTTCGGCGCCTGCCGGGTCTGCCTGGTAGGGCTCGCCGACTCGCCGAAACCGGTGCCGGCCTGCACCACGCCCTGCCGCGAGGGGATGGAGATCGAGACCGAACAGCCGGCCGCCCGCCGGGTCGCCGGCGCCGTGGTCGAGCTGGTCCTCTCCGAGCTGCCCGAGCGGCCCGCCGCGGAGACCGAGCTAGCCCGGGTCGCGGAGCGGCTGGGCGTGGGGGAGCCGCGCTGGCCCGGCGCCGTGCACGAAGGCAAGGAGGACCTGCGCCACCCCTACCTGGCCCTGCGGCACGAGCTCTGCATCTCCTGCGGGCGCTGCGTGCGGGCCTGCGACGAGGTCCAGGGCGCCTTCGCCCTGACCGCGACCGGGCGCGGCTTCGAGGCCAACATCGCCGCCGGCCTCGACGCCGGCTTCGAGGACTCCAGCTGCGTCGCCTGCGGCGCCTGCGCCGACACCTGCCCGACCGGCGCGATTACCGAGATCGGCCTGCTGGCACAATCGATTACCGAGATCGACCTGCTGGCACAATCGAAGGGGGACTGAAGATGGCAACCGTGACGACGACCTGTGGCTACTGCGGGGTCGGCTGCCGCCTCGAGGCGCACGCCGACGGCGGCCGCATCGCCTCGATCTCCCCGGCCCTCGACGGTCCCGCCAACGAGGGCCACACCTGCCTCAAGGGCCGCTTCGCCCACGGCTTCACCCGCTCGCCCGACCGGCTGCGCACGCCGCTCGTCCGCGAGGACGGCGAGCTGCGCCCGGCGAGCTGGGAGCAGGCGCTGGAGCGGATCATCGCCGAACTGGGGCGGATCAAGGGGGAGCACGGGCCCGACGCGATCGCCGGCCTCGCCTCCTCGCGCGCCACCAACGAGGACTGCTACGCGATGCAGCGCCTGGTGCGGGCCGCGGTCGGCACCAACAACATCGACAACTGCTCGCGCGTCTGCCACTCGCCCACCTCCTTCGGGCTGCGCAAATCCTTCGGCCTCTCCGGCGCCACCGGCTCCTTCACCGACATCGACCGCGCCGAGGTGGCGCTGTTGCTCGGCGTCAACCCGACTCAGGGACACCCCGTCGTCGGTGCCCGGATCAAGCAGGCGGCGCTGCGCGGCTGCAAACTGATCACGATCGATCCGCGCCGGATCGAGCTTGCCGACTACGGCGCGATCCACCTCGCCCCGCGCGCCGGCACCAACGCCGCCGTCGTCCTCGGCCTCTGCCACGTCGTCCGCCGCGACGGCCTGGTGGACGAGGAGTTCATCGCGGCGCGGACCGAAGGCTACGAGACGGTCGCGGAGCTGCTGGAGAGCTGCTCGCCCGCAGCGGTCGAGGAGATCACCGGCATCCCCGCCGCCGAGCTGGAAGCGGCGGCCCACCTCTACGGCGAGGCGGCCAGCGGCTGCCTGCTGTGGGGGCTCGGCGTCACCGAGCACAAGTACGGCTCCGAGGTCGTGCAGCTGCTCTGCAACCTGGCGATGATGACCGGCAAGGTCGGCAAGCCAGGCTCGGCGCTGCTGCCGCTGCGCGGCCAGAATAACGTCCAGGGCTCCTCCGACATGGGCGCCCTGCCCGACACGTACACCTCCTACCGCCCGGTCGAAGACGAGGAGGTGGCGGCCAGCTTCGAAGCCGAGTGGGGGGTGCCGCTCTCGCGCCGCAAGGGGTTGAAGATCCCGCAGATGTTTGACGCGGCGATCGCCGGCGAACTGAAGGCGATGTACATCTTCGGCGAGGACGTCGCCCAGACCGATCCCGACACCGCCCACGTCGCCGCCGCCCTGGAGAGCCTCGAGTTCCTCGTCTGCCAGGAGATCTTCGAGAACGAGACGACCAGGTTCGCCGACGTCGTCCTGCCCGCCTCCGCCTTCCTCGAAAAGGAAGGCACCTTCACCAACGCCGAGCGGCGCTTTCAGGTGGTCGAAGCGGCGATCCCACCGCCCGGGGAGGCGCGCACCGACTTCGAGATCATCGGCGAGGTCTCGCGCCGGCTCGGCCACGAGATGGGCTGGGAGTCCCCCTGGGAGGCGCTCGACGAGATCGCCCGGCTGACGCCCCAGTACGGCGGGGTCAGCCGCGAGCGGCTCGGTCGCCGCGGCCTGCAGTGGCCGGTGCGCGCCGACGGCACCGACTCGCCGACCCTCTATGACGCGTACTTCGACCGGCCCGGGGGCCGCGGGCACTTCGCCGCCCTGCCCTACAAGGCGCCCGGCGACGCCGCCGACGAGGAGTTCCCGCTGGTCCTCGTCACCGGCCGCGTCCTGGAGCACTACAATGCCGGCACGATGACCAGGCGCACCGCCAACGTCGACCTCGTCGACTGCGACTGGCTCGAGATCCATCCCGACGACGCCGCCCGGCTCTGGATCGGGGACGGCGACCGCGTCTCGGTGCGCAGCCGGGTCGGCCGGATCGAGGTCGAGGCGCGGGTGAGCGAGCGGATCGAGCCCGGCCACGTCTTCACCACCTTCCACTTCCCGGAGACCCGCACCAACCTGCTGGTCGGGCAGTCGAGCGACGTCAACACCTCCTGTCCCGAGTACAAGGTGATCGCGGTCGACGTCCGGCCGCTCTCCGAGCAGCGCTCCTTCGAGCCGGCGCTCAGCCCGGCCGGCTGAGGGGCGGGGCGTGGCGGAGGTCGAGCGCCTCTACGTCGCGGTCCCGCGCGACGGCGAGCGCGACTTGGTCGCGATCGAGGAGCCGCTGGAGATCCGGGTCGACGGCGAGCCGCTGAGCGTGACGATGCGCACCCCGGGCGACGACGTGGAGCTGGCGCTGGGCTTCCTCTACGGCGAGGGGCTGATCGACGGCCCGCGCCGGGCCGGGCTGGCGGAGGACCTGGCCGGCAACGTGATCGAAGTCGAGGGGCCGCTGCTGCGCGACCCGGGGCGACGGCGCTTCTACACGTCCTCCTCCTGCGGCGTCTGCGGCAAGGGGGCGCTGGAGGAGGTGGCGGTGGCCAGCGAGCCGCCGCCGCCCGGCCCGCGCGTCGCCCGCTCGCTGCTCGCCGACCTGCCCGAGCGGCTGGTCCAGCCGGGCTTCGAGCGGACCGGGGGGCTGCACGCCACCGGCCTCTTCGACTGCGGCGGCGAGCCGATCGCGGTGCGCGAGGACGTCGGCCGCCACAACGCGATGGACAAGGTGGTCGGCGGCGCCCTGCTGGCGGGCGGGCTGCCCCTGCACGACCGCCTGCTCTGCGTCAGCGGGCGGCTCTCCTTCGAGCTGGTCCAGAAGGCCGCGGTGGCCGGCGCGCCGGTCCTGGTCGGGGTCGGCGCCCCGAGCTCGCTGGCGGTCGAGCTGGCGGCGGACCGCGGCATCACCCTGGCCGGCTTCACCCGCGGCGGGCGCACCAACGTCTACGCCGGCGCCGAGCGTGTGCTGCCTAGCCCCCGGGCGGGGGCGGGGAGCAGCGCGCCGCGGCTAGGAGATCTCGTCGGCGATCCGGCCGAGCTCGGAGGCCGGCCGGCCGCTGACGCCGCCGGCCCAGCGGGCGATCGGTAAGGGCGCCGACGCAATCGCAGCCGACGGCGACAACAACACCGCAATCGCAAGGGGCGACGGCAGCTTTGCCGATGCGAGCTTGGGCAGCAACAACACCGCAACTGCAAGGGCCGACGGCGCCTTCGCCAAGGCGGCCTTCGGCAGCAACCTCACCGCGACCGCGAGGGGCGAAGCCAGCAGGGCCGTGGCTGTCGAGGTCGCCAACAACACCGCCATCGCGAGCGGTGACGACAGCACCGCAATCGCCGGGTTCGGCAGTAACAACACCGCTAACGCGAGCGGCGATGGCAGCGGCGCCGTCGCAGGTGGGAACGGCAACGGCAACACCGCCAACGCGAGCGGCGACGGCAGCTTCCCATTCGTCGTTGCCGAGGTCGAGATAGATCGCTTCGTCGTCGCCGGCTACCCGAACATGTACGGGATGCTCGGCTCCGGCGAACCGCGCCTTGCCGTCCATGACGCCGAGAGCGTCCCGTACCGCCTGCGACCCCGCCGGCTTACCCTCGAACTCGTAGAAACGTCTCTCGAGGTAGCTGCGGAATCCCCGATGCCGGAGCGCCGCAGTCTCACGGTGATCGGCAACGGTGAAGGTCGCGTAGGCCGTGCCGTGGTGATCGTGGAAGAACTCGACGTCGTCGACGAGCCGGAGCAGCTTCTCCCCTTGCGACGGACCCTTCTTCTTGGGCGTCGCCTCTGTGGGGTCGTCCTGGGCGGCCTGCCCGTCATGGGAGTAGGCATCGGTGCCCGCTCTTCGCTTCCCTTCGAAGTCCCTGAAGCGGGTCTGCGTTGCCACATCGCGAAGGTCGAGACCCGGAACGCGGGCGAGGACCTCCTCGGCAAACTTGCGCTCATACCTGGCCTCTGTCTTGCCGAAATCCGCGCCTGACCGGACGAGCTAGAGGCGCTCGCGCAGCTTCTTGCCGATTGTCGAGCCGACGATCTTGAGCAGTGGTCGCTTGACCAGCGCCCGGTCTCTGCCGATCTCGTCGCGGATCAGCGCGTTCAACCTCTCGTTCATCTCCGCCAGCAGGCTGTCGTCATAGCGCGGATGATCGGGGTTCGCGATGTTCTCGCGCTCGCTGGGATCCTCGACGAGGTCATAGAGCGCGATGTCGTTCTTCCCGCGCAGCTCCTCGACGTCCTTGGGCTGGTTGTAGCCGTCGAGGCTGAAGTACCGAACGAGTTTGTAGCGACCGTCGAAGATGCCGCGGATGTTGCGGCGCTGGTCGAAGTCCGGCCGGTGGAGGTCGCGGATGGTCTCGATCGCGTTGCGCACCCGCCCCCTGCCCTCACCGTCCCCCTCGTCCCCCTCCGCGGCGTTCTCCTCACCGAGGTCGATCGTGGATGAGGCGATCTCAGCGATCCAGTCGATGTCGATCGTCGAGAGCATGTCGTAGGTGTAGAGAGAGCCCTTGCCGGGAGTGCTCGGGCTGCCGCGAGGGCCGTCCCGCTCGGGGCTCGCAAACACGCCCGAGAGATCCTCGCCGTGCAGGTCGGGATAGCGCTCGGCCCGCTGCCCCTCAGGGACGCCGGCGATCGAGAGCAGGGTCGGGGCGAGGTCGAGGTGGGAGCCGACCGCCTCGGTCGCGACACCCTTCGGTCCCCCGGGATGCGAGACGATCATCGGCACGTTGACCGACTCGCGGTAGAGGACGCCGCCCTTCTGTCGCAGGCCATGCGCCCCCGCCATCTCGCCGTGGTCGGAGGTGAAGATGACGATCGTGTTCTCGGCCTCTCCCGACTCCTCGAGGGCATCGAGCACGGTACCGAGATGTCGATCGAGGTCACGAATGCAGTTGACGTAGTAGTTGACGTGGCGAAGCCAGAGATCGGTCTGGTCCCTGGGGAGCTCGCCGTATGCGACATCGCAGAGGTGCGCATAGTCTTGGACTCCTTCGGGCTCTTCGGCGAGGTCGTCGCCAAAGGTCGCGGGCAGCTCGACCGCCAGCTGGTCGGTGTACGGCTCCGCGTCCGGGGCTGGGAAGAGCGGGAACAGAGTGCTCTCTTCGGTCCCGCCTCGGGCATCGAAGTACATGACGTCGTGGGGGTTGACGAAGTTGACCGCGAGAAACCACGGTTGGGAGCCCGACAGCTCGGACGCCCGGGTCCGAAGCCAGCCAGCCGCCTCCTCGGCCACCCTCGGATCCTGCCGGTAGCCGTCTAGCGGCTCGCCCCAGGTCTCGCCCCAGTCCTGGAAGTCGGCGAAGCCGTAGCGCTCAAGGGCGTCCTTGGACCCCTCGCTGGGAACGTCGCTGAGGTGCCACTTGCCCTTGAAGGCGGTGTAGTAGCCGGCATCGCGAAGCATGTGACCCACGGTCGGGATCGCGGTATCCATCTCCGAGATCCAGGCCATGTTCGTGTTGTCCCACATGCCCGTGTGCGGCGTGTGCTGGCCGGTGAGCATCACCGAGCGCGAAGGCGTGCAGACGGTGGTCGTCACCTGATGGTTCTCGAAGGTGACGCCCGCCGCCATGAGGCGCTCATGGTTCGGCAGGGAAACGCCCTCGGGCATCGCCTGGTGAGCGTATTCCTGGTCGCTGACGATGAAGAGGACGTTGTAGCGCGGCGGCTCCTCGGCCATCAGCCGACTCGGTTCTGCAGCGTCGTGACCCGCCTGCTTGGGGTTCGCTCCGATTGATCGGCCTCGGAGAGCGAGGACTCATCAGCAAGAGCGATACGAACGGCGGCGATGTCGTGCTCCGCGCCGTCCTCGGTCAGCACGAGTAGAGGCCGCATCAGTGTGTGGAAGTCGGGTACCGCCATGAGTGACCTGCGCCGGAGCCCGGCGACCGCGATCATCAAGAGGACCGCCGCCGACGGTCAGATGGACTCTTCATCTCTGCTCCCTTGTTGGGTTTCTCGGCGAGCACTCTGGCCCGCCGCCTGGATTAGCAACCTATCAGCGCCCCGGGCCCTGTCAACGAATTGGACGTCCGTACGATCCCCGCCGTCGACTAGTCCTTGAGCCGGAACGGTGGGTAGTCGTCGGTGATCAGGACGAAGGCGTAGCCGACCACGCGGTTGTGCCAGCGGAGCACGCCTTCGATGTAGTCGAACAGCGCGCGCGGATAGCGGCCCGTGAAGAGGATCGCGAACCAGGCGATCACGGCCGCGATCACGGCTCCGATGTAAAGGAAGAACAACACGATGTAGTGAGGGATCGCCAGCAGCCACTTGACCAGCGGCAGGCTGCGGTTCAGGTCCGCTTCGACATTCGGGTAGGGGAACTCGAGGTGGACCGACTGCTGATCCTCCGTCGAGGGGTAGCGATCATCCATCAGCAGCGCATAGACGGCGACCCGGTTGAGGAACCGGAGCAACTGCAGGTCGGCCAGATTTTGCGCCGGGGTTCAGAGGGTCACGCGTGGGGTCGAGACTTGGACCCCGCCTCCCGCCGACGAGCCATCACCCAGGTCTGCAACTCCAGGTAGACGGGCTCAAGCCCATCGCGCCGTGCCTTTTGATCTCGGCCTGCTCCTGCTCGGCCGTCTGCTTGTCTCCGAACCGCCAATGGGCGGCGGGGTTGAGAAGCCGCTGATCTAGCTGGCGGCGCTTGCGCTCGGCCTTCTCATGCGCCCGTGCCGCCTTCGGGTTGGAGGCGAAGCGACGCTCGATCAGCTCGGACGCCTCGCCCGCGGTGATCGTCGTCGCGAAGGTCTTGCCGGTCTCGGTGGCGATCTTGCGGAGCACCCGGAGCTGGTGATCGCTGGCAGGCCGGCGTCGCCATGCTGCGTTGCTGGTCTTGTTGGCTGCTCGGTTCGGTGTTGATCTTGTTGGCATCGGTGTCCTTTGCTCGTATCGCGGTAGGTCGGACCATCCCCCTGCGCACAAAGGCAAAGAGGACGGTCCGCTTAGATCAACGCGCTCCCGGCGACAAGCGGGTGCCACCCGCTCTGCCTCGGCTCCCGACGGTGGGTCCGCGACCTAGTGCCTTGTCCTCGGGCTGTAAAGCCTCCGAGCGGCCATCCCATCCGCTTCCCCCACCTGCCCCCGACCGCTGCTACTCGTGTCGGTACACAGTGCGGCCCGTTGGGCGACGTGGGCTATTACGTCCCTCCGGGTCAATGACGCCGGGGAGCGCGTTTGGGGTCGGGCTACCGACCATGCGCGGGCTCAGCGCGAGCCATCACCGCCCACGAGGGAGCAGTTCAGGAACGAAATTGGACCCCGTTTGGACCCCGTGACGGATCTTCCGAGATCAGCCGGGAAGGCGATCCCGCTTGCCCATGCGGGATTCTGAGGGGTGAGCGACGGGACTCGAACCCGCGACCACCTGGACCACAACCAGGAGCTCTACCAACTGAGCTACGCCCACCGCGAGGGAACGCAATCTAGCGCGCCTGGACCGGGGACCGAAACGGTCTCCTTCGGCTCGCGCCCCGGTACCGCACTCCCGGAGCTCATACCGTCTTGAGGTACTGGTGGACCATGCTGATCGCGGTCGATCCCTGTCCGACCGCGGAGGCAACCCGGCGCACGACGCCTTCACGCACGTCGCCCACCGCGAAGACTCCGGGCACGCTCGTCTCCAGCAGGTAGGGGCTGCGGTCGAGCGACCAGCCCTCGGGCCGCCCGGGCTCGCCCGCCAGGTCCGGCCCGGTCGGAATGAAACCCGCCGTCGTCCGCTGCACGGCATCGCCGACGAAGTCGGCGAGCGGCTTGGCCCCTATGAACAGGAACAGGCCGGCCGCGGGGAAGGTCTCGGAGGTTCCGGCGTCACGGTCGGCGATCTTGATCGCCTCGAGACCCGCCTCACCGCCGTCAACTGCGACTACCTCGGACTGGGTTCGCACCGCGATGTTCTCGACGGCCTCGATCTGGTTGATCAGGTAGCTCGACATCGATCGATCGAGACTCTCGGCCCGCACGAGCATCGTGACCTCGCTCGCGTAGCGCGCGAAGTGCAGCGCGGCCTGTCCGGCGCTGTTCGCACCGCCGACGACGAAGACCTCCCGGCCCCGGTAGTTGGCGGCCTCGCTCAGGGCGGCCCCGTAGTAGACCCCGGCGCCCGTCAGCTCCGCGATTCCGGGCGCGTCAAGAGTCCGGACCGAGACGCCGGTGGCGATGATCAAGGCGCGGCCGCTCACCGCACGACCGTCACCAAGGCGGACGCCGCGCGTGGTCTCCGTGATCTCGATCGACTCGACCCGCTGGGCCGTGAGGATCTCGGCGCCGAGCCGGGCAGCCTGAGTCGTGGCCCGGCGAGCGAGATCCACGCCGCTGATCCCGTTTGGAAACCCGAGGTAGTTCTCGATCCGCGAGCTCGTGCCGGCCTGTCCACCCGTCGTCTCCCTGTCGATCAACAGCGTCCTTAGCCCTTCGCTGGCGCCGTACACCGCCGCGGCGAGGCCGGCGGGTCCGGCGCCGACGATCAGGACGTCGTAGAAATCCTCCGCGGCCGTCGTGCTCTGCCCGACGTGATCCGCGAGATCGGACAGCGACGGGGCGACGATCTTCGACCCGTCGGGGAAGAAGACCACCGGCAACCGGCGCTCCTCGTCGCTGCCGGAGGTGACGGCGTCCACCTCGGCGCGCGCCGCAGCATCCCGCTCGATGTCGAGCCACCGATAGGGCACCTGCGAGCGCGCCAAGAAGTCCTTGACGTTGTGCGATTCGGGTGACCAGAGCGTGCCGGCGACGCGGATCCCGTCGTAGGGGTGTTCGACGCCGGCTTCCCAATCGCCCAAGAGATCGTCGAGGACCGGGAACAGGTTCTCTTCGGCCGGGGTCCAGGGTTTCATCAGGTAGTGATCGAGGCCGATCTCGTTGATCGCGGTGATCGCGGCCTGTGTGTCGGCGTATGCGGTGAGCAACACCCGGCGGGCCTCGGGATAGATCGCCATTGCCTTCACGAGGAACTCTGTTCCCTCCAACTCCGGCATGCGCTGGTCGACAAGCAGGAGCGCGACCTCGTCGCCGCGGTCTCGGAGCCGCTCCAGAACCCCGAGCGCCTCCGCGGGCGCGGTCGACTTCAGGACTCGGTAGTCGCGCCCGAAGTGGGTTCGGAGATCCCGCTCGATCGCGTCTGCGACGGCGACCTCGTCATCGAGCGTGAGAATCGTTGGCTTCGCCATCGACTACCCGGCCTGGGCCATCTGCACGGGGTCGCCGTCGTGGTCGCCGGGTCCCGGGACGGGGAGGCGGACGGCGAAGACGGTGCGTCCCGGCTCGCTCGACAGCGTGATCTCGCCGTTGTGGTCCTCGGTGACGATCCGGTGGGAGATGTTGAGGCCGAGGCCGGTGCCGTCCCCGGGGGCCTTGGAGGTCACGAACGGGTCGAAGACATTCCCGGCGATTTCCGGTGGGACGCCGGGCCCGTCGTCCTCGAGCTCGACGACGATGCCCTCGCCGTCCTCGCGGGTGGTGAGGGTGATGAGACCGTGGCTTGCCATGGCGTCGATCGCATTGTCGAGGATGTTCGTCCAGACCTGATTCAGCTCGCCGACGTCGGCTTCGATCCTGGGCAGATCCGGCGAGTAGTTCCTGCGGACCTCGATGCCGGACTTGAGCCGGCTCTGGAGCATCGCCAGGGTGCTGTCGAGGCCCTCGTGAACGTCGATGAGCTGGCGCGGGGCCCGGTCGAGGTGGGTGTAGGACTGCAGGGCGCCAACCATGCTGACGATGCGTGCCGTGCTCTCGCCCAGCGATCCCAGCAGGCTCTGGCGCCGGGTCTGGCGCGTGAGCAGAGCCACTGCGTCACCGAACTGGTCGGCCGGGAGGCTGGTGCGGAGCCGCTCGAGATTTTCGGGTTCCAGCCCCAGGCTCACCAGCGCCGGCGCGAGCTCCCAGCCATCCTCGACGCCGTGGCGGGCCAAAAGGTCCTGGAGCTCCGCCTCCCGGTCGCTGCGGTCGAGGGGATCGATGAACTCTGGGTGATCCACCTGCTCGGCGATCCGGGACGCCAGGGCGCTGAGTGTCGCCGCTGCGTCGCCGGAGAGGTCGAGGCGGGCGAGCTCGGACCTGAGCTGGTCCTCGCCGACGAGCGATCCAGCAAGCTCCCGGGTGGCCTGCTGGGCGGCGGCGGCCGGGTTGTTGAGCTCATGGGCGAGTCCCGCGCTCAGCTTCCCCATCGTGGCCAGCTTTTCGCTCTGACGCAGCGTGACCTCCTGCTGCAGGTATGCCGATTCGAGCTCGCGATTCCGGCGCATGGCCGCGAGCGCGTCGGCCTGCTGGCGTGTGAAGTAGACCAGGAGCAAAAAGATCACCGTGGTCATGACGACGAAGTTCCCGGCGAAGAAGGCCGTGATCAGCCACTCCGGAAGGTCATTGGTACCGGACAGTCGCGAGTTGATCAACGCGCTGAACACCGTCAGCGCCAGGAACCCGGCGACGACCACGAGGGCCTCGCGCGAGCGGCCCGCCCAGATCGAGCTGAGCGGCGCGAGCAGGGCCCAGATCAAGACCGCGCTGCCGGGGCCGAACCCGCCGAGAAGCCACATCAGGAAGAACGGGAGCAGGAGATGGGCCACCAGCTGGCTGACCCGGAACCACTCCCATCCACCCCACCTGTGGTGGGCCGCGAAGCTTGCCGCCGTGACACCCCCGTAGACGACGGGAATCAGCCCAGCTGCGAGCTCCCCGTACGCGATATAGATCAGCCCCCAGCAGGGGGTGACGAGACCTACGCCGACCCATTCGGTCGCGAGGGTCCGGCGCACGGTCCGCTCGTCCTCGTCGCACCCTTCGAGCCACTGTTGACCGATAAGCCTGTCGATCGCTCCGCCAGCGCCCAGCATCGCGCCTCATACTTGCGCAGTCGGGGCCGGAATGGGGCGCGATCGGCCCCGCCTGATTGCTGACCTTCAGCGCCCGGCGCCGACTGCCCCAGGGAGCCCAACAGAGGTTCAGTACCCCCGGCAGGATTCGAACCTGCGACATCCGGCTTAGAAGGCCGGCGCTCAATCCAGCTGAGCTACGGGGGCTCGGCTCGAGCATATGGCTTGGGGAAGCCGTGTCCTGCATCCGGGCCGATCCGGCTCGTAGATCGTCAAGGTGCCCTTCATCGGACATTCTGCCCAATTCTGCCCAAGAAAGGGCTGAATCGAACGCTGAAAGGTGAGCGCCGGAGAGCCGGCCACGCCGCTTCACGGCCCTAGCGTAGACCGTGAGGGGGAAGGTGGGATCGGCCCAGCCCCCCTGCTCGGCGATGTAGATCGGGTCGTCGTGGAGGGCTGCCCGAACGCTGGCGTAGGT